>JAEZBZ010000047.1 GCA_023412745.1 Pseudomonadota bacterium | reverse complement strand
GAGTTGCTGATCGACTGATACTGGCCCGCGATCAAGGGCGCGCCTGTCCCGGAAGCCGTTCGCGCCGACTATCTCGCCCGCTGGCATCAGCTTTTCGATCTCGTGCTGGCGCAGCTGGCGGGCTGGGTTCTGCGGGATTTCCACTCGCCGAACCTGATGTGGCTGCCGGATAAAACCGGTCTGAAACGCGTCGGCCTGCTCGATTTCCAGGACGCGCTGCTCGGCAATCCCGCCTATGATCTGGTGTCGCTGCTGCAGGACGCCCGTGTTGATGTACCGGCCGCACTCGAACGCGATTTGCTGGACCACTATCAACAGGCAGCCGCGGCTGCCGACCCGGCATTCGATCCGGACGCCTTCCGCCTCGCTTATGCGATCCTCGGCGCCCAGCGCAACACCAAGATCCTCGGCATCTTCACCCGTCTCGCCCGCCGCGACGGCAAGCTTCAGTACCTCGGCCACATTCCGCGCATCTGGGGGTATCTGGAGCGCAACCTCGAACACGCCACACTTCAACCGCTGAAGGCATGGTACGAGTCGCATTTTCCGATAGAGAGCCGTACACCTCCGATCGAAGGCTGAGACGACATCACAATCCCTGCCCTTCGCCGAAGCACTCCTGAGACAATCCTCAAGCGACGAACGAGACTTGCATGACGTGGCTTCCGAAGACGGCAATGGTGCTGGCGGCTGGCATGGGTACGCGCATGCGTCCGCTCACCGAAACGATGCCGAAACCGATGGTGAAGCTCGACGGCAAACCCCTGATCGACCACGTGCTCGATCGCATCGCGGAGACGGGCATCCCGCAGGCCGTAGTCAACGTCCATCACCACGCCGACCAGATCGAAACCCACGTCCGCAAGCGCAAATCGCCCGGCATTACAATCTCGGATGAGCGCAGCCAGTTGCTCGATACCGGGGGCGGTGTGGTCAAAGCGCTTCCCAAGCTCGGCCGCGATCCGTTCCTGATCCACAATTCCGATAGCCAGTGGATCGACGGCGTTCAGTCGAACCTCGCCCGGCTGGCGCATGCATTCGATCCTGAGAAGATGGACTGCCTGCTGCTGCTGGCGCTCGGATCGGCGAGCCTCGGCTATGACGGCCGTGGCGATTTCGTGATGGCCGCCGACGGCGTGGTGAAGCGCCGGCCGGAGCGGCAGGTCGCGCCGTTCGTTTTCACCGGCGTTTCGATCGCCCATCCGCTGATGTTCGAGGACGCGCCGAAAGGTCCGTTCTCGCTCAATGTCCTGTGGGATCGCGCCATCGCGCGGGGGCGGGTGTATGGCATCCGGCTCGACGGCGTATGGATGCATGTTGGCACGCCGGAAGCTTTGACCGAGGCAGAAAACCTGATGAGCGGTGCCGATGTCCGCTGAGGGCGGCACACCTGAAATCTACGCGGAGGCCGACGCATGCGGCGCCCTGTTCACAGCGCCCGCCGGCCTGCCATTCCTCGACGCGCTGGCGACTGCGATCCTGAACGGCAACCTACCGCGCATCGGCGGCCCTGCTACTGCCCTATTCGATCTGCCCCAGATCACCATTCTGCTGCCGACGCGGCGCGCTGCGCGCAGTCTGCAGCACGCCTTCCTCGCCGCCTCTGGCCAGCGCGCGCTGCTGCTGCCGCGCATCCGGCCCATCGCGGAAGCCGAGGAGGACCTGACGCTGCTGTCCGGCCTCACCGCCACGCCAACCGCGACACCGGGCAGCCTGATCATTCCGCCTGCCATCAGCGAGTTGGAGCGCCGCCTCGTGCTGACCGAGCTGGTGCTGCGCTGGTCCACGGCCATGCGCGAAGGCAGCGAATTCGAACCCTACGCCGCTGCCGGCGCCAGCACACCGGCACAGGCCGCTAATCTCGCCAAGGAACTCGGCCGCTTGGTCGATATGGTGGAAACCGAGGGCGGTGACCTTTCGGGCCTCGCCGAACTTGTGCCTGAGACTTTCTCCGAACACTGGCAGAAGACCCTGCAGTTCCTGCAGATCGTGCTGCAATGGTGGCCAGCGCACTTAGACGAACGCAATCTTGTGTCGCCAATGGACCGCCGCAACCGGCTGATCTTGGCCGAAGCCGAACGCCTGACGCGCGATCCCCCGTCGACGCCGGTCATCGTGGCGGGCGTAACGGGCAGCATTCCGGCGACGGCCGAGCTGATGCGTGCGGTGGTTGGTCTGCCGCAAGGTGCCATCGTTCTGCCGGGTCTCGATCAAGACCTCGATGCGGAAAGCTGGGCGTCGCTGCCAAGCCATCCTGAACATCCGCAGTTCGGATTGGCCAAGCTGCTATCACGCTTGCAGGTCGATCGCCTCGCCGTGCGCAGCCTGCCGGCGCAGGACACCGCGCAACAGGCATCGGCCGACCTGCGCGCGCGGCTCATAAGCGAAGCGCTGCGTCCGGCCGCCACTAGTCACCTCTGGCGCGGGTTCATAGCCAGCGCCAACCGCGCCGCCGTGCGGGATGCCATGCAAGGCATCTCCTGCATCGAAGCGCCGAACTCGCAAGACGAAGCCGAAACCGTCGCGCTGATCCTGCGCGAAGCGCTTGAAGTCCCGGGACAGACAGCAGCGCTGGTATCGCCGGATCGCGTGCTGGCGCGGCGCGTCGCGGTGCGGCTGGAAAGCTGGGGCATCCGCGTCGACGACTCCGCCGGCCGGCCGTTCGGCAAAACCGTGCCCGGCGCATTTCTCGATCTCGTCATCGACGCAATCAGCCAGGACTTCGTGCCCGCAGCCCTGATGGCCCTGCTGCGCCATCCGCTGACCCGGCTCGGGCTCGGCGCAGGCGTGATCCGCCGCACGGCGCGCAATCTCGAGATCATCGCGTTCCGGACGGAATATCTCGGTCGCGGGCTCGATGGCGTCGCCGCTGCGATCGAAAACGCGCAGCATCGCAAGGACGAAAAGACCCGCCGCCAGCGCGCCTTGCTCCGGCTGTGGGACGAGGACTGGGACGCCGCCCGCGATCTCGTGGTCCGCCTCGTTGCCGCGTTCGAGCCTCTCGCCGCCTGCTTCGCCAATCCGGACGCCGTGCCGCTCGGCGATCTGGTCAAAGCGCACGTGGCGACCGCCGAGGCGCTGGCGACCCTGCCGCCCAATCCGGATGCCACCGCAGAGACCGAGGAAAGCTCGCCGCTGTGGCAAGGCGAAGCCGGTGAAGCCGCCTCGCTGCTGCTGGCCGGACTGCTCGATCCGAATTTGAGCGCGCCCGCGCTGACCGCCGTCGATTATCCGGATTTCTACCGCAGCCTCGTCGCCAGCGAGAACGTCCGCCCGCACCTGCCCGCGCATCCGCGGCTGTCGATCTGGGGGCCGTTCGAGGCGCGTCTGCAGCAGCCGGATATCGTCATCCTCGGCTCGCTGAACGAAGGCACGTGGCCGGAAACCACCGACGCCGGACCGTGGCTCAACCGGCCGATGCGCGATGCGCTGTCGCTGCCGCAGCCGGAAGAGCGCATCGGCTATGCCGCGCACGACTTCGCGCAGCTCATGAGCGCGCGCACCGTCTATCTCACCCGCGCGCAAAAATCCGACGGCGCGCCGACTGTCGCTTCGCGCTGGCTGCTGCGTCTGAAGGCCCTGCTCGACGGCATGGAAATCGGCGACGTTCTCGCCTCTCCGAGACCGTGGCTGACATGGGCGCGCGAACGCGACGCCATTCCGCAAACGCGCGCGCGCATCACCGCACCGATGCCGCGTCCGGCGCTGGAGCTGCGCCCACGCCGCATGAGTGTCAGCGATGTCGAGCGCTGGATCGGCAATCCTTATGCGGTATTCGCAAAGCATGTGCTTGGGCTCGAGCAGCTTCCCGAACTCGGGGCGGAACCGGGGCCCGCGTTGCGCGGCGCCATCATCCATGAAGCGCTGAGCCGCTTCGCGCGAATGCACGGCGGCCCGCTGCCCGAGAATGCAGCCGGGCACCTGATGGAGATCGCCCGCGCTATCCTGGTCGAATACACCGGCAATCCGCGCATCGCCGCGTTCTGGGTGCCGCGCCTGGAACGCTTCGCGCACTGGTTCGGCGATACCGAAGCCGGGCGGCGCGAAGGCGTGACGCGCATTCTTTCCGAGGTCAGCGGCACCGAAGTGCTGGAAGCCCCTGGCGGCCCGTTCCGCCTGACCGCGCGCGCCGACCGCATCGACGTGCGCGAGGATGGCGTCGTCATCACCGACTACAAGACCGGCAGTGCCTCGGCGATCGCCTCACTCGCCGGCCGCGCCGCAAAGGGCACCGCGCCGCAGCTTCCGCTTGAAGCGGTCATTGCCCTGGCTGGCGGGTTCGACAAGCTCGGCGCCAGCGGCATTGCGGGCCTGCGTTACATCTCCGCCTCGGGCGGCGAGCCGCCGGGCGTCGCGGTCGACATCAAAAGCGGCGATCTCAGCGCGCTAGCCGCCGAAGTGCGCACCGGGCTCGAACGCCTCATCGCATTGTATGACGTGCCGGACACGCCCTATCGCGCCCTGCGCCGCGCCGGCTACGATTATCGCTACGACGAGTTCGAGCACCTGGCCCGCGTCAAGGAGTGGCAGAGCGGCGACGCGGAGGGCGGCAGCGATGAGTGATCCGCAACGCACCGCGCTGGCCGATACCGAACGCGCGCAGGCCGCCGCATCCGATCCGCGTGCTTCCGCCTGGGTTGGCGCCAACGCCGGCGCGGGCAAGACCCACGTGCTGAAGTTGCGCGTTCTGAAACTGCTGTTGTCCGGCACCGCGCCCGACAAGATCCTCTGTCTGACATTTACCCGTGCAGCCGCCGCCGAGATGGCGCAGCGCGTGTTCAACGAGTTGTCGGAATGGGCGACCTGCGACGAGGACAATCTCGTCGGCTATCTGAAGAAGCTGCTTGCGCGACCGCCGACCAGTACGGAAATGCTGCTCGCCCGCCAGTTGTTCGCCCGCGCCATCGAGACGCCGGGTGGCCTGAAAGTGCAGACGATCCACGCCTTCTGCGAACGCCTGCTGCAGCGTTTCCCGCTGGAAGCCGGTGTGCCGCCGGGTTTCTCGATCTTGGATGACGAAGCCAGCCGCACACTACGCCGCGACGCCATCGACGCCGTTCTGATGCTGGCCGCACGCCAACCGGACAGCGCGCTTGGCCAGGCGATGCGCAAGATGATCGCGTTCTCGGTCGATGACGCTTTCGATCAGGTGCTGGGCGGTGCGCTGGCGCGTCGCGACTGGATCGAGGCCGTCTCGCGGCTCGACCGGCGAGGTGATCCGATCGCGGAATTCGAGAAGATCTATCGCAGCGCGCTCGGCGTCGCGACCGGCAGCCGCGCTGACGTCGATAAGCGTCTCGCCACAGTCCTTTCGGATGGTGATCTGTCCTGCGCGCTGACCGCCCTGTCCGGCGGCAGCAAGAGCGACGTCGATCTCAGCCATCATCTGCGCCGCGCGCACACCGCGATCAGCCAGCAAGTGCGTATCACCGCGCTGTCGGCCTATTTCCTCACCAGCGCCGGCGATCCGCGCGCGCGGCTGATGACCAAGTCGGTGAAGGACGCCTATCCCGATCTCGAAGCGCGCATGCTCAACGCCCAGAGCATCTGGATCAACCTGCAGAACGAGCGCATCGGGCACACCCTGATCGAGGCGACGCTGGCGCTGCTGACCATTGCTGATGCCGTGCAGCAGCGCTGTGCCGAGGCCAAGGCCCGCCGCGCCGCGCTCGACTACGACGATCTCATCGCCAAAACCGCAGGCCTGCTAGGCGACTCCAATTCCACCCAGTGGGTTCTGTTCAAGCTCGACGGCGGTCTCGATCACGTGCTGGTCGATGAGGCGCAGGACACCAGCCCCAAGCAGTGGTCGATCGTTTCGGCGCTGGCGGACGAGTTCTTCTCCGGCACCGGCGCGGCCGAAACCGTGCGCACGGTGTTCGCCGTCGGTGATGAAAAGCAGTCGATCTACAGCTTCCAGGGCGCGGCGCCGGAACTGTTCGCCCGCACCGGCAAGCATTTCGCCGAACGCGCGGCCGCCGCCGATCAGGTCTGGCGTGATTTACCCCTGATCCTGTCGTTTCGTTCTACAGCGCCGGTGCTCGACAGCGTCGATCGCGTGTTTTCCGATACCGCCCGCACGCCGGGGCTGACTTCCGCATCCGGCGGCGTCCGCCATCAGGCCATGCGCATCGGCCACGCCGGCCTCGTAGAAATCTGGCCGACGGAAACCTGGCAGGACAGCGATCCGGCCGAAGCCTGGTCGCCGCTCACCGAAACGCCGTCGCAATCGCCTGTGGTCCGCGTCGCCGAACGCATTGCCGACACTATCGCCGGTTGGCTGAAGAGCGGCGAGCGGCTGGTGTCGGAAGATCGCCCGATCCGGCCGGGCGACATTCTGATCCTGGTGCGCAAGCGTACGCCGTTCGCGGCGCCGATGGTGTCCGCGTTGAAGGCGCGCGGCATTCCGGTGGCCGGCAGCGACCGTATGCAGTTGACGCAACAAATCGTGGTGCAGGACCTGATCGCGCTCGGCGAATTCCTGGTGCTACCGGAAGACGATCTGGCGCTGGCGACAGTGCTGAAATCGCCGATCTTCGATCTCAACGACGACGACCTGATCGCCATAGCTGCGGGCCGCAAGGGCTCGCTGTGGAGTGCGCTGCTGGAAGCTGCCAAGACCAATCCGCGCTTCTCCACTGCCGCCACCACGCTACGCCGCTGGCGGTCGGAGGCCGACTTCATGCCGCCGTATGAGTTCTTCGCGGCGCTGCTCGACAACGAAGGCGTGCGCGCCCGCCTGCTGGCGCGACTTGGCCCGGAGGCGGCCGATCCGATCGACGAATTCGTCAACCTCGCGCTCACCTGCGACGGCCGCTCGCCGCCCTCGCTGCAGGGCTTTCTGGTCTGGCTGCGGCGGCTGAAGATGGAGATCAAGCGCGACCAGGAACACGGCCGCGATGAAGTGCGCGTGATGACCGTGCACGGCGCCAAGGGTCTCGAAGCACCTATCGTGTTCCTGCCCGACACCTGCACGTCGGCTTCCGGAGAGCGGCCCGGCGCGCTGGTAGCCTTGCCGGAAGCGCAGAAGCCGGAGGGTTTCCCTGATCCCTGCCTGTGGCCGGTGAAAGGCACCAGCCGCCATGCCGCCGTTCAGCGCGCCAAGGGTGCCATCAGCGCCGCCGAAGCCGAGGAGCGCAACCGCCTGCTCTACGTCGCCATGACGCGCGCAAAGGACCGGCTGTACGTGTGCGGCTTCGAGGGCAAGAAGGCGCGCCCGGCAGACTGCTGGTACAGCATGATCGAGGACGGCCTGCGCGGGGTCTGCGAGCGGATTGAAAAGGCAGACGGCCGTCACGTTCTGCGCGTATCGTCCGAGCAAACCGTCGAACCGCGCAGGCCCGAAGTCGCAGTCCAGAGCGAAGAGAAGACCGAGCCGCTGCCGGCATGGGCACGCAACACCGCACCCCGCGAACCAGTGATGACCATTCCGCTGGCACCGTCACGGCTGGGTGAGTTGCATAGCGACGACAACGGCGATCCGATCGATCACCCCCCCGCCGGAGCCGGATCCGGCGCCACCGATACGGAACCACGCAGCACGTCGCCCCGCGCGCTGGTCGAGAACTACCGTTTCCTGCGTGGCACACTCACCCACGCCCTGCTGGAACATCTGCCGGGGATCGCCGCGCCGGATCGGCAGGCGGCGGCGGAAGGCTTCATGAAACTGCGCGGCCAGGATCTTCCCGCGCGTGTCCGGGCCGGAGTTGTGCGAGAAACCCTGGCAATCCTGGATGATCCACAGTTTGGCGCCCTGTTCGGCTCGGACAGCCGCGCCGAGGTGCCGATCGCAGCCGAAATCCCTGATCCTAAAGGTCTTCGCCCCGCGCTCCGCATCACCGGCCAGATCGACCGGCTGAGCCGGCTGGATCACGAAGTGCTGATCCTGGACTACAAAACCAACCGCCCGCCGCCGCTGGAAGCGACTGGCATCGCACCGCTCTACGTGTCCCAGATGGCAGCCTATCGTCTTGTCCTGAAACAGATTTTCCAGGACATACCGATCCGCTGCGCCATTCTCTGGACGGACGGCGCCCGCCTGATGCCGATCCCTGACGACATGCTCGACACCGCAGAGGAAAGCCTCTGGCATCATGGCAGCGCTCGGCTTGACGCCCAGTGAGGCCATTCTTACCTTTCGCCCAGACGCTGAACTCGAGTCCCCACGATCGAATCCCCCTTTTGAACCAGAATGTGGGGCGCCCAACAGGAGATGCATCGTGACGCAAGCCGTGTCTGATCAGAATTTCGCCGACGAGGTCCTGAAATCGTCCGAGCCGGTGGTTGTGGACTTCTTCGCGGAGTGGTGCGGCCCGTGTAAGGCCATGGCGCCCGCGCTGGAACAGGTCGCCACCGAGATGAAGGGCAAGGTCAAGGTTGTGAAGGTCGACGTCGACCAGAACCCCGGCATCACCCAGCAGTATCGCATCCAGGCGATGCCAACGCTGATGGTGTTCAAGGACGGCCAAGTCGCCAACCAACACGTCGGCGCTCTCGTGCAGAAGACCAAGCTGGAAGCCTGGATCAACGAGTCGATTTCGGCCTGAACCGCGCTCATTTCGAAATATCATGATCAGGCGGGGTTTCCGTTGAGGCGGAGACCCCGTTTTCATGTCAGCATGCTGCAAAATCTGACAAGTATGCTGGTCCGCGAACCGGCGATAGGGAGAGGTGACACGTGCGCATCGTTTGTCTTGGGGCTGGTGGCATCGGCGGTTATTTTGGCGGGCGTTTGGTGGAAGCGCAGTCCGCCGACGTCTCGTTTATTGTCAGGCCGAATCGCAAGCAGCAGCTCGAACGCGACGGGCTGGTCGTCGAAAGCCCGCTCGGCGATTTCACGGTCAAAGTTGATGCGGTGCTGTCCGACGAAGTGCGCGCGCCGGCCGACGTGGTGCTGCTGACCTGCAAGGCTTACGATCTCGACAGCGCCATTGCTTCGATCAAGCCAGCCGTTGGAGAAAACACTGCGATCCTGCCGCTTCTCAACGGCATGTCGCATCTCGATACGCTGAACGCGGAATTCGGAAAACATCGCGTGCTGGGCGGGCTTGCCGGCATTGCGATCACGCTGCTGCCGGATGGCCGGATCAAGCATATGAACGATTGGGGCATGATCACTTTCGGCGAGCAGGACGGGGCGATGAGCCCGCGCGTCACGGCACTACAAGCCGCGCTCGACGCCACCAAAGGCGCCACCGTCACTGCGACCCCCGAAATCATGCAGAAGATGTGGGAGAAGCTCGTCTTCCTGTCGACGCTGGCGGCAATGACGACGCTGATGCGCGCCAATGTCGGCGAGATCGCGCGCGCACCCTGCGGCGTGGATCTGATGCTGGAGTTGCTGAACCGGACAGCAAGTATCGCGCTTGCCGAGGGCTTTCCGATGCCCGAGGCGTATATGGAGCGCAATCGCAGCCTGCTCGACGACCCAGAGTCGACGCTCACGGCGTCCATGCTGCGCGATTTGGAACGTGGCGGGCCGGTCGAGGCGGATCACGTTATTGGCTACCTGCTCAACAAGGCACGCGCACACGGCATCGACGATACGCTGCACCGCGTCGCGTACGCGAACCTCAAGGCTTATGAGCAGCGCCGGGCTGCCGGGCGGCTATAATCAGTTTGACTGCTGCGTCACGCCCTGCTGCAGCGCCAGCACGTGACCGGCCAAGTATAGCGAGCCGCAGATCAGGATACGCTTGGGTCCGCGGTCGCTGGCATCGATCCAGCGTAAAGCAGCCGCGACATCCGTGGCAGGCACCGCGGGAAAGCCCAGTTCGCCAGCGATTTCCGCCAGGCCAGCGGGCGTAAGCGGCTGCTCATGCGCGCCCGGGATAGGCACCGTCACGATGCCGCGCACCAATCCGCGAAACGGTTTCAGGAAGCCCGCGGCATCCTTCTGTCCCATCATGCCGACGACGAGATACAGCGGGCTTGGTGATCGGTCTTCCAAATCGGCCAGCGTCTGCGCGATCGCCTGACCACCGGCCGGATTGTGCCCGCCGTCGAGCCAGAGTTCCGATCCCGGCCGCATGGCATCCGCCAGCCGCCCCGAGCGCAACCGCTGCATCCGGGCTGGCCATTCTACATCGGCCAAGCCTTGTTCGATGGCGCGCTCGTTCAGCCCGAGATGACGCAGCGCCAAAGCTGCGGCCACCGCCGTGCCCGCATTGATGATCTGGTGCTTGCCGATCAGTGCCGGTTTCGGCAGATCGAGCAGCACATTTTCCTGCTGGATCACCATACGGCCACGTTGTTCGTAGGCGTCGAAATGGTGCCCCCAGGCGATCACCGGCGCCCGCACCTTGCGCGCCTGCTGCCAGATCACCTCCATCGCCTCGTCGTCCTGCTGCGAGACCACGGCCGTGACATCGTGCTTCAGGATACCGGCTTTCTCGGCCGCGATCTTGGCCAGCGTGTCGCCGAGCTTGTCGGCGTGGTCCATAGCAATCGGCGTGATCACCGACAGCGCGGGCTTGTCGATCAGGTTGGTCGCATCGAGCCGTCCGCCGAGCCCGACTTCCAGGATCACCGCATCGGCCGGATTGGCCGCGAACGCCGCGAATGCCGCCGCCGTGGTGATCTCAAAGAAGGTCATCGGATCACCGGCATTGACGCGCGCGACCTCGGTCAGCAGGGCAACGAGATCCGCCTCGCTGATAGGCTTGGACTTGCCCTCGTCACCCGCAACGACGATGCGTTCGTGAAAGCGCACCAGATGCGGCGAGGTGTAGACATGCACGCGCCGTCCCGCGCCTTCCAGCATCGCCTTCAGATAGGCGGCGGTCGAACCTTTTCCGTTGGTGCCCGCGATATGAATAACCGGCGGCAAGCGATCCTGCGGATTGCCGAGCTTGGCCAGCAGCCGCTGGATGCGGCCGAGCGACAGATCGATGAGCTGCGGGTGTAGCGTTTTCAGTTCAGCCAGGAGTTCATCGCTCGTCGGCATCGCGGCTCCGCCGGTCAGGCCGTTCCGGCAACGGAGCGGCGATCTGATCTACTGCAGGACTGCACTTAAACCCTGAGCTGAATAGCCATCAGCCACGGCCTCACGATGGCACCGCCAGAGGCTTACGCGCTTGGCGCGCCGCCATCCTTGGTCAACGAGCGCTGCTTGCCGGCCTGCACATCACGCTTGGCCTTCTCGCGAGCCTCGAACCGCTCGGCATCATCGACCGGCTCCGCCACGACGGTAACGTCCGTGCGGCCGGTTTCGATCAGCTTGCCATCCACCGGCGTGCCGTTGAGATGCGTGTGATGACCATTGATCGGCTTCGACTTTTCCTTCGCCTTGAGCTTGCTCGGCGCCAGCAGGCGGCAGATGCGAGCCAACGTCTCGCGCAGCTTATGGCGATGCACGACCATATCGATCATGCCGTGCGCCAGCAGATATTCGGCGCGCTGGAAACCGTCGGGCAACTGCTCCCGAATGGTCTGCTGGATGACGCGCGGTCCGGCGAAGCAGATCAGCGCACCCGGCTCAGCGATATGGATGTCACCTAGCATGGCATAGGACGCCGTGACACCGCCCGTGGTTGGGTCCGTCAAAACGACGATATAGGGCAGGCGTGCATCGCGCAGGCGCTGCACCGCGATGGTGGTGCGCGGCATCTGCATCAGCGACAGGATGCCTTCCTGCATACGCGCGCCGCCGGACGCAGCAAACAGAATGAAAGGTGTCTTCTTCTCGACCGCCCGCAGCATGCCGGCGATCACGGCCTCGCCGGCCGCCATGCCGAGCGAACCGCCCATGAAGCGGAAATCCTGGGCCGCGGCCACGACATCCTGGCCGTCGAGCTTGCCTTCACCAACGAGAACGGCGTCCTCAAGTTCGGTATCGGCCTTGGCGTCTTTCAGGCGATCGGTGTAGCGGCGGCCGTCGCGGAATTTCAGCGGATCGAGCGTGACGGACGGCACGGGATAGCGTGTGTATTCGCCGTCGTCGAACATATGCTTCAGGCGTGCGTCCGCGCCCATACGGAAATGATAGTTCGATCCGGGCACAACGAATTGGTTCGCCTCGAGGTCTTTGTAAAAGACCATCTGACCGCTCTCTGGGCATTTGACCCAGAGATTGTCCGGAACCTCGCGCTTCGTCGTCAGGAAGCTGCGGATCTTGGGACGCACGACGTTATTGATCCAGTTCACGCTCGAGCGCTCCTCACACCCCGAATACCGATTTC
>JAEZBZ010000045.1 GCA_023412745.1 Pseudomonadota bacterium | reverse complement strand
CCCCCACACCGTATCAGTAGCGGAGCGTGGAGGTGCTGGCGTTCTATGCTGAAGGAACCGAGCGTTCCCAGGCTCCGCACGAGAGCTTCGCAGATCGTGGCGACGGCGTACTTGTTCCGGTGAAGTTCGGCACGCGCGCCAGCATCCTTCTTTCCCGTCTCAAGTTACTCTACCATCACGCTCAAACGCTGGGCCGTATCGAAGCCAAGATCGATACAATAGACCGCCGGGTTACAAAGTTGGAGACGGCCTCGATGCTGGGGCTCAGCCCGTTGCACTTCATACAAATCGGGATCGGCATCACGGTGGTGGGAGCGGCGGTCACCGGCCGGATCTCGTGGGGGGAAAGCCTGCCAATCATCGGCCGGTTGTTCGCAGGCTGAGGTGGCCGTTCCGGTTTATGGTGGCCTGCGGGGTGATTGCTGGAATGGTGCTGGTGATCTAATCCCGCTCTAGGCTGTTCTTAATGACCCTGGCTCGATGCCTCATGATAACGCGCTTGCCGGGGTTTCTTGAGGTCGTCTCCTGCCACGCTGCAACGGCTGCGTAGAAGTCATCGAGCTTTCCGATCAGACGTTCCATCCGATTATTCTCGTCGTAGATCTCAACGAGGTAATCGCATCCGTCTTTGTCGTAGATGCTGACGCGGTCGGTATAGTTGCCCATGTCCCATCACTGGAACATATGGAGAACATAGTCAAGCGATCTTAGGCTCGCCTCGATCGAGCGCCGATTTGGCTGATCAATTCCATCATTCGTTTGTGGCCGTCGACTTGCTCCGTGTGGAGCAGTTCATCAATCAGAGCCATCGGCCAAGTCGAAGGTTCGGTTGGATGCAGAGCGAGATACCGAGCCACGCGTCGCTGATCATCGGTTGGGTATTGGTTCCCCATCACCCTTCTCCTTTCTCACTGGTCTGTTGGGGCGTAGGTGTGCGGCACGTTCATCATTCGCATGACCTGCAACCGCTCTCCAGCTTCAAAGTTCTCGGCTGCAAGTTCGGCAATCGTCTTCGTCATTCCACGCACCTCGGGTTCGATGACTTTCTCGGAATCCTGTACGTCAGCTTGATAAGCCATATCTCATCCTCTCTATCCATGGCCAGGGGGTAGGGGAGTGATGCGGTGGTAGTGCTCCCTGGTTTCAAAAACCAGTTGCGGCGGAACGACTCGCAAACATGCGCACTATTTGCACCTCCACGCACTCACTAACGCATTGATTTCACTCGCGCGCACGCGAGACCTATACCTTGACATGGTAGGGGTCACAGGTTCGATCCCTGTAGCGCCCACCACTCTGAATTTGCGCGCAACCGCTCCATGGACCCTGTGCGCGACAGTCGGGTCAGGGATTCTCGTTTCAATCTCAACCATCTGAGCAGCTTGAACTGCCAAGCTGCTTCCCGCCCCTGGGGGCGGGTTTTTTATATCCAAAATGTGCGATGGCGCGCAGGCACGTCAACGCTGACGGCCTTGAACGGGCAGCGTCTCAGGAGCGCGCAATCAGGCTGCCGGAGACACTATCGGTGCGGCGAGGCGATTGAACAGCCGCGCAAGTCTATTAGGCTTGGGTGCAGATTTGCTGGCGCGATCATGCAGGATGATCGGTTCGGCGCACTTGTCATCGGGAATGGCGCAATAGCTCACGTCCAGCATCGTAATGGCGACGTTGGGGCATCGACCCATGGCAACCGCGAGCGATGTCTGATCCACGGTATAGCGCGGTGCCGAATGGGTTTCTTTGATCCAGGCGTCGACGAATGCTCGGCTATTGGCGGTTGGCTTAAACACCATGGTGCCGGAGCGCGGTCCGAGACGGTGACCTCCCGAGCGACGCCACTTGGTGCGGAAATGAAAGCCGACGTCGCCTGACGTTTTGGCAAGGCGTTCAAGGCCGGCGTATCCGCCCGGCACGCTGCAATCGACGTCCAGGAAGATGATCGTCTTGTCGGGATGCCGTTCCATGGCCGCTTTGATCTGCGCCGGCTTGCGCATGGTGTTGCTTTCCCAGCCGCCGGACTGTTTGGCGACCTCCACAAAGTCATATGGCGCGCCGCTAGCATCCAACTCCGCACGTAGATTGTCCCACCACGGACGGTAGTCCGGCGTGAACCAGCCGCAAACCACCCAATTTACGTCACTCATGACGCCACTCCCCCTCACATCCCACAGGGGTGACTATCGAGATATATAATCCGTAGGCCTACTGTCTAATGGCATATGATTCAAGTAAAGTGCAATCTTAGATTGCATAGAAAAAAGGCTAAACGCAGTTTATCTTTATTTGAATGATCCTTAGGCGTCTTTCAATTGCCGCTTGCCTGCGGCCTAAGCTCAGAGAAACACAGAAGAACGCGGCAGACTTGGCTCGTGCCAGCTCGCCAATGACAATTGTTCCGGTCCTTGCCATGCTGTGTGGCTGATCGGCTGTGGAAAGCAGGAAAGAATCCCTGCCTGCCGTTCCGTCGGCGGAAGAAATGGAATCGGACAGCCCAAAAAGCTGATCTGGATCAAGGCAGGAGAAGGAAATGCTCAAAGATCTGGTCTGCGTCGTCACTGGCGCAGCGACCGAGCGTGGCCTCGGCCGCGCGGCAGCGTCACTGTTCGCAGAGCACGGCGCCAAGGTTGCCATTCTGGATTTGAACGAGGCAGACAGCCAGCAAACTGCGGATGGGCTTCCCGGATCAGGGCACAAGGGCTATCGCACAGATGTGACGGACCGGGATCAGTGCGAGAGCGTAGCTAAAAGAATAAGGCGCGATCTCGGTGGCATTGATGTGCTGGTCAACAATGCGGGCGTTACGCAACCAGACAAGTTTCTGGAGATTACCCCGCAGGGTTACGACCTCGTGCTCAATGTCAATCTGCGCGGTACGTTCAACATGTGTCAAGTCTGCATTCCGGCGATGCAGGAAAAGGGCAAGGGATCGATCATCAATATCTCGTCCGCGGCAGGCCAGCGAGGTGGCGGCTTCTTCGGCGGTGCGCATTACGCTGCCGCAAAGGCCGGTGTGCTCGGTCTCACCAAGGCCATTGCCCGCGAGTTCGGACCGGCGGGCATTCGCGCCAACGCCATTTGTCCATCATTGATCGAAACCGATCTGGTAGCTGGCCGTATCAGCGAGGGGAGACTGGCCGAGTTACGAGCCGCAGTTCCGCTGGGGCGGCTCGGCAAGCCTACAGATATCGCTGGTGTCTGCCTTTTTCTTGCTTCCGACCTATCGATCTACCTGACAGGGTCCGAAGTTGACGTAAATGGCGGGACGCATATTCACTGAGTTTGCAAATAACAAAAAGCTACGGAGAGGAAACAAATGATCCTTCGCAAAGTCGTGCGGGAGCAGATACTCGCTTACTTCGAGTCCACGGCTTGGACGGACGCTTTACAAATCATGGCGCGTGGCCGCGGGGATGTGCTTCACGCGCATATTTATACCGACAGCATTCTGCATCCGCGGTCGATGCAGCGCGTAGTTGAGGCCTACTTTGAAGCGAAGGGCCAGCGCTGCGAACGCAAGGTTAAAATATTATCGCACGGCAAGGGCTACACGAATGTCTATTACATTCAGCCGCCGGGCATGTGTCACTTCGAAGTTTTTCTGCGTTTCAATCCCGATGTCGTGATCGAACCCATGGACGTTGCCGCAGCGCGTGGCGGCAAGGCATTCGATTATTGGGATCCGGCCTTCATGGCGGCATATTATGAAAAGTTTCCTTTCAAGGCCATGGGCAAAGCCGAGGAAAAGGCGGTCGAGGACTATTTTGCGTCGGATAGCTGGAAGCGCATTTATTCGGTGATGATGTACGATAACGAACGTGCGATTCACAGCCATTGCATGGTGGAGACCAGCCTTCACCCGGAAAAGATCCTGCCCATCGGCCGGCGCGCCATTGAAGCGCGTGGCTGGGAGATCGACAGAGCGGTTTCCATCGTGTTCGGCGTGAACGGGCTTGATCAGGGCAAGATCACCTATCTCGTGAAACGCCCCGAGCTCGTGCTTGAGCTGGAATGGGAATTCAACAAGGACGTGGTGATCGAGCCCGCGGTCGTACCCATCGCCCGCATCACGACCACGGATATGGTGGATCACGACTTGGAAGGCGTGCCTTACCTCGAGCTTGAGGCGGACGATATTCGTTGGCTGGCTGAGCGTTGGACGGCCCTCTGAACCGCGCTTGCAGCCCGAAGCACCGCCTGGCACTTGTGCCGGGTGGTTTTCCCTTTCTGAAACATTTCAGGACGGTGAACCGCCTTTGCTCGTTTGAACGGCTCGGCGGCTTCTGCGCAGAAAAATACGCGGAAGGGATAAATCCAGGCGGTGAGGGACCCAATCTCACTTAGACGAATTGCGGCATGCGCGCGGACTTCATTTTGGGACGCTGATTGCTAGAAATGTTTATGTTCGGCTGAGGACGCCTTACGCCGCCTGCTGGCTATCATATATAGAGGCGAGACGCACGCCGGAGATTTCGCATGCCGCTCGTATTCCATGCGCGCAACCGCTTGGTTGCCGCTCTGCTGGGGTTGGTCCTGGCAACCACTTTTGCTGCCGCACAGGGCGCACCGCCCGCCGTTCCTGTTACGGTCGTGCAGCCGATCGCGAAGCGCGTCACCTTGTGGGATGAGTATTCCGGGCGTTTCCACGCCATCGAGAGCGTCGAAGTTCGCGCACGGGTATCCGGTTTTATCGACAAGGTGGAGTTCAAAGACGGCCAGATGGTCAAGGCCGGCGATCTGCTGTTTACGCTGGATAAGCGTCCTTTCGAGAATGCGGTCGCCGTCGCGAGAGCAGAAGTCGCCCGATCGAAGGCGCAGGTGGCTCTGGCGGAGACCGAGGTCGAGCGCGCGGCGCCGCTGGTCAAATCCGGCGCCGTGACACAGCGTGATTTCGATCAGCGCACCGCCAATCTTAACGTGGCTCTGGCCAGCCAGCAGGCTGCGGAGGCGTCTCTCAAAAACGCCGAGCTTAATCTCGACTGGGCTGAGGTGAGGGCGCCAATCTCAGGGCGCATCTCCGACAAGAAGGTTGATGCCGGGAACCTTGTCGTCGGTGGCCAGCAGGGTGCCACGTTGCTGACAACGATCGTCACTATCAATCCGATCCAATTCGAGTTCGATGTGTCTGAAGCGGATTTCCTGCGCTATTCGCGGCTGTTGCGCAGCGGTTCGCTGGCATCGCCGGGTAGCACTGAAACCCCGGTCCGCATTCAGTTGGCGGACGAGAAGGGCTGGTCGCGCACCGGTCGCGTCGACTTCAGGGACAATCAGCTCAATCCGCGCTCCGGCACGATGCGCGTCAGGGCTCTTGTCGATAACAAAGACAATTTTCTGCAGCCGGGGTTGTTTGCCCGCCTTCAGCTGTTCGGCGGTGAGATCGATGCGCTGCTGATCCCGGACGCGGCGATCGTGTCCGACCAGGCTCGCAAGATCGTGTTCACCGTCGGTCCGGACAACGTCGTCAAAGCGAATCCCGTGCAATTGGGCGCCATTGATGACGGTCTGAGGATCATCACGGATGGTCTGAATCGCGACGACCGGGTCATCATCGACGGCCTTGCCAATCCCATGGTGCGACCGGGCGCGAAAGTCGTGCCTCAAGCCTCGCCGGTTAAGT
Source organism: Pseudomonadota bacterium (assembly GCA_023412745.1). Taxonomy (GTDB): domain Bacteria; phylum Pseudomonadota; class Alphaproteobacteria; order Rhizobiales; family Hyphomicrobiaceae; genus ZC4RG25. The sequence continues at coordinate 17,059 of JAEZBZ010000045.1, read as the reverse complement.
CGTCCTCGAACTGATCACGCCGCCGCAGGGGGCTCACGTGCGCTTCTCTCACTTCTTCATCGACCGGCCGATCTTTGCGACCGTGCTGTCACTGCTGATCACCGTCGTCGGTGTGATCGCGCAGCGCGCGTTGCCGATCGCAGAATATCCGGAAATCGCGCCCCCAACCGTCAACATCGTGGCCAATTATCCCGGTGCATCGGCCTCCGTTGTGGCCGAGACCGTGGCGACGCCGATCGAGCAGGAGGTCAACGGCGTCGACGATATGCTCTACATCTCGTCGCAATCGACGGGTGACGGCAACCTGTCGATCAACGTGGTGTTCAAGCCCGGTACGGATGTCGATCAGGCGCAGGTTCTGGTGCAGAACCGCGTGTCTGTCGCCGAGCCGCGGCTACCTGAAGACGTGCGCCGCCTCGGCATCTCGGTGCGCAAGGCTTCGCCGGACCTGATGATGGTGGTGCATATGCTGTCGCCGGACGGCACGCGCGACCAGCAGTACATCTCCAACTATGCCACGCTGTACGTGAAGGACGTGCTTGGCCGCATCGACGGCGTCGGCAACGTGCAGATATTCGGCGCGCGCGATTACGCCATGCGCGTCTGGCTCGATCCGGCCAAGGTCGCCTCGCGCGATCTGACAGCGAGTGAGGTCGTTGCGGCGCTGCGCGCGGCCAACCTGCAGGTCGCCGCCGGTGCCATCAATCAGGCACCGGCGAAGTCACCCGGCGCTTTCACGCTCTCGGTTCAAACGCTGGGGCGGTTGAGTTCGTCGGAGCAATTCAACGATATCGTCATTCGCGCGGAGGACGATGGGTCGGTCATCCGGCTGAAGGACATCGCGCGTGTTGAACTCGGCGCGCAGGACTATACGGTCAATGCCTACCTCAACAACAAGGTGGCGACGGCCATCGCCATCTTCCAGCGGCCGGGATCGAACGCGCTGGCGACGTCCGATGCCGTGATCGCGGCGATGAACCAGATGGCCAGGGATTTCCCGCCGGGCATCGCATATTCGGTGGTCTACAACCCGACCGAATTCATCCAGTATTCCGTCGATGCCGTTGTTGAAACGCTGATCGAGGCGGTGCTGCTGGTCTGCATCGTGGTCATCCTATTCCTACAGACATGGCGCGCCGCGATCATCCCGATCATCGCAATCCCGGTGTCGCTGATCGGCACGTTTGCGGTGATGGCCGCAGTCGGAATTTCCTTCAACACGCTGTCGCTGTTCGGGCTGGTGCTGGCCATCGGCATCGTGGTCGATGACGCCATCGTCGTGGTCGAGAACGTCGAGCGCTATCTGCGGGAAGGCATGACGCCGCTGGAAGCCGCGCACAAGACCATGGATGAGGTCGGCAATGCGCTGCTTGCCATCGCGCTGGTGCTGATCGCGGTGTTCCTGCCGACGGCGTTCATTACCGGTCTGCAGGGCTCGTTCTATCGTCAGTTCGCGATCACCATAGCCGCCGCGACCGCGATTTCAGCGTTCGTGTCTCTCACCCTGTCGCCGGCACTCGCCGCGCTGCTGCTGAAGCCGCACCAGGATCACCACGAGCGGCGCGGCGTGATGGCGACCCTCACGCGCCCGATCCATAAGTTTTTCGATTGGTTCAATCGCGGCTTCACCTGGGTTTCGAGCCGTTATGGCGGCCTGACCGCGCGGCTGGTCCGCATCGGCCTGATCATGATGGTCGCTTACGGCGGGCTGCTGTTCCTGACGTTCAACCGGCTGGCGGCCACACCCACTGGCCTTGTGCCACAGCTCGACCGCGGATATTTCATCGCCGCCTTTCAGCTTCCGGCCGGCGCTACGCTGGAGCGGACGGACGTGGTGATCCGGCGCGCCTCCGAGATCCTGCAGTCGCGTCCAGGCGTGAAGGATTCCGTTGCCTTCGTGGGGTTCGACGGCGCAACCTTCACCAACGCCCCGCATACCGGCGTGATCTTCGTTGGCCTCAAGAGCTTCGAAGAACGAATAAAGGAGGGCCTGACCAAGGACGGCATCCTTGCCGATCTCCGTGCACAGATGTTCACCTTGCGGGAGGCGTTCGCGTTCGTGCTCGAACCTCCCGCTGTGCCTGGCATCGGTACCGGTGGCGGCCTGAAGGGGTATGTGCAGGATCGTGCCGGGCGCGGATTGTCGGCCTTGGAGGCCGCGACCTGGGGCGTTGTGGGCGCCGCCGCGCAAACGCCTGTGTTCCAGCAGCCGTTCTCACTGTTCAATACCAGGACACCTGAAATCTACGCCGACATCGATCGTACCAAGGCCGAGCAGCTCGGCGTCCCGATCAGTCAGGTGTTCGATACGCTGTCGATCTATATGGGGTCCGCGTTCGTCAACGATTTCAATATTCTCGGCCGTACCTATCGGGTTACAGCGCAGGCCGACAACCCCTACCGGCTGACGCTGCGCGACGTGGCCAATCTGAAGACCCGCAATGTGACCGGCGAGATGGTGCCGATCGGCTCTGTCGCGACGTTTCACGATATCACCGGCGCCTATCGCGTGCCGCGTTACAATCTCTATCCCGCTGCGGAAGTGCAGGTCGGCATGACGCGCGGGTTTTCGTCGGGCCAGGGTATCGCGGCGCTGGAACAGATTACCGAGCAGCGCCTGCCGTCGGGATTCGGCTTCGAATGGACCGAGATCGCGCTGCAGGAAAAGATGGTGGGCAATACCGCCATCGTCGCCTTCACGCTGGCGGTGCTGTTCGTGTTCCTGCTGCTGGCGGCGCTCTACGAAAGCTGGGTGCTGCCTCTGGCGATCGTGCTTATCGTGCCGATGTGTATTCTCGCGGCGATGGTCGGCGTGAATTTCGCAGGGCTCGATCGCAACATCCTGGTTGATATCGGATTGATCGTGCTTGTCGGCCTCGCCGCCAAGAACGCCATTCTGATCGTGGAGTTCGCAAAGCAAGGCGAGGAGGAGGGCAAGGATCGCTTCCAGGCCGCGATCGATGCGGCGCGGGTTCGGCTGCGGCCGATCATCATGACGTCGCTGGCTTTCATCATGGGCGTGGTGCCGCTGGTTCTGGCCAGCGGTGCGGGCGCGGAGATGCGCCAGTCGCTCGGCACGGCGGTATTCGCCGGCATGATCGGTGTGACGGCGTTCGGCTTGATCTTCACGCCGGTGTTCTACGTGCTGTGCCGCGGTCTTGGTGTTTTCACGTCGCGTGCGATCAATCGCCGGCCGGCTGGACCGGGCACGGACGGGCCGCAGAACCCGCCGGATCAGGGGCCGGGCGAGCCACGGCCGGCCTAAGCGTTAGGCAGGCGCGTTCTCGCGCCTTCAAAGCCGCGCGAACAGACCACACGTTGACAAAGCCCGCTGCGCGCGGCCCACTTGGCAAAAAAGAAACAGGCCGGTGGGAGGACGCGCGGATGACCGCAGTTGATTTCAACAGTCCGGCAGTGATCTCCGATCCCTATCCGGTGCTCGCAAGTCTGCGCGACGGTCCGCCGGTGCAATGGAACGACAGCCTGTCGGCGTGGTGCGTGTTCGCCTACCCGCACGTGCGGGCCGCATTTCGCGAACAGAAGCTATCGTCCGATCGCATCCGGCCGTTTGCCCGCCACGCCGCCAATGCCAATCCCGACATCTCCTACCTCGGTGAATGCATCGGGTTATGGATGGTGTTCAACGATCCACCCGTGCACACGCGATTGCGCAAGCTGGTGCAGATGGCGTTCCTGCCCGCCGCAATCGAGGCGTTGCGTCCGGTCGTGGCCCAGCAGGTCGATACGTTGCTGGCCAATGTCAAAGCCAAGGGTGCGGACGCCGACTTCGTGCGTGATTTCGCTTATCCGCTGCCCGCCAACGTCATCGCTGATATGCTCGGCGTGCCGGCGGAGGATGTCGATCAGCTCAAGACCTGGTCGGATGATCTTGCGCGGTTCGTGCTGACGTCGCGCGCCGATCCCGGCAAATATCGGCCGGCGTCCGATGCGTTGCGCGCGATGAATGGCTATTTCGCGGAGTTGATTGCAGCGCGGCGCGCGCGGCCGGGCGGGAAGATCATCGACCGGCTGATCGCGGCGCACGATGGTGATGATCTGCTGACGCTGGAAGAACTGCTCGCCTCATGTGTGCTGCTACTGTTTGCCGGTCACGAGACGACGACACACTTCTTCAGCAGTGGGATGCGGGCTTTGCACGCGCATCCTCAACAAATCGAGCTGTTTCGGGAACGTGCCGCCGATGCGGCTGCGGTCAAGACCGCCGTCAACGAGATGCTGCGCTACGATGGCCCGATCGTGGCTGTATCGCGGATCGCCAGCGCGCCGGTCTCGCTATCGGGGGTGACGCTGAAGGAGGGCGACCGGGCCTATCTGTTTCCTGCCGCAGCCAATCGCGACGGCAGCGTGTTCAAGGATGCCGAGCGGTTTGACATTACGCGCGTCGACGCGATGCGCATGATCTCGTTCGGCTTTGGCATGCACACGTGTCTCGGTCTGCACCTCGCGTGGCTGGAAGGTGAGGTGGCGTGGCCGCGTATCGTCAGGGAATTGCACGGCTGGAGCATCGCGCCGCACACGCCTGAGTTCACCTCGACGCTGGTGGTTCGAGGCGTCAAGGCGCTGCCGATGTGTCCGGGCTAGCAGCAGATCCGGACGATCAGGCGCCGGCTTGGGCGCACTGCTGGATCTGGCCACCGGCTTTCTTCCAGGCGCCGAAGCCGCCGATGATATGCGCGACCGGCTTCAGGCCCATATCCTGGGCGGTCTTGGTGGCGAGTGCCGAGCGCAGGCCGCCCGCGCAGAAGAAGATGAACGTTTTGTCCTCACCGAACACCGGCTTGTAGTAGGGGCTTTCCGGGTCGATCCAGAACTCGAGCATGCCGCGCGTGCAGTGGAAGGCGCCGGGGACGGTGCCGTCACGGGCCAACTCGCGGGGGTCGCGGATATCGACCAGCACGACGTCCGGGTTCTTGGCCAGTGCGACCGCTTCCTCGGCCGTATATTCCTTGATTTCGGACTTCGCAGTGTCGACCAGGGCCTTGTACCCGATTTTGATTTCTTGTGGCATGAAGGCCTCCCGAAGCTGCAACATTGACAGTTGATATCGGCTCCGGCGATAGGCTGCAACCCGCGTTTGCCTCAGATCTGCCCCGTTTGAGGCGCGTGTCTGACGACGGAACAATAACGAGTCGCTGATGCTTGCTGGCCGATCCAGACTGATGGTTGTTGGCGTGGTATCCACGCTGATTGCCGGGTGTGCCGGCGCGGCGACGGAGGGTATGCTCGGGCCGTCCGTATCCGCGGACATGCCGACCTCTTCCGTGACGGTGCCGACGCCGGTAGTGCTCGCCTCGGCGCCGGGTGCGCCGCCGACCCAAACCGCACCTGCGGCCGCCGCCCAACCTGTCCACAAGGCCGCGACCAAGACTGCGCAACGTCCGGGGAAGGACGATCGCTTGCGGATGCCGTCGAGCAAGCGCATCACCCCGGGTACCCTGCAGCAAGACGGCAGCTACCAGCTCAGCGCCGATGAACTGGCGATGGATTGCAAGCGGCTGACCGGACGTTCGGCAGTCCGCATCCTGCAGATCCGTGACTATCAGTTTTCGGAGAAGAGTTCGGCTGCGTCGCGCAGCGCGAAACAGGTCGTGTCGCCGGTGTTCGGCGGATCGACTTTTGGTGCTGATCCGGATGCGGAATATCAACGTGACCGGGCCTTGCTCGTTGCCTACAACAAGCGGCTCGCTGACAAGGGTTGCCGGGTGTTCGACCTGGAGAAGGAACTGCAACCCAAGCCGACCTCGGAAACGCCGACGCCGGTCAAGCAGAAGCGTTGATCGCGCCGTCGCTCATTGCGATGACGGTTCGGGCCCAGGCCATAGTTCGTTTGTGCGGCCCACCATCCAGTATGCCAGCAGGCCCAGCCATTCCCGCGTCGCGATGTCGAGGCGGCGAAAACCTTCCGCCGCCGCTCCGAACGGCTGCGTCAGATCCTGCACCCCGCGCGTGCGGTAATCGACCGGCCATGCCGTGACGGGAAATCCCGCCTGTCGGAAGACTGCAACGGAACGCGGCATGTGCGCCGCCGAGGTCACCAGTAGCCACACCTCGCCGGATTTGGGCTGGACGAGATCGCGGGTGAGCAGCGCATTCTCATGCGTGTTGCGGGCGTCGGGTTCGAGAATGATGCGGTCAGAGCCGATGCCGGCCGCGGCCAGATAGGCGCCGATGGGCGCTGCGCCGCTATGCCCTTCGCGAAACATATCGGAGCTGCCGCCGGTGAAAACCACTTTGGCATTGGGCAGTTTGCGGGCCAGAATGACGGCTTCGGTCAGCCGCTCGGCCGACTCGTTCAGCGTCAGCATCCCGCGTGCGTGACTGACGTTGCCGTCCTCGAAGCCGCCCAGGATGATGATACCGGCAACATTGTCCGGCGGCGTGTCGGCCTGCGGAAAGCGTTCCTCCAGCGGCAGCAGCATGGCTTGACCAAGCGGCGAGAAGGCGATCACCAGCAGTAGCGCAAAGCCAACCGCCACCAGCGCCCGCCCGGCTCGCCAGGTGCGCTGCCAGAACAGCAGCAGCAGGCCAAGGCCGGTGAGCGCCAGCGCAGCGTGCCAAGGCTGCGCCAGGAAGTAGATCACCTTGGACAGTATAACCATCAGTCCGGGCGGCTCGCGGTTGTCTGGCTGCTCAGGTCAGGCGTTCGACGGCGACCGCGGTGGCCTCGCCGCCACCGATGCAAAGCGATGCGACGCCCTTGGTCTCGCCGTATTTTTCCAGCGCCGACAGCAGCGTGACGATGATGCGCGCACCCGACGCACCGACCGGATGGCCAAGGGCGCAGGCGCCGCCGTGCACGTTGACCTTCTCATGCGGCAGGCCGAGATCGCGCATCGCGGCCATGGTCACCACGGCGAACGCCTCGTTGACCTCGAACAGACCGATGTCCTTGACGTCCCAGCCGACCTGATCGAGCAGCTTCTTCATGGCGCCGATTGGTGCGGTGGTGAACCAGGCCGGGGCCTGGGCATGGCTGCTGGTGCCGACGATGCGCGCGATCGGGTCGAGCTTGCGCCGCCGCGCCTCGCTTTCACGCATCAGGATGAGCGCGGCCGCACCATCCGAGATCGAGCTGGAATTGGCCGGCGTGACCGTGCCGCCTTCGCGGAAGGCCGGCTTAAGCTGCGGGATCTTCGACGGGTCGGCGGTGAACGGCTGCTCGTCGCGCGTCACCTCGATGGCGCCTTTGCGGGATTTTACCGTGACCGGCACGATCTCCTTGGCGAAAGAGCCGTCCTCGTTGGCGGCCCGCGCGCGCCGCAGGCTTTCAACCGCGAAAGCGTCCTGCGCTTCGCGGGTGAACTGATAGGCTTGCGCCGTATCCTCGGCATAGGTGCCCATCAGCCGGCCCTTGTCGTAGGCGTCTTCGAGGCCATCTAGGAACATGTGATCGTAGATCTGGGTGTGGCCAAGCCGCTGGCCCGCGCGCAACTTGGGCAGCACGTGCGGCGTGTTCGTCATGCTTTCCATGCCGCCGGCGAGGATGATGTCGCCGGGGCGGGCGTGCAGGGCGTCGTAGGCCATCATCACGGTTTTCATGCCTGAACCGCACATCTTGTTGACGGTCGTGCACGGCACGTGGTCGGGCAATCCGGCGCCGCGCGAGGCTTGGCGGGCCGGCGCCTGGCCCATGCCGGCCGGCAGCACGCAGCCCATCAGCACTTCGCTTACATCCTCGGGCTTGACGCCCGCCCGTTCCACGGCGGCGCGGGTCGCGGCGGCGCCGAGTTCGGGCGCGGGCACGGAGGCGAAAGTGCCCTGGAAGCCGCCGACGGCCGTACGCGCGCCGGAAACGATGACGACGGGATCGGCGTTGGCGTTCGACATCGGCGTGACCTTTCTGCGGTTATCTCGTTTGGCGGCGCAAGGGAACACGCTCCGCCATGTCAGGTCAACAGCTCCGGATGATCCCTGGACTCACAGCAGAATTACCGGGTCGTTTCGCGCTGGGCTGCGTGGCCGGTGATGGCTTCCGACGTTGCCGTACCTTGCGCGCGTACCAAAATGCGCGGGAAGGAAGCGCCCTGCGTCGCGCCGTGGCCGGTGCGCCGGTCATAGGCTTCCTGCTCTTCGTCCTCCCAGATCATCCGGTGCGCAAGATCGCCGGCATGTCGGTTGAGCTGCTCGCAGGTCGGCTGCGGGGGCAGTCGCTCGATCGCAGTCTTGATGCGCGCGCCAAGTTCGCGGGCGAGATGGCCGTGGCCCTGTTCATGCTCGGTCAGGGCGCCGGAAAACCGCGCCCAGCTTTCCTGCAGCTCGATGGGCGCCTTCGCCGCGTCCTTCCAGCGCGGCAGCGTATAGGTAACGTGCGTCTCGGTGGCGGCCTGGCCGACGGCACAGCCTTCGCTCACCGTCTGGTAATCGAGCCACCAGCGGATGTTCCAGGAGGTCCAGCCGGCAAAACGCTGGCCCTTGATGGCATCGTACGGCCCGCGTGCGAACACGTCGCGACGCAGGTCGTCGAGGGTTTTGCCGCTCACATCATAGTATTTGAAGGACTCTTTGGCTGTCACCACGCCGACCGGTGCAGTCGGTGCGGCGACGCCGGTCTGGTATACGCCGAGCCATGAAACCATGCCGGCGACAGCGATCGCCAGCCCGCAAGCCAGTCTGATTGTGCCCATCGGCCCCCCGTTTCTTGTTTCGGCAACTTTGCCGACGCGATGCGGCAAAATTCAGACCGCCCGGGGGGTGTGAAAAGCGAGCATCAGGCGCATGGGACACGTGTGCTGACAGGGCGCGACGAACATGTCAGGGTGCGGCCAACTCAAATGATAAGCCTGATGCTCTGGGAGGAGCCCTGTTCGTGGATCAACGTCGGCAGCACGTCATTGCGTTCTATACGCGGCATCCGATCTCGGCGAAGCATATCCTTGGCAAGCTGGAAGCCCGGCGCGGCACTCTCGACGGCCTACGTCCCGAAGATCTGTGGGATCACGATCAGGACCACTATGGCGGTTTGGCAGTGAATGACGCGCTGGCCGCTCGGGCCGGCCTGCGCGAGGGCATGAAGATCGCCGATTTTTGCGCCGGTCTGGGCGGGCCGGCGCGCTACATGGCGCATCGTTACGGCGTCGATGTCACCGGCGTCGAATTGACCAGGGAACGTGCCGAGGGTGCCGCTGCCTTGACGCGTGCCGTGGGGCTCGACGGCCGCGTGCGCGTGCTGGAAGGCGATGTCACCGCGGCGCCCATCGCCGATGGCGTGATGGATGCGGTGGTCAGCCAGGAGGCGCTGCTTCACGTGCCGGACAAGGCGAAGGCGGTGGCCGAGGCCGCGCGCATTCTCAAACCGGGTGGGCGTCTGGCGTTCACCGACTGGGTCATCCATCGCCCGCTGGATGCGGATGAAGCCGCCGCGATGTGGACCGGCATCGCCGCGCAGACGCTGCAGACCATCGACGCTTATCGCCAGATCATGGATGCCGCGGGGCTCGACGTCGTCTCCGTCGAGGACCTGACGACCGACTGGGGCATCATCCTTGATGAGCGCCGCCGCATGTACACGAAGCTGCGCGAGGACGCGCTGAAGGCTGGGACGCCGGCGGGCGATGAGGCTTTTTATAACGCGTACATGAAGCTGGTCGAACTTGTGCAGGCGCGGGCGCTGGGGGGCGCGCGGTTCACCGCGCAAAAGCGGCTGCAGTAAGGGTACCTGGGCCGTGCAGGCGGCCCGCCTATTCATGTTGCGGGGTCGCTGATCCCTTTTCGGTCATATCTATTCCATCTGGAGAAAACGTTTCATGACAACGCCATTTGCTGTCGGCGACACCACGGTTCACAGGATCGTGGAATGGGAAGGCCCCATCTTCGATCCGCATTTCTTCTTTCCGAAACTGAGCAAGGAAACCCTGGAAGAACACCGGAGCTGGCTGGAGCCGACGTTTATCGATCCGGCAACGGGCAAGCTGATCCTCAACATTCAAAGCTATCTGCTGCGCACGCCGCATCACAACATCCTGGTCGATACCTGCGTCGGCAATCACAAGGCGCGCCCGGCCCGTCCGTTCTGGAACATGATGCAGCACGACCGCTACGAGCGCGGGCTGTCGGCGGCTGGCGTTTCCTTGAATGATATCGATTTCGTCATGTGCACTCATCTGCACGTCGATCACGTCGGCTGGAACACACGTCTGGACAACGGGCGCTGGGTGCCGACCTTCCCGAATGCGCGCTATCTGTTTTCAGGCCGCGAATTGCAGCACTGGACGGAGCGCAGCGCGCAGGATTCGGATGCCTGCCCGTGGATCGCCGACTCGGTGCTGCCGATCGTGGCGGCGCGGCGCTGCGACGAGGTCACCAGCGATCATGTACTGAATGATTTGGTGCGTCTCATTCCGACGCCGGGGCACAGCATCGATCATTTCTCAGTACACCTCGGCAAGCCTGGCGCCGACGCGCTGTTCACCGGCGACATGATCCATTCGCCGTTGCAGGCGATGATCCCGGAAATGTCGATGATGGCCGATTATGATCAGGAACTCGCCGGCAAAACCCGGCGCGCCATTCTCGAACGGTTCAGCGACGAGCCGACGCTGATTTGCACCGCGCATTTTCCGCAGCGCCCTGTCGGACATTTCCACCGTTGCGGTAACGCGTTCTCGTTTACTGCCGTATGAGGTAACGAAAGTCATGGATGCTTTTGCAAAACGGCGGATCGGCCGGACGTCTTTGGAAGTGACGTGTCTCGGTTTCGGCGGCGCGAGCCTTGGCGATGCCTACGAAACCATCGGCGAACAGCAGGCCGAGGGCTCGATCGAAGCTGCGTATAATGCGGGCATTTCGTACTTCGATACCTCGCCGTGGTACGGCAACGGCAAAAGCGAAATGCGCTTCGGTCGCGTGCTGCGCACCAAGCAGCGGGCGTCGTACGTGCTGACGACGAAGGTCGGACGTGTGTATTTCCGGCCCAAGGACGCCGACACCTTTCACCACAGCCGCTGGGTCGGAGGGCTGCCGTTCGATCGTCGCTTCGACTACACCTACGACGGGATTATGCGCTCCTATGAGCAGAGCCTGCTGCGGCTCGGCATCAATCGCGTCGATGCGCTTCTCATCCATGATCTCGACCTGCGCCATCAGTTGACGGACGAAGGCATTGCGGCGCGCATGAAGGAATTGGAAGACGGCAGGGGGTGGCAAGCACTCGCCGAGTTGAAGGCTGGTGGCGAGATCCAGGCGATCGGTGCCGGCATCAATCACCTTGGCATGATTCCGCGCTTCCTGAAGCGGTTCGACATGGACTTCTTCCTGCTCGCCATGCCCTACACGCTGATGGAGCAGGAGGCGCTCGACGAGGAACTGCCGATGTGCGAGGAGCGCGGCGTTTCCATCGTTATAGGTGCACCGTTCGCGTCCGGCATCCTTGCACGGGGCCCACGTCCCGGCGCCATGTACGGCTATAAGCCGGCGGACCCTGATATCATTGCGCGCGCTGAAAAGATCGCCGCGGTGTGCGCGCGACACAATGTGGCGCTCGCCGCGGCAGCGTTGCAGTTTCCGCTCGCGCATCCCGCCGTTGCGGCAGTGATCCCAGGGCCGGTTTCAGGTGAGGAAGTCCGTCTCAATCTGGCGTCGATGCGCATCGCGATCCCGAATGCCCTGTGGGATGAGCTGAAGGCCGAAAAGCTGCTGCGCCAGGATGCGCCGACGCCGGTTCTGGGCAACGGGTGATCCTGCTAAACCGGCTTGCTCGCGTGCTTGCAGAAAGTTGAACCAACGCATTGAATTCGCAGAGGTTCAGCTTGTCTGCCCGGGCCTGTCAGCGGCTGACGTGCCTGTCCATTCAGCGTGAAAATGGAACGCGGAGCGGTAGCAAACAGTTACTTGCTCGAAGGATGACGCTGAATGGAGATTAAGCGTGGCCCGGTCCGTTTCGAGCTTTTTTCGCTTCTCGGCACTCGCAGGCGCTGCAGCCATTTTGTCGCTTGGCACGGCCAGCGCTTCGGCGCAGTTTTTTCCCAACGATCGCGCGGAAGCTCAGGGCGTTGAATATTCGCAGTCCGCGGAGAAAACCGCCATTGGCGAGTTGTTCCTGACCAATGGTTTGTCCTGTGATGACGCCTCGCAGGTCGATGCCGTAATGACGCTGTCGAACAGCGGCGATCAACTTCAGGACGCTCTTCAGCAGATCAACGCCGGAGCGGAAATTCCGCGGTGTATCGTTGGACGTTTTCTTTTCGCACGTTACGTGGAAAAGGCGCGGACGTTCGATGTCAAAGGCCGCGGTTTCAACGTGCACCGCGTTCTCATCATCGCGGTTGGTATGCCGAGTGCGGACGGTGTTGTTCCGATGGAGCTGAAGACGCCGCTCGAGCAGTTTGTCGTGACCAGCGATAACTCGCGTTCCGCGTAAATAGATTTTGTTTATTGCAAGAAAGCGCGCGGGCATCGATCGCTGCTCGCGCGCTTTCTTTTTGTGTGCCGAAGTCGCGCACTTGGATGTGGGCTGAATTTCGGAACCTCGCTGGCTGGCAATTGTTTTCTCTACAAGGTGAAACATTTAGCGGAGCAAAGCTTATGAAGATCTTCAAAATCGCTCAGGTGGCTTCGGCTGCATTATTGGCGAGTGCCGGTGCCGCCGCATACGCGCAGGGCGGAGCTGCGGGACAGCAGCAGCCGGGGGCAGGCGGTCCCGGCGGCAGCGGTCAGCCTGGGTTGCAGCAAGGTCCACGGAGCGGCGATAGCGGCGTAAGGCCCGGCGGTTCAATGCGTGAGCGTGGTGCTGGTGGCGGCATGCAGCAGGAGCGTGGCGCGGCCGGGCGAGACAGCGGCACCGGATCCGAGCGCAGGGATCGCCGCGCGTCTGATCAGCAGCGCGGACCGGAACGTCGCGCCGTTGAGGAGCGCAAGTCCAAAGATGGTCAGCCGCGCGCCAGCGATGAGCGTCGCCAGTCGCGAGACAATCAGCGCATGGGGCGGGATGAGCAGCGTGGCAAGGAAGGGCGGCAGGCTCGTGATAAGGACAGAGCGGGATCCGCTGAGCGCGGTGCCGGCGGTGGTGTCGGCGTAAGGCCCGACCTGACCAGCGAACAGCGTACGCGTATCCGGCAAAATTTGCGCGGCGGCCCTCGTGTCGATAATCTCAACGTTGCGATTTCTGTTGGCACGCGCTTGCCTCGGAACGTGACCCTTCGTCCGCTACCCATCGCGGTGGTCGAGATCATCCCGCAATATCGCGGCTATAACTACGTGCTCGTCGGCAATCGGATTCTCGTAGTCGATCCCCGCACGCTCGAGATCGTCGCGATCTTGGATGCATAAGGTGTAAGCGATCGTTTGCCGTTTCAGCTCCCGGTTTCGGCCGGGAGCTTTTTTATGCCGGCGGCGATATACTGCATGGGTCCATCTGCGGATCGAGGCGCGACAATGGATGAAAAGAATCTCGAACGCCTGCGGGCCAAATATGGCTCTGCATCGGCTGGCGACGTATTCGACCCGGAATTCAAGAAGGTCGTAGACATTCTGTTTTCCAGTGCCGACCGCCGCGCCAAGCCATACGAAGGCATTTCGACATTTCTCGACGCGCCGCTGCGGCTGGACGCACCGAAGCTGGACGATTATGGCGGTCTGGATATCGCGCTGATCGGGGTGCCTCTGGATCTGGGCGTCACCAATCGTCCGGGTGCGCGGTTCGGCCCGCGCGCTGTCCGGCAAATCGAACGCGTCGGGCCGTATCACGAGGTGCACCGCATCGTGCCATCGAGCATCGCCAGGATCGCGGATGTTGGCGATATCCCGTTTCGCAGCCGCTATAGCCTGCAGGAAAGCCACGAAGACATCGAGGCATTCTATGCGAAGCTGCATGCGGCTGGTGTCGCGCCCGCGTCAGTGGGCGGTGATCATTCGATGGCCCTGCCGATCCTCAAGGCGCTTGGTCGCGAGCGGCCGGTCGGGCTGATCCATATCGATGCGCATTGCGATACCGGCGGCCCGTTCGAAGGCTCTAAGTTCCATCACGGCGGACCGTTTCGCGAGGCTGTTCTGGCCGGCGTGCTCGACCCGCAACGCACCATCCAGATCGGCATTCGCGGCAATGCGGAGTATCTGTGGGAGTTTTCCTACGACGGCGGCATGACGGTGATCCACGCCGAGGAGTTCATGCGCATGGGGATCGACGACGTGGTCGCGCGCATGCGTCAGGTGGTAGGGACTGGGCCCACTTACATCACGTTCGACATCGATTCTCTGGATCCGGGCTTTGCGCCTGGAACCGGTACGCCGGAAGTTGGCGGTCTGGCGCCACGCGAAGTGATGGCCTTGATCCGCGGTGCGGCGGGTCTCGATATCATCGGCGGCGATGTGGTGGAGGTCGCGCCGCAGTACGACGCGACCAGCGCAACCGCCCAGGCGGGTGCGCAAATGCTGTTCGAGATCGTTTCGGTGATTGCGATGTCGCGGGCGAGGCCCAACGAGACGGTCAACCCGGCCTTATGATTTGCGCGTCATGCGCAGTGCCGCGTCGAGGGCTGAATAGTAGCCGTCGAGGCCCAGGCCGAGGATGACCGCTTTTGCGGCCGATGCCGTGACCGACTGGATATTGCGCGCGTAATGATTGGTCAGGTGAAGTTCGATAACCGGTACCTTGATGCCGAGAACGCAATCGCGCACCGCATAGCCGGCGTATGAGAAACCGCCGGGATTGAAAACGATCGCATCGACGTTGCGGCGGTGCGCATCCTGCAGTCGTTCGATCGCCTCGCCTTCGATATTGCTGTAGACGATCTCGACGTCATAATCGTTGGCGTGTGCATGCTCGCGGATTTTCTCGTCGAGTTCTGCCGCTGTGGTCTTGCCGTAGATTTCCGGCTCGCGAATGCCCAGCCAATTCAGGTTGGCGCCCTGTAATACCAAAATGCGGACCATGGTATTTCCCCCTATGTGGTGTATTAGCGTGAAAGATTATGCGCGCGCGATGCGTCGCGCTTGGTTCTAGTATTTGCGTTAGATTTGGCCTTTGGCTTTCCGCCGTAGGCCGCCTGGACGGTTCCCAGGAAGGCGCGGTACAGGGCGTCCAATCGATCGAAATTGCCGGCGTCCTGCGCGATGGTTCCGGCAGCGTTTACGATGCTGACGGCTTGCAGGACGATTTGATCGATCGGAACGTTGCCCCCCATCTCGCCGCGTTTAATGGCGAGTTGAACGCCGGCTTCCACATCCGACGACAGGGTGAGGCCAAATTTCTGCAGCGTGCGTCGTGAGCGTTCGCCGATCGCGTCGCTGTCATTGCGCATGCGCGTGATCAGGCTCCAGTGGTTGCCGGTATCGCCGCGTTGATTAAATCGCAGATAGCGCTCGCGATTGAACGCAATAATGCCTTCGAGTTTGTCGGCGAACGTGTCTGTTTCATTTCTCCAGATTTTGCGCATGCGTTCGAGCGTGCCGTCGACGTATTCCTCGAGAAGTTCGTCCAGCAGGTTTTGCTTATTGCCGAAATGATAATGGATGTTGGCTCGCGTGATCCCGAGTTCGGTCGCGATGTCCCCGAAGCTCACGCCGCGGTAGCCGTGCTGGATGAAGAGATCCGTGGCGATTGCCTTGATGCGGTCGCGCATGCTCTCTTGAGCTTTGGCACCGTTGGTGGCCAGGGGCTGATCAGACCTCTGTACAGTGGACTTCATCGACATTCCGGTTGGCTGGCGATCTTCGATCGCGGCGCTGTTGGGAGCAGCTACCCGAGCATCGAGGATGGAGGAACATCAATAATGACCAATTTTTGGACGGAGCGCCACTCTATTGATCCACGTGTCGACGGGGCAACGGTTGGCCGTTGCGGTGTCTGATACCGTGAGATATGGTACGGGCCGACTGACTTACGTGCAAGTAGGGAATGGCTTGATCGGAGACCGAGTTCGCGGCGCCCTGAGCGACCCCGCAGAGCTCGGGTAACAACGAAGATGGGCCATCCGCGAACCGGAAGTTGGCTTCGTTTATTGTCTGCAAGGGAGGAATTCATGATCAAACGCCATTGGCTGCTGGGCGCAGCGGCCGCAGTGGGAGTTATGGGGGCCAGCTTCGGCGCCCAGGCTCAGAAGGTCGTCAATATCTGGCATACCGAGCCCAATGCGGCGACCAAGGCCGCTGTTGACGAAATCATCAAGGATTTCGAGAAGGCCAACCCGGGTATCAAGGTCGTTCAGGAAGCCATCGGCTGGGGCGATCTCGACAAGAAGATGCAAGCTGCTCTTGCGTCAGGCGCATTCCCCGAACTCGCACACGGCCAGACCTACGTTGAGCGCTCTCTGTCGGCGAAGGGTCTTCTGCGTCCGCTGAACGACGTCATCGAGTCGATCGGTGAAAACGACATCTTCGACGAGGTCAAGAAGCTCGACTACAACCCGAAGGACAAGAAGTACTACGGTCTGGCCCACGCCGTCGGCATCGATCTGATGGTTTATCGCAAGGACTTCTTCCGTGAGGCTGGCCTGGATCCCGAGAAGGCACCAGCCACGTTCGCTGAATTCAAGGACATGCTGGTCAAGCTCACCGACAAGAGCAAGGGCCGGTACGGTCTGAGCCTCGCTGGCCCTGGCTTCTTCATGAACGAAGATCTTTACATGTGGGTCGGCTCGAACGGTGGCCGCCTGTTCGACGAAAAGGGTCGTCCGACCTTCACCGAAAAGCCGGTGATCGAGGTTCTGCAGTTCTGGAAAGAACTGAACGATTGCTGCTTGGCTCCTGACTGGCTGAGCCGCGACTATCTCGCGACCTTCGCCGATCTTGCCACCGGCAAGACCGCTCTCATCATGGGCTGGGGCCGCGGCAGCGGTTACTTCGAGCAGTATGCGCCGGAGCTGGTCGCCAAGGGTGACATCGGCGTGTTTGCGACCAAGCCGATCGGTCCGTCGGGCAAGACCTTCCTGACTCAGTTCGACAGCGAGCCGTGGATGATCTTCAAGGATTCCAAGAATCCCGAAGAAGCTGCGCAGTTCCTGAAGTTCTTCTACAAACCCGAGAACTACATCAAGTACATCAAGTCGGTTCCGGTTCACTTCTTCCCGATCACGAAGTCCATGCGCACCAATCCTGACTATCTGGC
>JAEZBZ010000373.1 GCA_023412745.1 Pseudomonadota bacterium | reverse complement strand
GTAGTGAAGTGCATGTCGCAACTGGGGATTTGGAAGGACGAGCCGTGCAAAGCTTCAAGTCAGACGGGGTTGAGATCGCCTACATTGATGACGGCGCTGGAGATCCCGTGCTTTTGATCCATGGCTTTGCCTCCAACCATCGCGTCAACTGGATCGATACCGGTTGGGTGAAGTTCCTGACCGGCAACGGTTTTCGGGTCATCGCGCTGGATAACCGCGGGCATGGGCAGAGCCAGAAGCTGTATGAGCTCAGCGATTATGGCGCGCCGCTGATGGCGGAGGACGCACGGCGGCTGCTCGATCACCTCGGCATCCAGCGCGCCGACGTCATGGGCTATTCGATGGGCGCGCGCATTACCGCCTTCCTGGCGCTGGCGCATCCCGACCGCGCGCGCAGCGCCGTGTTCGGCGGCTTGGGAATCAACATGGTGCGCGGCATGGCGGGGACGGGTCCGATCGCGCATGCGCTGGAGGCCGACAGCATCGAGCAGGTGACCAACCCGACGGCGCGCACGTTCCGCGCCTTTGCCGAGCAGACCGGCAGCGACCTGAAGGCGCTTGCTGCCTGCATCCGTTCCGCGCGCGATCCGATCACGGCGGAGGCGCTGGGCGGATTGAGCTGTCCAGTGCTGGTGGCGGTGGGCACGGATGATGTCGTCGGCGGTTCGGCGAGCGCGCTGGCCGAGCTTATTCCCGGCGCGCAGGCGCTCGATCTGCCCGGCCGCGATCACATGAAAGCGGTTGGCGACAGGGGCTACAAGGACGGCGTTTTGGCATTCCTGAGGCAGCGCCCATAACAAAATCGTGACGGCCGCGCGCTAAGTGTGCGGTGCGGGAAGGTGCTTTACCTGCGGTTCGCATCCGTGGCAGACTTCCCGTCATGTTCGGGATTACGCGTGTCCTCAGGGTCAGTGCTGCGCTCCTGTTCCTCGTCTTCGGTGGTCAGCCTGGCCGCGCGGACAATTCCGTAGATTTAGAGCTGATCCTGGCCGTTGATGTTTCCCTGTCGATGGACATGGACGAGCAGCGCCTGCAGCGCGACGGCTATGTCGCGGCGCTACGCGACCCCGATGTGCAGACCGCCATCCGCTCCGGACCCACGGGGCGCATTGCAGTCATGTACGTTGAATGGGCGGGTCCCTATAGCCAGAGCACGGTTCTGCCCTGGACGCTGATCGACAGCAAGGAGTCGGCGGAGGCTGTTGCGGCGGAGCTCAGCAACGCGCGGATCTCGCGTCATCGCATGACATCGATTTCCGCGGCGCTGGAGTACGCCGGCCGGCAGTTCGAGACCAACCCGTACAGCGGCATCCGCCGTGTCATCGACGTGTCCGGTGATGGGCCGAACAACGCCGGCGCACAGGTCAACGATGTCCGTGAAAGGCTGATCAAGGACGGCGTGGTGATCAACGGCCTCCCGATCATTCTCAGGCCCAGCCAGTCGAGCTTTTTCGATATCAATTACCTGGATCGATATTATGCCGATTGTGTCATCGGTGGGCCGGGGTCGTTCATGATCCCAATCCGGGAGAAGTCGGAATTCGCCACCGCGACGCGGCAGAAGCTGCTGCTGGAAATCTCCGGCTACGAGCAGCCGGTGCGGCTGATCAAGGCGCAGCTCTCGGAAGGCGAGAAGACGGATTGCTCGATTGGCGAGCAGCTCTGGCACCGTTATATGAACGACCGGCCCTACTGAGGGCTGGCGCGCTTTTGCCGTATCGGCAACCAAAATGCGTCTCAAATTTACGCTACGACGGCGGAAGACGGAACGTCAATTCACGTGCCGTTAAGCGTGTTGGGTTTACGTTTCCGTCGTTATGTGGCGAACAAGCGTATCAGTAGCAGTCGTATTGGTCAGTTCCCTCATCTTGTGGGGGTGCAGCCAGACTCCGCAGTTCATCGCGAAGGATGAACCCTGGCGTGCAGATGAAGAGCGCGCCTGCCTGGCCTCGGGCTACGTCCGGCCATCCCCGTTTCTGACAACACGTGCCGCGCTCGGTGGACCAAGCGTCTGTGGCGCGTTGCAGCCGTTTGAAATGACCGGTGCCGCTCAGGGCCGCATCAGCCTGAAGCCGGCTGCGATGCTGCGTTGTCCGATGATCCCGGCCATCGAGCGCTGGGTGGAGACCGTCGTCGAACCGGCGGCCCGTTATCATCTCGGCGTGCCGGTTACAGAAATCAGAGTTGCCGCGTCCTATGGCTGCCGCGCCATGAACCACCAACGCGGCGCGCGCTTGTCGGAACACGGGCACGCCAATGCGCTGGATGTATCCGGCTTTCAACTGGCCGACGGACGCACCATCGACCTGAAGTCAGGCTGGAATGGCGAGCGGCAGGAACGCGAGTTCCTGCGTTCGGTGCATACGGGGGCGTGCCGCCATTTCACGACCGTGCTCGGGCCGGACTATGACCGCCTGCATCACGATCATTTTCATCTCGATCTGATGCGGCGCAGCTCCGCCAACGTCTGCAAGTAGGCGGACATCCAGATCACTCAGGCCCAGTCCCACTCAGTCTTTAGGAGCTGACAGCGCCAGCGCTTCGCCTTCGGGCAATGGGGCCATGAAGTCTCGCACCATCTGTGGCGTCACACCATCGAGCGTCGGCGGCGACCACTTCGGCGACTTGTCCTTGTCGACCAGGAGCGCGCGCACACCTTCCACGAACTCGCCGTGCAGGAACAGCCGCATGGTCAGCCGGTATTCGATGTTCAGCGCCTCTTCCAGCGACGGCAGCACTCGGGCGTTGCGGATCGCCGCCAGCGTCAGTTTGAGCGCTAGCGGTGAACGCAGATCGAGTTCGGCAACGATCTTGCGTGACCAGTCGCTGTCCATCGCGACCAGTGCGGCGCGGATCTCTTCCACGCTGTCGAAACGGAAAGTGGCGTCAATGTCGCGCGAATGCGAGGCGAGGTTGGAGGCTGGTGGCGTATCGGCAAAGCGCGCGATGATGGCATCGACGCTTGCTTCCCCCGTGGCCAAAGCCTGAGCCAGTTCACCGAGCTTGGCCGAGGGAACGAAGCGATCGGCGAAGCCTGCATGGATGGTGCCCGCGCCGCGCATATGCGCGCCGGTGAGCCCAAGGAAAATGCCGGTTTCGCCCGGTGAATGCGCCAGCAGCCAAGTCCCGCCAACGTCCGGGATCAGCCCGATCAGTGTCTCCGGCATGGCAAGTTGGCTGCGCTCGGTTACGATGCGGTGGCTGCCGTGACCGGACAGGCCGATGCCGCCGCCCATCACGATCCCGTCCATGAAGGCGACGAAGGGTTTCGGAAAGCGGCTGATAGTGGCGTTGAGGTGATATTCGTCGGCCCAGAACTTGCGGGCCAGGTCCGGGCCTTCTGGCTTGCTGTCGTGGATGGCGCGCACATCTCCGCCGACGCACAGCGCGCGCGGATCGGAGCTGTCCAGGATTACCAGCGCGACGTCCGGATCATCGGCCCAGGCATCCAGCGCGTTCTGGATCGGCGCCACCATTGGATAGGACAGGGCGTTCAGTGCCTTAGGCCGGTTCAGCGTGATGCGTCCGGCGCGTCCGTCGCGGCGGATGATGACATCGTTTCCGGCGTCATTGGACATTGAGCCTCCCCGTCAGGTGTGGGCCCAGGCAAAAGCTGCGAGCGCGCTGAGCCCGAGGCCGATCAGCGGATAATGCTGCACCGCGTACTCTCTGAAGCGGGCCCGGGTCAAATGCATTGTGCCATGCCGTGTCGGATCGACCGTGCCGAGCACGATGCTGGCGGGGCGGATCTCGGCCCAGGTGTAGCAGATCGCACCGAGCATCAGCGCCGCGCCGACCTGCCAGCGGTCATCTTGAAGGTAGGCCGAGGCCGCTAATGCCGCGACGACGGATAGCGCCGCCGGGCCAGTGAAACGGTGATGGATGCGCGCGCACATCGCGCGCCATTCGGCGATCTTCGGCAGCGAACGATGGGGGCCACGTGACCAGCACTCCGCGACTGCTACATCGACGGCCCACACCGTGAAGGCGCAGGCACCGAGCAGGACGCAGGCCAGTAGGACATAACTCAGCACGGCATTGATCTCCGGTTAGTCGCGGGCGGCGATGGCTGCCCGGCGCGGGATCTGCAACTTTCGGGTGCTGGGATCAGGCCGCCGAACCATGGCGGCGATGGGGCGTGAGCCGGCGGCCCGCTGTCGCTCGGTCAAATGGCCCTATATGGCCAGCAGGCGGGCGATTGCTCAGAAACGGTAGCCGTAGCGAACCCCGAGGAAGTCCATGCCTTCGTTCGAGCTGGCGAGGCCGGCGTTGGACATGTGCTCGAAGTAAACCGAGAGGCTGTTGTGATTGTCGAACCGATAGCCAAGCTCGATAGGAATGTGGAATAGCACGCGGCTGCCGAACGCCTTGCGGTTGAGGCGGTCGGGATCGATGCGGCCGTCGTGGATGGCGGCGCCGAGGCCGATCGAGAAGAAAATGCCGCGAGGTGCTTCAATCTCCCAGCGGGCGTCGATGTAGGCGTGGCTGGTGCCGCCGTCGAGGTTCAGCGTGCCACCGACGGCCGGGCGAATGGTGCCGAACAGGAACGGCATCGACGGCGTCAGAATGGCTTCTAGGTTCAGGTCGACACTTTGACGTTCGATGCTGAAGCCGCTCCACAGCCCATCGACATCATGCGCCAGCGCACCGGCCTTGATCTCGCGCACCCAGCCGCTTGCCGAAGCGTCGGACGGCACGATCAAAGAAGAACCCACTGCCAATGAGAGCAGTGCGAACAGCAACGACGACAGGCGACGCATGCGGTGAACGGCCCCCTAAGCCACCCAGGTGCCGCGACAGTGATCCCGTTCGCGACCCGCCGCAAGCGGAGGCAGCCCACGCAAATGACACTTTCAGTCCCTGTTGCCGGCCAGCAACTTGCGCGAAATGACCACCCGCATGATCTCGTGGTGCCTTCTAAGATCTGATGCACGCGCAGATCGCGCACCAGCTTCTCCAGTCCGTAGTCCTTCAGATATCCGTAGCCACCGTGGATCTGCAGCGCCTGGTTGACGATGTCGAAGCCGAGATCGGTGGCGTAGCGCTTGGCCATCGCGGAATACATGGAGGACTTCGGATCGCCCCGATCCAGTGCATCCGCGGCCCGGTAGATCATTAGCCGCGCGGCTTCCAGATCGGTGCCCATATCGGCGATCTTGAACTGCAGGGCCTGGAACTCCGCCAGCGGCTTGCCGAACGCTTTGCGCTCGAACACATAATCGCGGGCCTTGTCGAGCGCTGCCCAGGCCGGTCCCAGTGAGCATGCGCCGATATTGATACGGCCGCCGTCGAGGCCGCCCATTGCCATGCGGAAGCCTTTGCCTTCCTCGCCGCCGACGAGGTTTGTGGCCGGGATCTTCACGTTCTCCAGAATTACCTGGCGCGTGGGCTGAGCGTTCCAGCCCATCTTGCGCTCATTAGCGCCGAAGCTGAGGCCGGGCGTGTCCTTCATGACCACGAACGCGGAAACACCTGAAGCGCCTTCGCCGCCGGTGCGTGCGAAGATGAAGTAGAAGTCCGTGACGCCAGCGCCCGAAATGAACTGTTTCGTGCCGTTAAGCACGTAGTGACCCCCGCGGCGTTCGGCGCGTGTCGCAAGTGTGGCGGCATCCGAACCCGCGCCGGGCTCGGTGAGGCAGTAGCTGGCCAACAACTCCATCGACGCCAGTTGCGGCATCCAGGCCGCGATCTGGTCCGCGGTGCCGTAGCGACTGACCATCCAGGCGACCATATTGTGGATCGAGATGTAGGAGGAAATCGCCGGACATCCGTAGGCGAGCGCCTCGAAGATCAGCGCACCGTCGAGCCTCGATAGACCGGAGCCGCCGAGGTCGGCCGGCACGTAGATCGTCGCCATGCCGAGCGGCGCGGTCTCGCGGATGACGTCGGTCGGGAAATGTCCCTTTTCATCCCATTCGCCGGCAAACGGCGCGATGCGGTCGCGCGCGAAGGTGAGCGCGGCATCCTGGATCGCCGCCTGTTCCTCGGTCAATGCGAAGTGCATCGGCGCCTCCTGTGGTTATCCTCCCGGCCGCCCTTTGGGGGCGTTTCCGGATGAGCCTAGCGCGATCGCGGGTCGGAGAAAACATGTGCCGATGGCCGAGAACGGGCAATCGCGATGCTGGGCCGCAGGGCAGGGTCGCATCACGGGCTTCACAATAACTTGTCAGCGGCCCATGTTGCGCCGCCGCAAGAATGATGTCACGGGCACGCCTCGGCCGGGGGGCCGTACGGTCCGCGCGCGGCATCCAATTGGAGCGATCATGAACGACAGCGGAGGGCGCGAAGGGTTGGAGGCCGTCGGCAAAACTGGCGAGCCGAAGCTGCCGATTCCATTCGTCGAGTTCATTGCGCTGATGGCCCTGCTGATGGCGCTGACAGCGCTGTCGATCGACATCATGCTGCCGGCGTTGCCCCAGATCGGCGACAGCTTCGTCCGCGTCGACAGCAACGATCGCCAACTCGTGCTGGTGAGCTATTTTGTCGGGCTGGCCGGTGGGCAGCTTGTGTTCGGCCCGTTGGCGGATCGCTTCGGGCGCAAGCCGATGCTGCTGGCGGGGCTGGTCATCTATGCCATCGGCACCTTGAGCGTATTGCTCGCCGGCAGCTTCATAGGGCTTCTCGCCGCCCGCGCGGTGCAGGGGTTTGGCGGGGCGTCGCCGCGCGTGGTGTCGCTGGCGATCATCCGCGACTACTTCAGCGGCTGGCAGATGGCGCGCGTGATGTCGATCGTGATGATGGTATTCATCGTTGTGCCGGTGTTCGCACCTGCGCTCGGCCAAGCGATGCTGCACATTGGCGATTGGCGGTGGCTGTTCGAGTTTCTCCTCGCGGTCGGCGTCATCAGTCTGGTGTGGTCGAGCCTGCGCCTGCCGAACGAGCATCGTCCGCAAACCGGGCCGCGGATCAAAGTGCTGTCTGCTTTCCGTGTGGCGATGACCTCGCGCGTGACTGTTGCCTACGCGATGGCCGCGGGCTGCGCCTTCGGCTGTCTGGTTGCCTACATCAGCAGTGCACAGCAGGTGTTCGTGGATATTTACGGGCTCGGCGATAGCTTCCCGATCGTGTTCGGCATGATCGCGGGTGTGATGATTTTCGCCTCCTTCGCCAATGCCAGGCTTGTCGGGCGTTACGGCATGCGGCGCGTATCGCATTCTGCCGTCGCGGCGCTGGTCGGCGTATCGCTGCTGCTGGCGCTGTCGACGATCGTCGGGACGCCGCTTTGGCTGTTTTCTATGCTGGTTGCGGCAGCCTTCTTCGCAATCGGCATGATGCTGCCAAACTTCAACGCGATCGCCATGCAGCCGATGGGGCAGGTGGCGGGCACGGCGTCGTCGTTCATCGGTTTCTATACGACGGCGTCGGCGGCGCTGTTCGGCTGGATGATCGGGTCGTACTTCGATGGCAGCATCCGGCCGTTGGCGATCGGGTTCGTGCTGCTCAGCCTGGCGACGGTGCTGTCTATCGTGGTCGGGGAAGGGCGCAACGGTCTGTTTCGCGGCGAGTAGGCCACAGCTTTCATCAAATCTGCATGCGTAAATCAGGATGCGCGATCCTGGTCGCGCAATTCGCCACAATGCGTACCTAGCGTCCGCCGCTGCCAAGCTGGATCCGGGGATACATGCGCGCTTCAATCATCGACCTTTGGCCGCGGCCGCCGATGGCAGCGATTTTCGCGGCTGTCGTTCTTCTCGGTGCCAGCACGGCGGGTGGCGCGTCAGCTGGCGACGATTTTCGCGGCTGCCTGACCCGCGAGACGGAGACGTTCTACGCCAAGCTGGCGACCGCGATTCTCAGCGCGGCCATTGATCCGGCCAGCGTTGACGATCATTTTGTCGGCCAGGCCAGCGACACGATGATCAAGACGTGCTCTGCCGGCACGGGTCCGTCCGATGAGGCCGACGTTGCCGCGTTCCGCGAGCACATGACGAAGTGGCGCGTCCACCTCGATCAGCAACTGAGCCGACTGACCAATATGGGCGGGGCCGACTGAGGCCAACCTGACGCCCTGGTCTGCTTCCCCGTTGCCCTTGAACGGATGCGTTCGCTCGCGCGTTGATTTGTCAGCGCGGCAAAATAGTGGAGCGAACTATGGATGATCAAAGCCTCGAAATCACCCGGCGTCTGGAAGATTTGGAAGCCCGGATCGCGGAAAAGAAGAAGGGCTTGGCCGAGCACGGCGTGCTCAACGACCCGCTCATGAAAGAGTGGGACACCATGTTGGCCAGCCACGCCGAAATCCGCCGCCGCCTGCAGAATAGCGGCAGCAAGCGCAGCGAGGCATGGGCGATGTTGGCTGAGGATGTCGATATCCTGCGGCGTTCGTTCTTCCACTGGGTCGCCCGCGTCGACGGCAGATTCAAGACGACTGATGGCGGCCGCCGCGAATGAGGTTGGCGCTGGCGAAAGCCGCCAGCGCGCTAGCGGGGGGCCTTACAATCCTCTCGAGCCGCGAGGCCCCGGATCCTGCAGCACTGATTCGATCTCGCTGCGGTGGATGCCGATATCCTTGAGCATGCGGTCATCGAGATCCTGCAAGTGATGAGCCGCAGCCCGCCGGATGTGCCACCGCGCCAGGGCTTGCCTGCTGCAACGGAGCGTAAGCATGAGAAGCTCGATCAGGCTGTGATCGGTGTTGGCGCGGTCCTGGCAGGGTCCGGTCGTCGTATGGCTTGGCATGTCGCTCACTCCATCGTTCTTTGATGGTTGGACTATGCCGAAGGCCTACTGACAGCCTGATGTCAGGAGCGCTGACAGGCTCCTGACAGCGCGGTGTCAGGAGTGTTAGCGTAAGAGGGCGCTGGGGATGCAGTTTCATGGGTCTAAGCCGTGCGCCGCGCCGACCGCCTATTCGAGATTATCCAGTTCCTGCGACGCAAGTCGCCAGCCCGTGCGCGCGACCTCAGCGAGGCGTTGGAAGTCTCTGAGCGAACCATCTATCGCGACGTCCAAGACCTGATCGCCAGTGGTGTGCCGATCGAGGGCGAGGCGGGCGTCGGCTATGTGCTGCGGGCGGGTTTCGATCTGCCGCCGCTGATGTTCAAGGAGCAGGAGATCGAGGCACTGGTGCTGGGCGCGCGTATCGTCGAATCCTGGGCCGATCCGGAACTGGCGGAAGCCGCATCGCACGTCATCGCCAAAATCGAGGCCGTGATTCCGGACCGCTTGCGCACCTATATGGCCAATACTGCGCTGCTGGCGCCGGCGCACGCCTACATGGAGCCGATCACCTTCGATCTGGCCAAGCTACGCCAGGCGCTGCGGGCGGAATTGAAGGTCCGCTTCAGCTATCGCGACTATGTCGGCAGCGGGTCGCAGCGTACCGTCAGGCCGCTGTCTCTGGCGTACTTTGGGCCGGTATGGCTGCTGGCCGCGTGGTGCGAACTGCGCACGGATTTCCGCACTTTCCGGCTCGACCGGATCGATGACTTCACCGTGCTCAACGAGCGTTTCCGGCACGAGCAGGGCAAGACGCTGCATGATTTCCTCAAGCGCGACCAGACCTGGACGCGGCGGTCGGTCCCGAAAACGGAATGAGGATTATCAGGATTGCCGGCTGCGATCGGGCTTGTTAAGCGCCTCGAGTTCGCAAATGCGATCCTCAAGCCATGCCATGTGATTGGCGTAGACCTGACGAATCTCGTCGGCCTCGAAACCGGCGGCGAGGCCCGCCAGCGCCCGGGACGCGCTCTGGCGCACGGCATCAAGGCGGCTGCGTAGCGCCTCAATAGTTGTCTCCCGATCCGCTTTTGACATTCTGCGCCTGATGAACGTATCCGTGCAGCCAGGAGCTATGGCTACGATGCGCTTATAGTTCGATTCCGACGTCGGCGGATATTCCGGCAATGTCGGTCAGTTGATCGGGGAGCGGGCCAGTGTCGCGAGCATCGCGTATCCGCCGTACAGCGGCGTGCATTGCGCGACCAGGCCATTGCGGCGGGCGATTGCGGAAAGCTGGGCGCTGAGGCTGACGATCGGCATCACCGAGAACTTGGCAAGCCAGGCCAGTTGCCCGCGCCGCAGCAGCGCCGGATAGCGGGCGAAATCGCCGAAATCAACGATATGCAACCGTCCGTTCGGCGCCAGGCAGCGGATGCCGCCTTCGACCACGTCGGGCCATGCCGGAATCATCGACAGCGCATAGGAGATGAACGCCCGGTCGTAGGAGGGGCTGCCGAACAGCTGCTCGGCGTCGAAGTTGGTGGCGTCGCCGACGGCCAGCGTGACCCGCGATGCCAGGCGGCGGCGTTTCAATGTTGCTTGGGCCGTCTGTAGCATGGCGGTGGAAACATCCAGCCCGCACAGGCTGCTCGCCGGATAGCGCTTGGCGGCGGCAAACAGGTTGCGGCCGGTGCCGCAGCCGATTTCCAGAGCGCTGCCTCCGGCCGGGACGTCCAGCTCGGCGATCAGGCGGTCCCGGCCAAGCAGGTAATACGCCCGCGTCGCGTCGTAGATGTAGCGCTGGTAGCGATAGATGTTGTCCATCTTCTCGCCGGCCGTCGCGGTGCTGCACGGAGCTGCGGTCATCGCGCGTATCCCTATCAGGCGAGCTCATAGAGGTGCAAACCGCCATAGATCGCCGAGCGGTCGCGCAGCGTCCACTGGCGTGACGCTTCGGCGTGGTAGTGCCAGCGAGCAAGCAAGGCGTCGGGCAACCGGCCAGGCAGCAGGCTCGGCTCCGCGGCGGTGCGGAAGATGACACGGGCACCCGGGCGGGCCGTGCGCGTGACCTCGTTCCACAGCCGCGTGAGATCGGCGTCGGACATCCAATCCTGAGCATCGAGGAAAACATATCGGTCGAGGCTGGCATCCGGCGACTGCGCGAGATGGTCCGTCACGCTGACGTGGCGGACGCTGACGTGCGAGGCATTGGCCCGCACGACGTCGAAGTTGTCGGCTTCGAGATATGGCGGCAGTGCGCCCTGGTTCTCAGCATCGCCGTAGCTGCGGCCGAAAGCCTGGCGGGCGAAGTAGTTTTCGTTGAGCGGGAAATCGCAGGCGAGCCGTTCCAGGCGCTCGCGCAACACTCCAGCGATGCCTTCCTCGCTGTCACCGGCCAACGCCTTGTACTGGGCGGGCGGAATGCCGAGGCCGAACAGCGATGCCGGACGCGCCATCAGCC
>JAEZBZ010000299.1 GCA_023412745.1 Pseudomonadota bacterium | reverse complement strand
CGGTGGCGGCCGCATAACCCGCCCGCGACGGCTCGAGCCACAAGCCCATAACCTGAGACGCGCGTGCCCCGGCGAACGCCTGTCCGGCCCGAGCGGCTATCTCTTCTTGGCGGGAGTCGTGCTGGTTTCCGATGACCAGCCGCTCAGCACTTCCGGCTCGGTCACTACTGCGGTACCCGGCGGCGCCGAGATGGCCGGTGCGCTCGACGCCCGCGATCCCGTTTGCGTCGCCTTTGGCTGCGCGCGCGGCGTTACGCTCTGGCTCGGCGTTAGCTGGAAGATCTCGCGGAAGATACCCGGTGCCACCAGCGACAGCGGATTGACCAGCACTTGCGGCGAATTCATCGAGCCCTGGATCGCGAACGTGATGCCGAGGATGCCTTCACCCCTCGGTCCGGCCAGGATCTGACCAATGCCTGGGATCACGCCAATCGCGGAATTTAGGCCCTGCAACGGCACATACGTTCCGCCGACGTTGATCTGGCGCGCGCGGAAGTCGGCCTTGCCGCGCATCGTGGCGCCGACCACCGGCCCGCGGATCTCTGAATCTCCCATCACGAACTGGCCGTGTCCGACGGAAAACGGCACGCGCAGCCAGTCGAAGTCATAGACCTGCCGCACGACGCGCTGCTGGCGCGGGCGATCGATCTGGCGGGTATCGTCCGGGAACTGAAGCACCTCGCTGATGACAGGGTCGCCCAGAATGCGGAAACGCTCGACGCGCAGCACGCCGGTCTTTTCGGCAGCCCCGCGGCCGTCCAGGTTGACGTCGAGCCGCAGGCGGCCGCCGACCATGCTCGGGTAGAAGTCGACCAGCTTGAACGCCTGGCCCGCATCATCCGTAGTCGCCACCAGCCGGCGCTCGCCCTGCCCAGGCTGAATACCGATCTCGAGTTCCTGGCCGCCATCCAGCGTGCCGCGCGCCACGAGCTGCGTCATCTTCTCGCCGCGCTTCGTCAACTGCATGGTGACGCCACGCAGCGACACATCGGAAAACCCAAGCACCGTGCCAATGTCGGCTTTCAAATCCAGTCCCGGCGCATTCTTGCGCGGGGCCTTCGGCGTTTCGCCGAGCTCGCCAACCGAAAACAGCGAGCGGAAGAAGTCGCGCCCGTCATAGGTCTGGCCGCGCGCGGTGATGTCCCACACGTTGTCGGAGCGCAACCGCCCCTGCACGTCCAGGCGCGTCACGACGCTGACCGAAAACTCCGGAAAATGAAATTCCTTCAGCCTGTTGTTCGCGTCGAGCTGCAATGATCCGCCGATCGCGATGTCATCGCCGACGATCTGAAAGTTCTTCAGCTCGGTCGACTGCTTAGCGCCGGCCTCCATGTCGAACTGAAGCGTTGCCGCACGACCGGGCGGCTTTCGCCAGGCGACGTTGTCGAGCACCATATCCGCGCGGGTCAGGTCCGCCCGCATCTGGATGTGATATTCCTCGTTAACGGTTTGGCTAACGGTAACCTCGACCGGGATCTCGCCCTGCACTACGTGGTTTACGTCGAGCCCGAGCTGATTACGATCCGAACCATCGAGCGTCGCGTGCAGGCGCAGTGGCGGCTGGCGATCGGGCGGGGCATCGAAAATATGCTGCCATCCGAGCTTGACCGGCACACCCGCGATCAGCATGTCGCCGCGCGCATCAATGGCCTTTTCTGTGATGTCGAAGTTCACGGTCGCCGCCTGCGCATCGTGGGTCGCGACAAGCTTCTTGGCACGGCCCTCGGTCAATCGCACCCGGCCTTCGATCTTCAGGTCCTCGCGCGCAATCCGGGGCGCAAACGGCAGTGTCAGCGCGAGTTGCCCGTCGACCTTGCCTTCAAGGCCGTCGCTCGCCAAACCGCCGACCCGGCTCATGCCGAACGTCTCGTTCTCAAGCATCTCCATCAGCGCCGCCGCCGGCCCATTTGCGCGGAACGAGATCTGACCGGTGGTGCGGGATTGAAGCAGATCGGCGCTGGCCACCCGGCCGCCCTTGATGGTGAGCGTGCGTCCCTTCGGCGTTGTCATCGAGGCGTCCGGGACGGTGACGTCCAGCACGTCGCCGTTGATCTGGATCAGCCCGCGCGGAATATCGACAGGGGGCAGATTGTCCCTGACCCGCAGCGCGACGTCGGCGGCCTCCATCGACAGCGACAGATGCGGGTGACGACCAGGCTGCAGAGAACCCTGGGCCTTGAACGAGCCACCGAGCACCTGACCGCGGATGGCGTGCTTTCCGATCCAGGTTCGCGCGTCGCTGGCCAGACCGCGCGGCCATAGCGCCAAGAAGGCTTCGCGCGACATGCCGCCGAACCGGCCGTCAATATTCATGTCATTGCGGTCGCCGCCGATTTCGCCGGACAGGCGCATCTGGCCGCCGCCGGCTTGAATGACGTACTGCTCGATCGACAGTGCGCCCGACGCCGAGCGATAGGCGCCTTTCGCCACCCAGGCTTCGAGCGGCAACGGCGCGATGTGCATTTCCTCGCTGGCCATCTGCCCCTCGACGCCGGCGAGATCGAAGTTCCACACTTCTGAACCGTCTTTCGCCATCGAACTGGCAACCTGCCCCTGAACGGTCAGGCGGCTTTGCCCCCACACCAGCGTCGACGGCGCAACCCGCAGCATGCGCTCCCCGGGCGTATAACGCAAATTGAGACGACCACCTTCGATATCGAGAGGCAATTGCGCCATCCAGGGCAGGTGCAGACGCCCGCGGGCGAGATCGAGCCTGAACTCTCCGCCTTGCAATTCGCCGGCCGATGTCAGCTCCAGCGTCACCTCGCCGTTCGCCGGGACATCAAGCGCATTCATGAAATTCAGAGCCGGCAGAGCCGAGGCAACACTGCGCGGAACCAGGTCGCGGATCGCCGCCTTCAGCGCCACCTGCTGGCGGGAACCGGAGGCCTCTGTCCAGAAGTGCAGGCTCCACGGCCCATGATCGGACGCGATCGTGACATCGCCTTCGATCACGCTGCGGTCGCGACGATGCGCCAGCGCGACATCCGCCTGCGACACCAGCCAAGAGGACTCCTTCGCGTCGTGCTCGAACACAACCGTCGCATTGCGGAAACCGACTTCCTTCAAATACGACGATGCGTCCGCGCCCCGCCGCGCGCGCGCCGAGGCTTCGGCAATCAGGCGTCCGAGTTCGAGCCGGCGTAACGCGACCGGCAATCCGCCCTCTCCCGTGTCTGACGCCTTTCGCCGCTGCGTTTCCACGGTTTCCGCCGCGGTCAGTTCGGCATCCCGCGCCAGAATGGCTTCGATATTGGCTGGGCGTGCGAAGCTGAACGACAGCCCCTGGTCCTGTGAGTAGCTGAGCAGCACCCGCGGCTCGATCAGAACGATCTTGGCGGGCGCCAGCCGCATGGACCACAGCGCCGGACGGCTCATCTCCACCGCGGCCAGCGGGGCCATGGCAACCGCGTCGCCATCATCATCGATCAGGCGGACGTTGCGCAGCCTGAACTCGACCTGGCCCTGCTCGTTCAGGCGAACCAGCGCATCGTCGACGGTGACATCGAACCCCGGAAGCTCGGCGGAAACACTGCGCGCAATTGGCTCGGCCAGGACTTTCAGCGAAATCGGCCCGTAAAGCAGGCGAACGTAGAATATTCCAACCGCCAGCGCCGCCAACACCAACAGCGGCAGCACGTACTTTCCGATCATGAGCGATGGCCGCGCCAGCGGACGCAGCACCTTTGCCGCCCCCTTGGGCTGAGGCGCAGGCGCAGCACGTCGCGCGCCACCCTGTGTTGTTGTTACAGGACGGGTCGTTGGCCGTGCGGTCCTGGTAACGTCGCCTGGCCTGTTCGTCACCGCGATCCTCTCGCCGGTCCCTTCCATGTCCGTGGGCGAAACACCAAGGACATCAGCATATTGCCTTTTGAAAACAGCCGAACACTGACGCGCGGAACAGGAGCGTGCCTCATGGCAGCACTCCTCCGCCCGCAGCCGGCGCGCGCCTTTCGGCGACCATCAGACTGACTGAGAATCACTTGCTTGCGGTACCGCTATTTTCTCGCTACTTCGGCAGACGAAGTGCGTTGCCAAAAGCGTCGAAAGAAAGGCACCGACCGTGCTTGAAGTGGGTGAAAAGGCGCCGGATTTCGATCTCGCCACGGATGACGGTCGAATCCGGCTCGCACAACTCCGTGGAAAACCTGTCGTCGTCTTCTTCTACCCCAAGGATGACACATCCGGCTGTACAACCGAGGCACGGGATTTCACCGCGCTCTATCCGGAGTTCCAGGCCGCCGGCGCGGAAGTGATCGGCATCTCGCCCGACAGTGCCGCCAGCCACGGCAAGTTCCGCACGAAGCATGAGCTGGCCGTCCAATTGGCAGCCGACGAAGACAAGGCTGTCGCCCAGGCCTATGGCGTCTGGGTCGAAAAATCCATGTACGGCCGCAAGTACATGGGGGTCGAGCGGACCACCCTGCTGATCGGCGCTGACGGCCGCATCGTCGACATATGGCGTAAGGTCAAAGTTCCTGGCCATGCCGCGGCTGTTCTCCAAGCCGTTCACGCACTTCAATCGTGATCCAGCCGGCACCCCCGCCGCGCAATGCACGCGATGTCCGGTGACCAGCCGTCAAGACCGTGCTAAGCTTAAATCTTCCATCAATTTTACAACTCATGCTGGCAGCCGCGACCCGCCGACATCACCGTAAAGCTGCCGTTGTTGTGTAGTAGTAGCCTGCGTCCGTACGCAGTCGCTTGGAGGTACAGTACGATGCTTTCGAATTTTACCGCCCGGAAGGCTGGCGACGGCCCTGCACTCAATGGCGGTACGGCTTCCAGCGGCAGCATCGTGACGCCTCCCAGTCTGCCTCAGCGCGCCCCGGCCCGCTCCGGCGATCGTTCGCAACCCTCCATCATCGGCCCTGATCTGGTGATCATCGGCAATCTCGTGTCCAACGGTCAGGTGCAGATCGATGGCGAAGTGCAGGGCGATATTCACGGCACGCATGTCGTCGTCGGCGAGACGGCGCGCATTACCGGCGGCATCGTTTCGGAAGAAGTGGTCGTACGTGGCACCGTTATGGGTTCGATCCGCGGCCGCAAAGTGATGCTGCAGTCGGACAGCAAGGTCGAAGGCGACATTCATCACAAGACGCTCGCCATCGAGCAGGGCGCCTATTTCGAGGGCAAATCGCGCCGCACCGACGATCCCTTGGCCGGCATCGAGCGTCCCGACCTGCCTCCGGCCTGACACCTGATCGCTAGCGACACCCCCTTCGATTAAACACGGGGTGCCTTTGCACCATCGTGCCTCGGCGTCATTCTTCGCCTTTATCATCGTGCCTGCCACAGCCTCGCTGCGGGCACGTCGACACGCTCTGCTGCGCTTGCGTTTGCTGCCGTCAGCCAGCACTCACGTCTCTTGCGCACGCATGCCGTGTTCTCGGCCGTCGCGTCAGACGCCCCATTGTGCGCGGCACCTCACACCAGGACACGCGGTCGAGGTTACCGCAGGAGCTCGGTTTAACCCGGAGCATGCAAGCGACCTCGCGTATTGTTCTGCCACTACACGGGAGCCATCCCTAACGTCGGCACAGCACAGTGCCCCTCGCCTTCACTCCCTCTGGTTACGCAGCCCACGGCGCAATCGACAGGCGTTGACCACCCAGCGTCTCGAACGTGCGCGCGCGGCAGGTGAGCACGATCACCTGATGGGCACTGGAAGCCTCCCGCAGCGCCGCGAACAGGGCCTCGATACGATCGTCGTCTGAGTAAACCAGTGCGTCATCGAGAACGAGCGGGCTCGGCCGACCGGAATCAGCCAGCAGGCGCGCGAATGCCAGTCTTGCCAGCACCGCGACCTGCTCCTGCGTACCGTCACTCAGCGCGGATACCTGCTCCGCCGCGCCACCACGATGGATCGTCTCGACCTTGAGGTCCGCTCCGACGCCGACCGAGATGTCCGGAAACACGAAGCGCGCATAGGTTTCGAGGCGGTCCACGACAGGGCTCAGATAGCGCGTGCGGGATCGCTCCTCCACGCCTTCCATGGTCGCCAGAAGCAGGTCGAGTGCGGCGAGATCCTTTTCGAACGCACGGACGCGCTCCGCACACAGCGACGCGTGCCGCTCAGCTTCGACAACCCGCCCCTCCAGCCCATCCTCCATATCCCGTTCAAGCTCCCGCTCGACCACGGCGATGTCACGCTCTAGGCGCGTCACCTCTTCCTTGGCCGAGCGATCGTCACGTTCCACCTCGGCCAGGTCGGCCTCGAGCTGCCACATGCGTGCGTCGTCCAGCGTCTTTTCCTTCCAGGCGCTGAAATCCCGAACGGCGTCCGCAAGGGCACCCCTCGCCGTAGCCAACCGTGCTTCGAGGTCGGCAAGCTTGGAGGCGCGGTCAAGTTCGGCTGGCAGGCTCTCGGCCAGCGATGCAATTTGTTGCGCGCGGGCGTCCTGCTGCGCGCTAACGGCGGCGAGTTGCTGACCGAGTTTAGCGTGCTGCTGCGCCAAACGTCCGGCATCAGCCTCCGCCCCTCGATAATCCTGCGTGAGACGCGTGATTTCGGCCTCGATCTGTGGCCGCTCAGGCAGATCGGGCTCGTCCGGTCCCTCGCACTGGGCTTCGAGCCGCGCGACCTCATCAGCGAGCGCGTCGACGCCAGCAGGTGCCCGGCTCGCTAGCCGATCCTTGCATTGCAGTCCATCGCGCTCGGCAACGCGGCGTGCCTGAAGCCGTTCACGCATGTCTTCGAGGCTTGCGATATCGGCTCCGACAAACAGCAATTGCAACGCGGCCTGATGCGCCGCGAGATCAGCTTGATCCTGCTCAGCGTCTTCCGACAGCGCCGGATCGACAGCGATTGTGCCAACCCCTTCGATCTCCAGCAGCAGCCGGCGCGTTGGCTTGAGCACCGCGCCATCGGCGAGCGGCTGGCCATCGACACGGATACGCGCTGCACTGCCCGGGACGTAGGCAATCTGGACCTGCGGCAGTTGCGCCGCGATGCGCGCTTCGAGTTCGCCAATGGCGCGCGCTTCACGTTCGGCGGCCGCGACCAGACGCTCGGTGACCGGTTCGTTCTCCAGAAAGGTCCGCAGTTCGGCGATGCGAACTTCCGCCTTGCGCGCTTCCTCCAGGTCCTCACTCAGTTGTGCGAGGCGTTTCTCCGCCTCCCGACGGCGGTCGGCCAGTTCACGGCGCTTGAGCTGTTCTGCCAAAACTTCCAGATTATTCCGCAAGCGATCGCGACGTTCTCCGGCATCGGCCGTGCTCTCGGCCAACACGGACAATTCGGCCCGGATGGCGCGCTCAACTTCAGCAGCTTCGACAACCGCAGCCTCCAATTGAGCCAATCGGACAAGCTGCTGCGAGAAGACTGTTGCGGCCTGCTGCGCCGCGGCGGCGGCAGTCTCATTCCCTTTGACTTCGGTTTCGGCGAGGCGTGCCCGGTTCCGGGCGGCAACGGCCTCCTCACGTGTCGCGGCGAGCGCCTTGATCTGCTGACGCCGGGCATCAGTCAAAGCCGCATCGGTCAACGTCGCATGGCGCGCCTTCAAAGACTGGACGTGCGCAACACGTTCGGCCGCATCATGTGCTGCCCGCCGGGCCGTCTCCACGTTTTGAAACGCCAGGTCGCGCGCGGAAATCGCTGACAGGTATTCGCCGGTTGGCTTCGACGTTCGCGCCGTCACCAGTGCACGGCGCTGCTGCTCGGCTATGGCGCGAAGCTGACGCAGTTCCTGTCCGCCACTCGCAGCCGCCTGGATTTCCCGCTCGATGGCCTGGCTCAGTTCCTCGCGCGCAACCTCTGTCGGGACGGTCGGCTGCAGCGACATGCCTTGTGTCACCCACACCAAACCGAGATTGTCTTCCTTGCTGCTGGCCCCGATCAGTTCCAGCATCCGGCGATGGGCCTCGTCGCCACGTGCGGCAACGCTGCCGGACATCACATCGGTCAGCACAGCCTGGCGCTCGCTCACGTACTGCTTGCGCAGGCGCCACAAACGGCCATCCACCTCGAAGTCAGCCTCGATCAGCGGCGCACCGCCGCCGTAAGGCCGCAACCGATCCACCGCCTTGGTCTGCGCGGTGTGGCGCGCCGTGAACAGCAGCAGCAGTGCTTTCAGAAGCGTGGATTTGCCGAGTTCGTTCGGGCCGGACAACACATCCAGACCGCCAGAAAATCCTTCCACGCAAACGGGCTTCGAGAAGCAACCGACTTCCCGCAGGCGAACGGCGCGAATTTTCATGAGGTCTCTCTCACCCGCAGATCACGCACCATCGCGTACAGCTTGCGCAATGCGAGCGACGCGTCGTCGGACTGGTGGTTTGCGCCATCCTGCGCGATAGCCGTCAATCGCTCGGCCACCTGACGCAAATCCCCCTGCCCAAAATCCTCCAGTTCGACGGTCTCCGGCAGCGCGGTGACTGCACCGCTATCCACGACGAGGTGACAAAGCTGCTGCCCCAGCGCGTCCAGCCGTTCCTCGATCCGTGTCCAGTACCCCAGCGATGGCGTACCGGCGACTGTCAGGCTGACCAGCAGATGCTCCGGATTTGTCGCGCCCGACATGAGCGCCTCGACGAAATGATCGAGACTCGTGGCGGCAGTGACATCAAGGCTGCGCTTGAGCCATCGGAACTGTCCCGTCGCATGACGTTCCACCGTCGGCGGCCGGTCCAGTCCATCGAGTTGCACGACCAGCGCAAAACCAGGTTCGTTGTCCGGGAAGCGGTCCGGCTCCGGCGTCCCGGAATACCAGACGCGATCCGAGATACGGATGGCGCCATGCCAATCGCCAAGCGCCAGATAGTTCAACCGCGCCCGCGCCGCGCGATCAGGCGCCAGCGGCACAGCCGCCTCGCCGTCCTCGCTGCCGAAACCCTGGATAGAGCCGTGCGCCAGGCCGATGCGATAGGCGGTCGAGGGCGTCTCCGCCGTATCCATCCAGGCCGTCGGATCGCCAATGACGCTGCGCGCCTTCAACGGCGCGGGCAGCAGCACGACGTCCGGCGCGATTGTCACCGGGCCAGGTTCGAGATGCAGGCTGACATTGGCCGGCACGCCAACGCGCACCACGCGCTCCCAGATCCCGCCCGGATGCGCGGCGTCGTGATTGCCCGGCAATAAATGCCAGGTGATGTCCTGCTCACGCCGCATGCGATCGAGCGACTGGACGAGTGGGCGATCGGAAATATCACGCGCGTCATAAACATCGCCCGCTACCAGCACGTGCTCCGCCCCACAACTCCGCGCGAGCGCAGCGATGCGCCCGATCACGGACAAGCGCGCCTCTCGCAGCAGCGTGGCTTTCTCCGCGGGCAAGTTCCCAAAAACCTTACCGATTTGCCAGTCGGCCGTATGAACGAAAGTAAATTTCATGCCGTCATTATGTTCTCTTTATGTTCCCATCGCAAGCGCCACGCGCAACACGACTCTCGCCGCCTGTGGATAACATGTTCCTGTTGCACGAACCGAGGCCTTGTCTCATGAATCGCCGCGCGCTTGGAGCATGACGTGGAGACCGGATTGAATGTCAGCAGATGTTGAAACGATCGTCGTTGGCGCTGGCGTCGTCGGGCTTGCCACGGCACGCGCACTGTCCGCGGCCGGTCACGAGGTGGTGGTTCTCGAGCAGCATGACCTGATTGGTTCGGAAACCAGTTCACGCAACAGCGAAGTGATTCATGCCGGTATCTACTATCCGCCCGGCAGCCTGCGTGCGCGCCTGTGCGTGGAAGGTAAGGCGCAGCTTTATAAGTTCTGCGACGAGAACGGCGTTCCCTATCGCCGCTGCGAGAAGCTGCTGGTGGCGACGGCCGACGATCAACTGCCAAAGCTTCGTTCGCTGCACGAGACGGCGACTCGCAACGGAGTCGACGATATCGTGGTGCTGTCGGCCAGCCAGGCCCGCGAACTTGAGCCCGAGGTCGCCTGCACCGCGGCGCTGCTATCGCCGTCCACCGGGGTGATCGACACGCACGGCCTGATGGTCGCGCTCGAAGGGCACATCGAGGCCAAGGGCGGCCAAGTCGTGCTTAACAGTCCGGTGCAGTCCGTGCGCGCGGAACCGGGGCTATTTACCCTGACCATCGGCGACGCCGAGCAATCCGGCGCAACCAGCGCCATCACCTGCAAGAACCTTGTGCTGTCAGCAGGACTGCATGCCTCGCGTCTGGCGCAGACCATACAGTATCCGTCGGATTACAAGCCACCCGAGACGTTTTTCGCCAAGGGGCAGTACTATGCCTTGGGCGGGCGTTCGCCGTTCTCGCGGCACATTTATCCAATGCCGCAGGGCGCCTGGCTCGGCCTGCATGCCACCGTCGATTTGTCGGGGCGCTGCAAGTTCGGCCCGGATATCGCGTGGATCCCTGAGATCGACTACGAGTTCCAGCCCGAGAAGCTGGCGCAGTTCCTGGACTTCATCCGCAGCTACTATCCGGGCCTGGAAGCCGACAAGCTGCATCCGGATTACACTGGTATCCGGCCGAAGCTGTACCGCGAGGGCGAGCCGGTTCCGGATTTCATGTTCCACGGCGAAGCGCAGCACGGACATCCGGGGCTGGTCATGCTGTTCGGCATCGAGAGCCCGGGCCTGACCTCATCGCTGGCCATCGGCGATCTGGTCGTCGGGGTGATCTGG
>JAEZBZ010000296.1 GCA_023412745.1 Pseudomonadota bacterium | reverse complement strand
GTCTTACAAAGGCATCGCGGAGGGCGTCGAGAATACGAACTATCTGGTCGAGACCAGCCAGGGCCGTTTCATCCTGACGCTGTACGAAAAGCGCGTGCAGCGGGAAGACCTGCCGTTCTTCCTCGGGCTGATGGAGCATCTGGCTAACGCCGGCCTCTCGTGCCCGACGCCGGTGCGCGATAGCACCGGCCAAATGCTGCGCGAGCTGGCCGGACGTCCGGCGGCCCTGGTGACCTTCCTTGACGGTGTCTGGATCCGCCGCCCGAAGGCCGAGCACGCCTTCGCCGTCGGGCAGGCGCTGGCGCGGCTGCATCTGGCTGGCCAGAGCTACACCGTACGGCGCACAAATGCGCTCGGCCCGGCTGGCTGGACCAGCCTGTTCGAGCGGTTCGAGGCCCGCGCCGATGAAATCAGCCCGGGACTGGTCACCGAAATCCGTGTCGAGCTGGACGGCCTGGTGCCCAATTGGCCAGCCGTGCTGCCAGCCGGCGTAATTCATGCCGATCTGTTCCCGGACAACGTGTTCTTCCGTGGCAACGAGCTGTCCGGCCTGATCGACTTCTACTTCGCCTGCAACGATTTCCTCGCCTACGACGTCGCCGTCAGCCTCAACGCATGGTGCTTCGAGCAGGATTTCTCGTTCAACATTACCAAGGGCCGGGCGCTGCTGAAGGGCTATCGCTCGGTGCGCGAGCTTGATGCCGCTGAACGCGCCGCCCTGCCGATGCTGGCGCGCGGCGCCGCGCTGCGCTTCCTGCTGACGCGTGCCTACGACTGGCTGAATACGTCCAAGGACGCCCTCGTCGTTCCGCATAACCCGATCGACTATTTGCGCCGCGTGCGCTTTCACCGCGGCGTGCGTTCTGCTGCCGAATACGGACTCGAGCCCGGCGCATGAGCAAAGCACCCCGCCCCACCGTCATCATTCACACGGATGGCGCATGCTCCGGAAATCCCGTCCCTGGCGGCTGGGGCGCGATCCTGGAGTCCGGCACGCACCGTAAGGAGCTGTACGGCGGCGAAGCCATGACCACCAACAACCGCATGGAGCTGATGGGCGCGATCCAGGCGCTGGAAGCACTTAAGCGGCCGTCCGTCGTGGAGCTGCATACCGACAGCGCCTATCTGCGCAACGGCATCACGGCGTGGATCCACTCTTGGAAGCGCAAGGGCTGGCGCACAGCCGACAACAAGCCGGTCAAGAACGTGGAGCTTTGGCAGCGTCTCGATGCGGCCCTCGGCGAGCACCAGATCAGCTGGCATTGGGTCAAAGGCCACGCCGGCAATGTCGAGAACGAGCGCGCCGACGAACTAGCGCGCCTTGCCATCAGCGAACTGCGCAACAAGGCCAAGGGCGCGTAAAGTGGATAGCCACTAAGCCACCCTTATTCCCCGCGAAGGCGGGAATCCTGGTCACCGCGCCGATCCATGGACGAGCCCGCCTGGATGGCCGCCTGCGCGACGATGACGGGCGCCGAGAGGCGGCCCCCGGCTACAAAATCCCGGGGGCCCCAGAGTGGAACGGTTGCTGCGATCAGAGCTTGCAGGTCAGGAGCGTCGCGGCGCTCGACTTGTCGTGCTGCGGCGGCGCATCCTCGACGTTGAGAACCGACAAGACACCGTTATCGACGACCATCGAATAGCGCTTCGAGCGCACGCCAAGACCGCGCGCGGTCAGGTCGATCTCAAGACCCAGCTTCTTGGCAAAATCCGCGCTGCCATCGGCAAGCATGGTAATCTTGCCTTCGGCGCCGGAGTCCTTCGCCCACTGGGTCAGAACGAACACGTCGTTGACCGAGGTGCAGGCGATCGCGTCGATGCCCTTGTTCTTGAACTCGTCCGAGTTGGCGACGAAGCCCGGCATATGCTGCTTGTGGCACGTCGGCGTATAGGCGCCCGGAACCGCGAAAAGCGCGATCTTCTTGCCGCCAAAGAAGTCGGCGGTGCTGACCTGCTGCGGGCCTTCAGCGCCCATGATAGTGAATATTGCTTCGGGCAAGCGATCGCCCACCTTGATCGTCATCGATATCCTCCGGACGGCATTGTGAGACGCCTGATGCCAGACGTCAGAGGGCTGGAAATTATACGGTCTTGGTGACGGGTCCAAGTAGGCGCGCAGAAGGTTATTTCACAACCCAGCGGGCTTCCGATGCCCCGGCTTTCGATGTCATCGTGACCGTCAGGGTTTTGCCCATCAGCGGCGGCGCCTCGCTATTCTGCGACAGATCCACCTCGAAACGGGCGACGCCGTTGCTTTCGCCGACCTTCACCGGCACCGGCAGATAGATATCCTGTGGTCCTTCCACAAACATATCCGCGGATTTGGCGTCCGCCGGATACAGTGCTTCCACGACCAGTTTGGGCTTGTCGCCTTGCAGATGCGCCTCGACGGACTTGAGCTGCGGGTCATTCGGCAAGCGCGCATCCGCCTTACGCGGAACCGCTGACAAGGCCGCCGTGACACTCGACGGCGCGGGCGCCGTCTCGGGCGGGATGACCAGCGACAGCGTCGCCTCGGCAGGGATGCAGATCTCGCGACAGACGCCAAACTCCAGCGCCGCTTTCAGTTCGACCGGCTTGGCGGGGTCTTTAGCTTGAACACTAACCGGGAAAATCGCCGCGCCCTTGTAGCCGACGGCATCGCCGATGGCGTCTTCCATGCGCTGCGGGGCCGGATACAGCACGGTGGCCGCAGCAAGGTTAACCGATCCCGTCCAGTCGAACCGCGGCGGCATCCCGCCGGCGTCGCCAGGCATCCGCCAGTAGGTCTTCCAACCCGAAGCCATGCGCATTTCGACGGCCGCGTAGGTGCGCTTTGGCCCGGCGCCCTGGCTCGCGGAACCGCCAACCAGCCGAATCTTGAACTTCGAACCATCGACCCAGTCGGTAACGGTCTCGGCGCAGGCCGGCGCAGCGAGCACCGGCAGCACCATGGCCGCCGCGAGCCCCATCACCCAAGATTTGCAATCAGCCTGCATTGCGTTCCTCGTGCCGGTTCGCGTCCATCCCGTATGTCGCATGCCTGGGAACACGGCAACTCACTTTCAGATGATCCAACATGCAGGAATGTCGCGCTGCGATAAAATCAAGACTTCACGCAGCAAGTACGTGGGGCTAGACTCTTAAAATGAAAGCAAAGCGGCGCACACGTAAGTCTCCAGGCACGTATCTCGATGGGCAACTGCTGATCGCGATGCCGGCAATGGCCGACAAGCGGTTCGCCCGCTCCGTCATCTACATGTGTGCGCATTCGGCCGAGGGCGCCATGGGCCTGATCATCAACAGGCGCGCGCCGAACATCAACTTCCCTGACCTGCTGGATCGCCTGCAACTAGTTGAGGATCGGGACGAAGCCATCATCGCGCCGCACCTGGAGTCGATGGCGGTGCATGTCGGCGGCCCTGTGGAGCCGGAACGCGGCTTCGTGCTGCACAGCTCCGATTACTTCACGCCGGAATCGACGCTGCCCATCGATGACGATGTCTGCCTGACGGCGACGATCGACATCCTGAAGGCGCTGGCGAACGGCGAAGGACCGGATCGTGCGATCCTGGCGCTCGGTTATGCGGGATGGGCGCCGGGCCAACTCGAAAGCGAGATCCAGGCCAACGGCTGGCTGAACTGTCCGGCCGATCTCGACATCATCTTCGAGTTGGATCTGGCCGACAGGTACGAACGCGCGATGTCAAAGCTCGGCATCGATCCCACGCATCTGGTCAACGCCGCCGGCCACGCCTGACGTCCCAAGCGCTGATAGCCGCAAACCGTTGAGCGCCGACCTGCTTGTGTTTGCGAGGCGATCGCGCTCGCGTCTGGAGCGTTGCCGGTTAACGCCGAGACGTTCGCCCCTTCACCTTTCCCTTGGGGAAGGGGAGATGAGAGCAAGCGTGGGATATTTCGATCTCAATCTGAAAGCCCTAGCGCCTGGTCTTATTGCCTGACGTCGGTCCTGGCGCAGCGGTCCGTGGCGCGCCAGTTTGCGGCCTTTCGGTAATCGGGACGCCAGCCAGCTTGGCAAGGCTCTCCGCGATTGCGGGCGGTAGCGACGGATAGGTCGGCGGCGCGGTTTGTGGCGGGGGCCGGCGCGTTGGCGGCACGTCCGATCCGCCGTTGCCATGACCGCCCGCGGCCAGGTCGGGCTGGGCCTGCGAGCCTGCTGGAGGCGCTGGAATCGGCCTGCCAGTCTTTGGTGGCGGCATCGTGTCATCCGGTGCCGCACGCGGTGGCGGGGCCGACTGGGGCGGCATGGGTGCGGGACGATTTCCATCGCCGCCATTGCGCGCAGGCGCGGCAGGCCTGCCCATCGGGGTGCCGGCCACATTCGGAATCGGCATGCCGGCAGATGCAGCCGGCTGCATGCCGCGGGTCGGCGGCGCAGTGGCATTCGACGGCCGCGGAACCATTTGCGGCGGCGGTGCCCCGCTGACAGGCGGCGGCATCATACCGGGAGCGCCCGCCGGCGGCGCGCCAGCCATCGGCAGCGGCGGCGCACCTGTCGGCGCACGGGCAGCAACCGGTAGCGGTGGTGGCGGCTGCGTCGGATTGGGCCGATCGGTTTTCGGCACCGACGGCGGCGGCCCGCCGCCATGGACGCCCGGATTGCCCGGCCGGATCCGGCGCGAGGTGATCATCGATGGCAGATCGGCGTCCGCCGGTGCTTGTCCGTTGCCGGAGGGCTGCAACGGCAGAGGCGACGCGGAAATCGGAGGAATGGACTTAGTTGCCGCTGCTTTATCCGGGCGCTGCGCGCCTGTGTCGGCTGGCGCACCGTTGACGCCTTTGGTGCGCGCGCGCGTGCGCGCCCCACGACCGAACAGGCGGATCGGCAAGCGCTTCGACGCCTCAGCCGTATAGTCCTTGCCCGCTTCGCCGTTCACGCCCGAAGCATCTGTAGCCGCACCACCTTCCTTAGCGATATCGGACAGCGTGGCGCCGTTCGCCGCATCGGCGGCCAACGCATCCTCGTTGGC
This sequence comes from Pseudomonadota bacterium, assembly GCA_023412745.1. Classification (GTDB taxonomy): domain Bacteria; phylum Pseudomonadota; class Alphaproteobacteria; order Rhizobiales; family Hyphomicrobiaceae; genus ZC4RG25. Next base: position 127 of record JAEZBZ010000296.1, on the reverse strand, counting down.
CCCGTCGACGCCGATCTCCGGTGTCTCCCTGGACTTGTCCCGCCTCTTGCGGGTGCTGACGTTGGTGCGGAAGAAGCCACGACGTTGCAGCTTGCGCTCGGATTTGCGGATGACACGCAGCAACTGC
>JAEZBZ010000287.1 GCA_023412745.1 Pseudomonadota bacterium | reverse complement strand
CCCTTGAACAGCACGCCGCCGCGCGCGGCGGCTGCCAGTGCCGACAGAATGGCTGCGGGCACCGAGATCACGATCGCGCAGGGGCTTGCGGCAACCAGTAAAGTCGCGGCGCGATAAATCGCGCTCTCCCAGTCATGCCCCATTGCGTAGAACACGCCCAAAGCGATGACGGCCCCCACGAGCACGCCGACTGTGTAACGCTGACCGAACCAGGCACTGAAGCGTTCGGAGGGAGCCTTGGCTGCCTGAGCTTCAGTGACAAGCGCGATCATCCGCGCGACCGTGCTCTGCTCAAGGGATTTGGTGATCCTGACCTCAAGCACGCCGTTGAGATTGACGGTCGCCTCGAACACCTTGCCGCCCGGCTCTTTGCTGACGGGCATGGATTCGCCGGTGATCGTCGACTCGTCCAATGCGCCCGTACCGGCAACGATGATGCCGTCCGCCGGAATGCGGGCACCGGGGCGCAGGATCACGATATCCCCCACGCGCAGCGCCGTCGCCGACACTTCTTCTATCGTCCCGTCGTCGAGTTTACGGAAAGCCGTCTCCGGGCGCAGGGCCATCAGAGCTTCGATCGCCCGTCGTGTCCGCCCCATGGCCTGCTTTTCGAGCGTTGTGGACAGGCTATACAGGGTGAGCAGGACCGCGCCTTCCACGGCAGCACCCACGGCCGCTGCCGCGCAGGCGGCGACGACCATCAGCAGATCGATGTCGAGGACGTGGTGGTTCCAGAGGGTTTTCAGCGACCGCCAGCCGGTCGGAACGCCGCCCGCCAGGTAGGCGAGCACCGCGCCGAACGTGAGCGTGCGCTTGCCGACGTCCCCGTCGAGCAGCCATGAACCTGTCAAGGCGATGGCAAGTCCCACTACGGTCAGCGCGGTGAGGACCACGGACAGATTGAAAGTCACTCGCCGCACGCGGACAGCACCTCGCAGAAATTGAACAATCTCCGGGCGACTGCAGCAGTCACGGACCGGGGAATCTCAGCATACAGTTTTTATCCGTTCAGCGTATCGGTGATCCGGGGGACCAGGTCTGTCGCCATGCGACCCCGCGCCGGCCCAGCATAGCCCGCGAGAGCCGCAGCTACGCGACGCGCAGCACGCGCAGTTCGCGGGTGCGTCCGTCGCGTGTCTTCCATGTGATCGACTGTCCCTCGCTCAGGCCGATCAGCGCGGCACCGATCGGCGTCAGAATCGAGATCTGGTCCTTCGCGATGTCTGCCTGGTCGGGAGACGAGCGTGACGCGGCGTTTCTGCCCCGCCGGTTGCGAACTCCACGCTCGATCCCATGGCCACGACGTTGCGCGGCAAAGCGTCGGGCGCGACGACCCTCGCGCGCTCCACTTCAGCCAGCAATTCGCCTGCAACCTCGGGCAGGCGCGCGAGAAGCCCCTCGGCGAGCCGGGACAGGCGCGCGTGATCGGCATCGCTGATGACGATGTCCGGTTTGTCTATAGCAAGTGTTTGCAACATATCGTTTCTCTTTCCATGACACGGACCGGCGACGCGGCCGGAAGCGATGTCATTGTTGTGGTGATTTGGTTTGTGAAATTCAGGCGCCAGGGCAGCGGACCCCTTTTCGGGTCCAGGCCTCTCCCCCGTGCTCGGGGGCGCAACGCACCGAGCCGGGGACGCTATTCCGCGATCGGGAATGCGCGATAGATGCTCGTGTGGTGCTGGTGACGTGTCATCCATTCAAGATGGGCGTTTGCGCGGCTTTGTCAATCCCGCGGCTCACCGATGGCTGCACCCGTATTTACAGAATGCGACGCGCCGGCGGTACAATCGTCATCTCGTTGCCTGCACTGAAAGAAAAGGGTTGATCCAGGCGGAATGGTCCGGATGATGGGTTCTAAAAAAAGAAAAAGGAGATCGACCATGACACAAAAGATGAAGGCCGCAATCTTCGTCGAGCCTGGTCGCATTGTGCTCGATGAAAAGCCCGTTCCGGACGTAGGGCCTTTGGATGCGCTGATGCGCATCACCACGACGACGATCTGCGGCACCGACGTGCACATCCTCAAGGGCGAGTACCCCGTCGCCCGAGGGCTCACCATCGGACATGAGCCGGTCGGCGTCATTGAAAAGCTCGGCAAGTCCGTCACAGGCTACAAGGAAGGCCAGCGTGTCATTGCGGGTGCCATCACGCCGAGCGGCATCAGCAATGCCTGTCAGTGCGGCTGCTCTTCCCAGGACGGTGCCGGCACACGCCATGGCTGGAAACCCATGGGCGGCTGGCGATTCGGCAATACGATCGACGGTTGCCAGGCGGAATACGTTCTGGTCCCCGACGCCATGGCCAATCTCTCTCCCGTACCCGACACGCTCACCGATGAACAGGTGCTGATGTGTCCGGACATTATGTCCACCGGGTTCAGCGGAGCGGAAAACGGCAACATCAGGATCGGCGACATGGTCGCGATCTTCGCCCAGGGACCGATCGGCCTTTGCGCAACGGCAGGTGCGCGGCTCCTTGGTGCCTCTAATATCATCGCCGTCGACCGTGTGCCCGAACGGCTGTCCCTGGCACGCAAACTTGGTGCGCACCACGTGGTCGATTTCTCCAGGGTCAATCCTGTAGATGAGGTCATGCGGCTGACAGACGGGCGCGGCGTCGATGTGGCAATCGAGGCCCTCGGGACGCAGCAAACCTTCGAAGCGGCCTTACGCGTCCTGCGTCCCGGCGGAACGCTTTCCAGCCTCGGCGTTTATTCTTCCGATCTCAGGATCCCCCTTGACGCCTTCGCAGCCGGGCTCGGTGACCACCGCATCATCACCTCGCTTTGCCCGGGCGGGAAGGAGCGCATGCGCCGCCTGATGTCGGTGATTGCGTCCGGCCAGGTCGATCTCTCTCCTATGGTGACGCATCGCTACAGGCTCGATGATATCGAGGAGGCCTATGACCTCTTCTCCAATCAGCGCGACGGCGTCTTCAAGGTGGCCATCACGCCATGACCGGCCAGGCTGACACCGCTCAAGGCGGAACCACACACCAGCCGGGATCGCAACTTGAGCGTCTGCTGGCCATGGCTGCCGGCTCTGCTCCCGTTCGGACCGCCGTCGTGCATCCACGCGATGCGGTTTCGCTGACCGGTGCGCTCGAGGCGGCGCGGATCGGACTGATCGAGCCCGTACTGGTCGGCCCGCGCGACAAGATAGAAGCGGCTGCTACACAAGCCGGAGTCGATCTTAAGGGTATGGCCATCGTTGGTGTAGAGCACAGTCATGCCGCTGCGGCGGAAGCCTGCCGCATGGCGCGCGCGGGCGAGGTCGGGGCACTGATGAAAGGCAGCCTGCATACAGAAGAGCTGATGGCCGCGGCCCTCGACGGCAATACGGGCCTGCGTACCGACCGACGAATGTCCCATGTTTTTATTCTCGACGTGCCGAGCTACCCGCGCCCCCTGTTCATAAGCGACGCGGCTATCAGCATCGCGCCGGATCTGGCGGGAAAGAAGGACATCGTGCAGAACGCCATCGATTGCGCCCAGGCACTCGGTGTACGAGAGCCGCTCGTTGCCGTTCTGGCCGCAACCGAAACAGTCAATCCCGCCATGCCGGCAACCATCGATGCGGCGGCACTCGCCAAGATGGCCGATCGCGGACAGATCGTCGGCGGTATCGTCGACGGGCCACTTGCCTTCGACAATGCGATTTCTCCAGCCGCTGCGGCGACCAAGGATATCAACTCCCGGGTCGCCGGCTCGGCCGATGTGCTCATTGCTCCCAACATCGAGGCCGGCAACATGATGGCCAAGCAGCTCGCCTATCTCGCGGGTGCCCAATCCGCCGGCATCGTCATGGGCGCACGAGTGCCGATCATCCTCACCAGCCGCGCCGACGGGCACCTCTCCCGCATGGCATCCTGCGCGGCAGCTCTGCTGGTGGCCAGGCACGCAAGGAAAAAGCCCCCGCGATGACCAGCAGGATTCTTGTTCTCAACGGGGGATCATCCAGCCTCAAGTTTGCGGTCTACGAAGGGCGGTCGGAACCGGATCTGCTTCTTAAGGGAAGTGTTGCAAATCTTGCATCGCACCCGCGCCTCAAAGCTCAGGCAGAAGGTCAGATAGTTCACGAACGGGATTTTGCTGCGCCCTTGTCCCTGACCGAAGCCGGCGAGGCGGTGTTCGGGCTGCTCGAAGAGCAGGACCTTGCGGCAGGCATTGAAGTGGTCGGCCACAGGATCGTCCACGGCGGCCAGCGTTTTGTAGCACCCGCTCGTCTCGATGCCGCCGCGCTTGAATATCTGCGCAGACTCGTTCCACTCGCGCCGCTGCATCAGCCTTTCAATCTTGATCTCGTCGAGATGGCTGCGGGCAAGCTTCCGAATACGGTCCAGGTCGGGTGCTTCGATACGGCGTTTCATGCAAACAGACCGCATGTCGACCGTCTCTACGGCTTGCCGCGGCAGCTGAGTGCAGATGGGATCCTCGCCTACGGATTCCACGGTCTCTCCTACGCGCACACAGCCCGTGTCCTGAAAGAGCGTGACGGGATGCGCGCCGGCGGGCGCGTTATCGTCGCGCATCTCGGCAGCGGCGCAAGCCTTTGCGCCATGGCTGCCGGGCAGAGCGTGGCCACGACCATGGGCTTTTCCGCTCTGGACGGGCTCGTCATGGGCACGCGCTGTGGCTCGATCGATCCCGGTGTCATCCTCCATCTTCTCACCGATCGGGGTATGCAGCCCGACCAGGTAACGGCCCTTCTCTATCAACGCGCCGGACTTCTCGGCGTCTCGGGCCTCTCGGGTGATATGGCGACGCTCCTGGCGAGTTCCGAGCCGGCAGCTGCCCAGGCCGTCGATCTCTTCATTTACCGCCTCGGCCGTGCCATCGGCTCGCTTACAGCCGCGCTCGGGGGGCTCGATACACTCGTGTTCACGGCTGGCATCGGCGAGAACGCGCCGCTCATCCGCGCCCGAACGGGCGAGGCCGCAAAATGGCTGGGCGTCGTCATCGACAGTGAGCGCAATACGCGCGGCGAGACTCTGATCTCGGCATCTGGGTCCCGCGTCGAGGTGCTGGTTATACCCGCAGACGAGGAACGCGCTGTTGCCGAGGGCGCGATTGCTTGTCTGGAAAAAGGAGAGCGTTCGCAACATGGAGGGTAGTTGTCCAATCCCCGGTGCCGAGGCGCATGCCCGCAAGGCCGAGGATGTCCTGGCATCCTTCGGTGCCGATGCCGGAGGTCTCAGCTCTGACGAGGCCCGCCGCCGGCTGGAGCGTTACGGACGCAACGAGCTGCCGCCGGCCCGGGCGCGGCATCCGCTCTGGCGGTTTCTCGCACAATTCAACAATGCGCTCATTTATTTCCTGCTGGCCGGCGCAGTAGCGGCATGGAGCCTCGGTCACCTGATTGACGCGTGCGTGATCTTGGCGGTGGTCGTGGTCAATGCGGCAGTCGGTTTCGTGCAGGAGGGTAAGGCCGAGAACGCGCTCAACGCCATTCGTGCCATGATTACCCCGCGTGCCAACATTCTGCGCGCGGGAACGCGCTGCAGCGTGGCCGTGGCCGAACTCGTGCCGGGAGATATCGTGCTGCTCGATGCCGGCGACCGCGTTCCCGCGGATCTTCGCCTGCTGCGCGCGCGCGGGCTCCTCATCGACGAAGCCGCGCTGACAGGCGAATCCGTAGCGTCGGCCAAGGAAGAGGCACAGGTCGACGAGAACGCCGCCCTCGGGGATCGTAGCTGCATGGCTTACTCCGGCACGCTGGTCGCGGCAGGACAAGGCACAGGTGTGGTGGTCGCAACGGGGCTCGGTACAGAGATTGGCCGCATCAGTGCGCTGCTCGGAGACGTCCAGCAACTCACGACACCGCTGCTCCGCCAGATCAATGATTTCGGGCGCCGTTTCACCTGGATTGCCATCCTCTCCGCCGCACTCTTGTTTACGTTTGCTGTGGCTGTACGAAACTATGCCTGGGACGATGCTCTCATCGCCGTGGTCGCACTCGCGGTGGGAGTCGTGCCGGAAGGCCTGCCTGCCGTCATTACCATCACACTCGCCATCGGCGTGCAGCGCATGGCAGCGCGCAACGCCGTCATCCGCCGCCTTCCGGCTGTTGAGACGCTGGGTGCCACGTCGGTCATTTGCTCCGACAAGACAGGCACTCTGACCCGGAACGAGATGACGGCGCGCCGCCTCGTCGTTTCGCAGGGCGAGGTCATTGTCAGCGGTGCCGGCTACGCCCCGGACGGCGAGTTGGGGTTCACGGCAGAAACCGATGGAGAACACGGCCGCGCCGCCGCGCTGACGCTCGTGCGAGCCGGGCTTCTTTGTAATGACGCACAGCTGCACAAGACGGACTCGGGATGGGTTTCCAATGGCGATCCGATGGAAGGTGCCCTGGTAACGCTCGCCATCAAGGCAGGTTTCGAGCCCGGCAACATCCGCGCCGAGTGGCCGCGCCTCGACGAGATTCCGTTCGACGCGCAGCACCGCTTCATGGCCTCGCTCAACGACATGCCGTATGCCGGAACCGTCATCCTGGTCAAAGGCGCGCCGGAGCGCGTCCTTGAGATGTGCGACCGGCAGGGCGACGGACACCAGACACACGCTCTCGATCATGCATGGTGGACGGAACGCATCGCCGCGGCGGCCTCGCAGGGGGAGCGCGTGCTCGGCTTTGCAATGAAGACCGCAGCCGCCGATGCGGATCGCCTCGGCTTCACGGATGTCGAGAGAGGTCTCGTCTTCCTTGGAATCATAGGTTTTATCGATCCTCCGCGCGAGGAAGCCGTTGCAGCGATACGCGAATGCCGCTCGGCCGGAATCGACGTCAAGATGATCACCGGCGACCATGCGGCTACGGCGGTTGCGATCGCCCGGCAGCTTGGCCTCGGCGAGACTCCCCGCGTGCTCACCGGCCGTGAGCTCGACGATATCCCTGACGCGGATCTTGGCTCTGTTCTGGAGACTACGGCCGTGTTTGCCCGCACCTCCCCCGAGCACAAGCTCAGAATCGTGCGCGCTTTGCAGGCGAAGGGTGCCGTGGTTGCCATGACCGGCGACGGCGTCAACGACGCGCCCTCGCTCAAGCAGGCGGATGTAGGGGTGGCCATGGGCCACAAAGGCACGGAAGCCGCCAAGGAGGCCTCACAAATGGTGCTGCTCGACGACAATTTTGCGTCGATCGTCGCCGCTGTGCACGAGGGACGGACCGTCTACGACAACATCCGGAAAGTCACGGCATGGACGATTCCGACCAATGGCGGCGAGGCACTGACCGTCATTGCGGCAATCCTTGCAGGCTTCGCCATGCCCATGACGCCGGCGCAGATCCTCTGGATCAACATGATCCTCACTATCACGCTCGGCCTGGTGCTGGCATTCGAGCCGCCGGAGCCGGGCGTGATGCGCCGGCCGCCGCGGCCGGTAGCCGCCGGCCTCCTGTCTCCGTTCCTGTTATGGCGCGTGATCTTCGTCTCCCTTATCTTCGTCGCGGGCGCATTGTCCATTTTCTTCTACGCCCTCGGCAAAGGTCTCGATCTCGATACCGCCCGCACCATGGTCGTGAACACCATCGTCGTGCTCGAGATCTTTTATCTCTTCAATGTCCGCTACCTCCACATGACCTCGTTTACGTGGAAGGGCGCATTGGGCACACCGCCGGTTCTGATTGCAGTCGGCGCAGTGATAGCGGCACAGTTCGCGTTCACCTACTGGCCGGTAATGCAGACCCTTTTCGCCACCAAACCTGTTGCTCTCGCCGACGGCCTGCTCATCATCGGAATAGGTGTGGCGGCAATGATAATTCTTGAAACGGAAAAGCACCTGATGCGCAGGCTTGGGCTGCTTACCGCGCATTCTTAAAGCATAGCACTTAACAACACGAAGGGAGTTATCACATGCAGGCAAACGAAAAGGATGGTCCCCCCAGGCGAATATTGCTTGCGACGGATCTGAGCGGCCGATGCGACCGGGCGACCGACCGCGCCGTGTATCTCGCGAAAGCGTGGAACGCCGAACTCATCGTCCTGCACGTCATGGAGCCGGAACCGATAATGAGCGGTTCGACCTATTCGCCGTCCTGGCGCATCAAATACGATCCGCAGCAACGCGCCGAGCGGCGTGTTCGCGATGAAATCGGCGAAATTCTTCCTGGCGTTTCCGTGATCGTCGAGCGCGGCGATCCGGCCGCGGCGATATTGCGGGTTGCAGAGGCCCGCAGCGTCGACTTCATTGTCAGCGGTGTCGCGCGAGATGAACCCCTGGGGCGCGTTGCCATCGGCAGCACCGTCGAGAAGGTGCTCGGACGCTGTCCCTGCCCTCTTC
>JAEZBZ010000229.1 GCA_023412745.1 Pseudomonadota bacterium | reverse complement strand
TGGCGAACACCTCCAGCATCTGGATGTCGGACAGCGCCAGATCCTCGTAGGTCATGAACACCTTGAACGAGGTGTAGCCGTCATCGACCATGGCCGGGAGTTCCTGGCCGAGCACCTGCGGCGTGGGGTCGGAAATCACCAGATGGAAGCTGACGTCGATGAAGCAGCGCCCCTCCGCTTTGGCGTGATAGGCGTTGAGCGCGGCGCGCAGGCTTTGCCCTTTCTCCTGCATGCAGAACGGCATCACCAGCGTGTTGCCGCCGAACGCGGCGGACCGCGTGCCGCTTTCGAAGTCGTCGGCCATGACGATGCCAGGGCCGCTCGGTTGCGCGAAATGCACGTGGCTGTCGATACCGCCCGGCATGACCAGCCGACCGCTAGCGTCGATGATCTCCGTTGCGTCGCCGAGGTTCTCGCCAAGGGCGACGATGCGGCCATCGCGGATGCCTACATCGCATCTGACCGTGTCGGCGGCCGTGACCACGGTTCCGCCGCGGATCACCATGTCGAACTGCGGCATGTCTTATGTCTTTCCTTGATGATGGGCGACCGTGGTGCCGATGACGGATTGCAGCGCGATCGTAGTGCCTGCCAGCATATCCCAGCCGGACGTATGGCCGAAGCCGTCGATCAGCGGGCGCAGGTCAGTGCGGTTCAGCGGTTGCGACCCAAGCACGATCGTCAGCACATCGTGCCAATAGGCACTGACTTCGCCGTCACCGGCGGCGGCGAGCAGGGCAGCGCTGTAGGGTGACGTCAATTGCGGCGCGTGCTCCGAGACGCTGGCGGCGAGGGTTGCGGCGCGCGGCGTTTCACCGAGGGCGAACAGCGTCGTTACACATCCGGCGAGTAGATCATCACCGCTCGGGGTCAGTCCCGGGCCAAGGCCGAGCAGGGCGGCGACGGCTTCGTCCGTTGCGGATAGCGAGGTTGCGGGATCTAGTGCGCGGCTCAACGCATTGCTCCCCGCCGAGCCACGTCGCGACAAATGGCTATCGTGATCGTTGATATTGAGCGCAATGCGAGCAAGACCATCGTGCGGCGCGTAAAGGCTGACGAGTTCGGTGAGGCCGTGCTGGCGCTTTTGCAGCGTCGGTTTGTCCAGGAGTGAAGGCCACGGCGGCTGTGACCACGCTTGCGCGGCTTCGATAACGAGTTCAGGACCGCCGTTTATGGCCATACCGCGCGACGTCGGCAGAACTACCGCGCCGACGGAAGGGATGTGCCGAAACCACCGCGAATCGCGGAGCACGCAATTAAGCGGCCCGTCGCCGATCCGGCGATCACCGATGCAAACGAAGCCGTTGTCCAACTCGACGAGTACACTGCGATCGAAAATCGCGCGCACTACTCCACGGTGTGCTTGCCGCAGCGCCCGCAACGCGCGCGCACCGCAGGACGCGACGACCCACACAGGTCGCGATGGGACTGCGCTAACCGGCATCGCGAATGACGTGTGTCCCTGTCTTGCCTTCCAGCGCCGGCATCGCCTCTTTCAACGCCGCGATCACCACGCGGCGGCCACCGCCTTCAAGAAAGCGGATTGCGGCCTCGATCTTCGGCCCCATGCTGCCGGGCGGGAATTGTCCGTCCGCGTGATATTGTTTGAGATCGGCGAGGCTGACACGGTCGAGATCGCGGCGGGTCGGTTTGCCGAAATCGATCGCGACCTTCGGCACGGCTGTCAGGATCAGCAGCGTGTCGATGCCGAGAACATTGCCCATCTTGGCGGACGTCATGTCCTTGTCGATGACGGCCGCCACGCCATGACGCACACCCTTCGGGCCACGGATGACCGGGATGCCGCCACCACCGCCCGCGATAACGATGGTGCCACGCCGGGTCAGCGCCTCCACCAGCGAGATATCGCAGATGTGCTTGGGCTGTGGCGAGGCAACCACGTGCCGCCAACCGCGTTCGCCGTCCTGCTTCATCGGCCAGCCAAGTTCGCGCGCGACATCATCAGCCTGTTCGCGTGTGAAGAACGGGCCGACGAATTTGGTCGGGTTGTGAAAGGCCGGATCGTCCGGATCGACCTCCACCTGAGTCAGCAGGCAGGCGACGTGGCGCGGGCTGTCTGCCTCGCGCAGCGCATTCTCCAGTGCCTGCACGAGCAGGTAGGCGATGCCGCCCTGGCTGTGTGCGACACAGATATCCAGCGTCATCGGCGGAATGCGGTCGCGGGTTAGCGCCTGGCGCATCAGGATCTTGCCGACCACCGGGCCGTTGCCGTGGGTGATGACGAGTTCGGTATCGGCCAGGGCCAGCGGCAGCAGCGCGGCGGCGGTCTCGGCCGCGATCTCCTTTTGCTCGTGCGAGGTGCCGGAAATGTTTTCCGGGTGCGTCGCGTTTCCGCCGATGGCAACGACGATACGCTTCGGGATCTCAGGACGATCCGGCACCACCCGTCCTCCTTATCGTCGCGGCTGTACCGCCGCCAGGGCCAGACGGGCGGCGGCAGCGTTGGATGGAGCAACCAGCACGCCCGCAGCCTTCAGCGTTTCGATCTGCCGCTTGGCGTTCTGCGGATCGGCGTCGGTGCCGGTGACGGAAGCGATGATCAGCGGCCCCTTCGGCGCGCGATTGGCTAGGGCACCTGCGAGGTGACCGGCGGGATCGAGATGACCGCCATAGCCGAGCACGATATCGAGCAGGACGACACCAACTTGCGCATCGGCCAGCGCTTCTGCGAGCGGCGCATCGCGGACGGCTGGCTCGATCATCGGATGCGGACGGCCGCGCGTGTAGTCGTCATCGCCAAGATCGATCAGGACGTGGCCGCCATTGCTGGCGGGTTCGAGTTGCTTGGCGCCGGGCACGGGAATATTGGAGCGCACCTCGGCGTCGTTCTGGCGGAATACGATCTGGGCTTCCGCGCACAGGGTGCCGCCACAGAACAGACCACGCACGAAGCGTCCGGCGTTGCGCGCGGAAGCGGGTGGCAATTCGGGCAACTGCGCGCTGGGCGTGGTGCCGGTTGCAAGATGGGCAGCCGCTTCCAGGGTCGCTGCGAACTTGGCGTTGGCCGGCATGGCCAGCCCGTCACCGCCAAGGAAGCAGACCGTTACCGGCTTCGTGCTTTTTGCCACGCGATCGAGCACGCGGCGCGCGACGTCAGCGGCCGGCGGCTTGGACACCAGCACGATGTGGCGCGTGGCCGGGTCGGCATCCAGCAGGTCGAGCGCCATCAGGGTGGTGATACCGCCGACGTCCGCCTTGAGGTCGCGCCCGCCGGTGCCGATCGCGTGGGTGATGCCACGACCGGCGCGATCGATGAGGCAGGTGACTTCCTGCAAACCCGTGCCGGACGCACCGATCAGGCCGATATCGCCGGCGCGGATGACGTTGGAGAACGCCAGCGGTGCGCCGTCGATGATGGCAGTGCCGCAATCAGGCCCCATGACCAACAGGCCGGCGTCGCGGGCTTCCTGTTTCAGCGTCACTTCTTCCGCGATTGGAACGTTGTCGCTGAACATCATGACGTTGAGCCCGGCCCGCAGCGCCTTGCGTGCCTCGGCAACGGCGAAGTCGCCGGGCACAGAAATCAGCGCGAGGTTGGCGTCCGGTACCTCGCGCACCGCGGCATTGATGCTGCGCGGCTGCCACTTCGATCCGCTACTGGTCGCTGGCCGCGGAGCGTCGAGTAATTCCTTGGCCTTGGCGAGCGCGGTCTCGGCGTCGGTGGCGCTGGTCGCGCGGATGGCGAGGATGAGATCCCCCGGTCCGGCCGTTTCGCCGTCCGGTCCCAATACGCCAGCATCGCGCAGGATCTGACGATTAGCAGGCGTGCCGATCATCATGCCGGCTTCTTCCACGCCGGGTAGAGCTGCGACCTGGCGCGAAATGCGCATCAGCGCCACGGAGTCCAGATAGGAGCCGCGGCGGATTTCGTTGACGACGATGCTCATGCGGCCTCCGTCACGCTTATGAAGGCTGACACGGCATCCTCGAAACATTTGAGCGGCGCTTTGACGACACCGGCACCGACTTGACCGACGCCGGGCTCGCGATGCGCGATGCCGGTGTTGATGGTGGGCGCGATGCCGGTTTCGGCGACGAGGCGGATGTCGATGCCGGTCGGCACGCCTGCGAAATCCATCGACGGAATGGTCCATTCGGGGTGCGAAACCACGGCAATCTCGCTCATGTTGCGGGTGAAGACGGCAGCTTCGGATGCTTGCCCCGCGCCGATGAAGCCGACCACGGCAGGTGCCGCACCCATGGCGAAACCGCCGAGCCCGATTGTCTCGACGATGGCGGAATCGCCCATGTCTGGGTTGGCGTCCGCTTCGGTGAAGCCGGGGAAATACAGGCCAAGGGGCATTTCCACGGGCGCCGTGAACCACTGGTCGCCGGTGCCGGATACGCGAATGCCGAAGTCGGTGCCGTTGCGGCACATGGCGGTGACGACGGATGAGAAAGGAATGTCGCGGGCCGGATCGGTCAGCGCCTTGCCCATCGCCATCGCCACGTTGAGGAAGAACTGGGCGTTGCGGCCGATGAAATCGAGGCAGCGGGCCAGTTCAGCCGTGTCGGTCGCGGTGCGCGCGAGCGCCGGGCCTAGGATGCGCAGCAGCAGGCTGGAGCAGGCGATGTTGCGCTGATGCATCTCGTCGCCCATGCTGAGGCCGCGCGCGATCAGGGTTTTCAATGGCACGCCGCCGAGCTCCCGCAGCGCGCGGCCGAGCGCCGGACCGAGTGCATCACGCAACCATGCCAGGCGCGCCAATACTTCGGCATCGTTGCCGCCAAAGCGCATCACCTTGCCGAGGCCTTCGTTGATGGCGCAGTAGGCGCGATTGCCGAAGGTGCGGTTCTCCACCACCATCAGGGGCTGGCTTGCCGTGGTCATTCCGGTCATCGGTCCGACGGCGCCATAATGGTGATTGGGCGCAAACGTAAATTCGCCCGCGGCGGCCTTGCGGCCAGCGTCGTCGAGATCGTCCGCCCAGCCCTCGAATACAGCGATGCCCATGATGGCGCCGCGCATCGGGCCGCACATCCGATC
>JAEZBZ010000104.1 GCA_023412745.1 Pseudomonadota bacterium | reverse complement strand
GCGCACGATATCGTTCAGCGCCGCGACACGCTTGATCAATTCCGACACGCCTTGCAGGAATACCAACCCGAAACCGAGCGGCAACAGTCCCTTCACGGGCCACAGGATCAGGCCACCGGCATTGCTCGAGTATTCCTGCTGCTGGAACGAATTCCAGAAGAACGGCCAAGTCAGGTAGAAGAAATAGCCCATCGCCGGCAACAGGAACAGCAGAAGCCCGACGGTATCGATCAGCAGCCGTGTCCGGTCGGAAACCGACGAATACAGCAGGTCGACGCGGACGTGCTCATTCAGCCGGAGTGTCTGGGCCGCGCCGAGCAACACGATGCCGCCGAACATGTACCACTGGATTTCAAGCAGACCGTTCGAACTATAGTGGAAAAGATAGCGCACGCTGGCGTTGCCGGCACTGACGAGGCAGGCGAGAAGAACCAGCCATTTCGCAGTGTAGCCCGCGACGTCGCTGAGTGCGTCGATCGCGCGGGTAAAGGCTAAGAGGGATCGCACCGAAGTTACCCTGCGGATACTATTTGCGTTGGCTTTAGTCTCGTTTCCGTACCCGTTGCAAGGTCAAATTCGCCAGTCCGACCAATCCGCGTGCGCTGCAGCAGAGGTTTTACAGCTATCGCATGGACGTCGTGGGCGGGATGTAACGCTGTATTGTGGGATTTGGCGGTATCCAGGATGCTCGCGGCCGCGCGCTAGACTTTCGTCTAGGTGGTGAGAACTTGCCCCAGGTAACCAAGCGGCATGCATAGATTTGGCGTTTCTGGATTCTGGCGTCCTCGGCGCCGGGTTGATGTGGTCGCGCCCAGGTTGTGGGGCTGCCGCGGACCGATCTGGCCTCCCGGACGTTATCAGACTATCCATGCGGGGGACGCACGCTCAAAACAGCAGCAGCTTCGGGCGCGAGCCTTCGCCGGAGGTCGCGATGCGCCCGGCCGTCGCATGGTTATGCAGGGGATGGCTCTGTGCCCTTCTGATGAGCAGCACGCGCGCTAGGACCATCGCGCAAGGACTATGAGCGAAGCCGGGAGTAAACGAATGGCAATGGGTGGTGGGAACGTGGGATCGGCTGCCGGAGCAGGGGACGCGTGGCGGGCGCTCAGCGACCATCACAAGGAGATTACTGCGCTGCATCTGCGCGATCTGTTCGCAGCGGATGCCACGCGCGGCACGACCATGACGGCCGAGGCTGCGGGCATCTATCTCGATTATTCGAAAAACCGCATCACGGCGAAAACGCTGGACTTGCTGGCCAGGCTCGCGGAGCAGCGCGGACTGCGCGATCGCATCGAAGCCATGTTCCGTGGTGATCGCATCAATGCAACCGAGAACCGCTCGGTGCTGCATATCGCGTTGCGGGCGCCGCGCGGCTCAACGCTCGTCGTCGACGGGCGTGATGTCACGGCCGATATCCATGCCGTGCTCGACAAGATGTCAGCCTTCGCAAACCGGGTGCGTGACGGCGCCTGGACCGGCCATACCGGAAAGCCGATCCGCAACGTCGTCAATATCGGTATCGGCGGCTCGGATCTCGGACCCGTCATGGCGTATGAGGCGCTGAAGGCCTACAGCCGACGCGATATGTCGTTCCGGTTCGTCTCCAATGTCGACGGCACGGACTTTGCCGAAGCCAGCCGGGATCTCGATCCGGCTGAGACGCTGTTCATCGTGTCATCGAAGACCTTCACGACGCTGGAAACCATGACCAACGCCCACAGCGCACGGGCGTGGCTGGTCAATGGGTTTGGCGGGGACGAAAAGTCCGTCGCGCGCCATTTCGTGGCGGTATCGACCAACGCGGAGAAGGTGGCCGCATTCGGTATTGATACGGCGAATATGTTTGAGTTCTGGGATTGGGTCGGTGGCCGCTATTCCATGGACTCGGCGATCGGCCTGTCGACAATGCTGGCAATCGGGCCTGAGCATTTCCGCGCCATGCTCGATGGTTTTCACGAGATGGACACGCATTTCCGCACCGCGCCGTTCGATCAGAACTTGCCCGTGCTGATGGCGCTGCTAACGGTCTGGTACACGCAGTTCTTCCGGGTCGGGAACATCGCGGTACTGCCCTATGAGCAGTATCTGAAACGTTTTCCCGCCTATCTCCAGCAGCTCACCATGGAGAGCAACGGCAAGCAGGTGACGCTCGATGGCCAGCGCGTCACGCATCCAACCAGTCCGGTCTATTGGGGCGAGCCCGGCACCAATGGGCAGCATTCGTTCTATCAGCTCATCCATCAGGGTACCCACCTGATCCCATGCGATTTCATCGCGTTCGGGCAGTCGCTCAATCCGCTGGGGCGGCATCACGACATTCTGCTGGCTAACGTGCTGGCGCAGGCCGAGGCGCTGGCCTTCGGCAAGACGCCCGAGGCGGTCGCGGGCGAAGGCACGCCGGGTTGGCTGGTGCCGCACCGAACGTTCGATGGCAACCGGCCCTCCAACATGATCCTGATGGATCGCCTGACGCCAGCGGCACTCGGTAAACTGGTCGCGCTCTATGAGCACAACGTGTTCACCCAGGGCGTGATCTGGAATATCGGCTCATTCGACCAGTGGGGCGTCGAGCTTGGCAAGATGCTGGCGCAGCAGATCGTGCCGGAACTGGAAGGCGCGGGCGAGCCAGCGCTGGCGCACGATAGCTCGACCAATCAGCTGATCCGCCGCTGCCGCCAGATGCGGGGCAAGGGGCAGAGTCTTTGAACACAGCTTCAGAAGTAAGCTTCTAGAAACGCTGCCGCTGCATCCGAGATGCCGACGATCTTGTTTGTTGCCTGCCGGTAGAACTTGAAATTGAGCTCGGTCTGCGGCTTGCCATCATTCCAGTCGGTAAAGGGCTTGAGTTGGCTGCGGCCAAGGGGACGCTTTGCAAGTGCGGTGCTTTTGACGGTTATGCTCACACGCGGCGTTTGCCGGACAACGCCGGGCCTGCGCGCGACTTTTTCGGCGGAGGTCACGATCCCGCGGGCTATGAGCCCTGAACCACCTTCGTTTTCGCTGGCGAACACAAAAACCGTATCATTCTCGGCGATGGTATTGCCGCCGTACATCGTTTTCTGCGCGGCGAACGTAAAAGTCTTTGCCTGTGGGTCGCGAACTTCCGCCTTGATTGCGTATGCCATATCGCCTGACCGGATGGGTTCAGATTGCAGACATAGCACACCGTGAGTGAGCGACTACCTGGATGGCGCCAGCCGCTCACCAGGTGCGAGGATTGCGCCGCGGAAGGTGGCGATGCCCATTTCGAGGCTTTTCGCGATCATGTTGGCGCGTTGAATGAAATACTCCGCCGCGACCGGCGGGCAGACCTCACGAGCCGTCTCAGAGAACAGGGCAAGCCAGTGATCGAAATGCGCGCCCGCCACGGGCAAGTGCGCGTGCGCTTGCATCGGGCGGCCATGATATCGGCCGGTCATCAGCGTGACGGACGACCAGAACGCGCACATCCGCGCGAGGTGTGGTTCCCAATCTGAAATACGTTCGGCGAAAATCGGGCCGAGCACGGAATCGGCACGAATCCGGTCGTAGAAGGTGTGGACCAGAGTGTGGATCATGCGTTCGTCGATGCCGGTCCGGGCGTGAACTTCGGCGGCGCTGGCGGCGCGCCGGGCGGCCGCATCCTGATGTTCGTTCGTCATGGTGCCTCGCGCAGCCATATATGGTGCGTGTGGCCGTACAGGTAGCGCGTTTTTGACGGACGGCAATGCGCTGGATCAAACTGTCCGGCCGGAAGCGTCATTATGTTCAGGCGATGTCTCATGCGTTGGAGTAACAGGACCAGCAACCAACCGGGAATGCGATGATGCTGGCGCGGCCGTTGTGGCTTCTGCTCGGGTTAACCTCCACCGCCTGCGGAATTGCCGGTGCGGTGCTGCCGCTGGTGCCGACCACGCCGTTCTTGCTGCTGGCCGTGTATGCGTTCGCCCGGTCGTCCCCGCGCCTGCATATTTGGCTGGTGACGCATCCGCGCCTTGGGCCGCCAATCCTGAACTGGCAGCAGCACGGCGCGATCAGCCGTCGCAACAAGCTGATGGCGGCAGGCGTGATGGTCGCGACCCTGGCGACGAGCGTAGCGCTGGGCGTGTCAGTGATGATTATTGCCATCCAGGCCTTCGTGCTCGGCGGCGCGGCGATGTTCGTGCTGTCGCGGCCAAGCGGCCCTCGGCGCGGCGGATGATCACCGCTCGCCATAGCGGGAATGCAGGCTGCTGGAGATCTGGTCGACGAACTTCGACGCCGCCACCGATAGCGCACGCCCCCGCAACTGGCCGAGCACGAGTTGCGCCAGCGGCATGTCGCGCGCGTCGATCTCGCGGGCGGTGAGATTGCTGCTTTCCTGCGGAATTCCTGCGCGGATCTGGAAGGAAATGACGTGCTCGCGGCCGGCGTAGCCGCGCAGAACCTCGCAGGAATCGGATTCGACCGCGATGTGCACCGGCAGTGCCGCACGCACGATGGCCGCCTGCAGCAGATGCCTGATGGCCAGCGAACGCCCCGGCATCGCAACCGGAAACCTCAGGCAATCCCGCAGTCGCACGGTGTCGGAGGCTGCCAGCGGATGATCGGCGCTCATCAGTGCGCAAAGCGGCTGATGCAGGACCAGAAGCGGTTGGAATTCGGGGGGCGGTGGCGGCTGCAGCACGAGCGCGACGTCGGCCTCGAAGTTGGTCACAGCCTCGACGGCATGCATATGGTCGCGCACCAGGACGTTGAAGGACACCAGCGGATGCTGAGCGCGATAGGCCTCGATCTCGTTCGGGATCAGCCCATGTGTGAACGCCTGGCTGCCGGCAATCGACACGTGTCCGCGGCGGATGCCGGACAGGTCCGCGATCTGCGAGCGGATCCGCGAAATCGGAAAGCTGATCGCGGATATAGCGCAGCACCAGCTCCCCGGCGGGATTGGGGCGCATGCCCTGCGGCAGGCGCTCGAAGATCGGCGTGCCGAGCTCCTGTTAGAAATCCTGGATCTTGCGGGTCAGCGCGGAGGGCGTAATGGCCAGCTGTTCGGCGCTCTTGCGGATCGAGCCGCTGCTGGCGACGTCGCTGATGCACTGCAGGGTCTTGAGATGCTTCATAGATATCGTGGTTTTGGCTGCCTGTTGCTAGTTTAGGAACGGGCTGGTCAAAACAAGTAATAGACGGCGAACGCCGCCTTGGTTGCCTTGGCTTCATCGTCAGATGCACCCAGGATTGCCGACTTGCAGAACGGGCCTCGCCATTCCCTCCCGGACTTTGCGGATATCGGCGCTCGCGTCGCTGCGTACCGCGCGGGACGGGACGCTTTCAGCGACCTGGACGCTCTGTTTGATGCAATCGCGGAGCGTGGCGAGCGCCCGATCGGATCTCGCTGATGCCTCGCGCGCAGGCGTGGGCGCTACTTGCCAATGCTCAGGCCAGATTGCAGGCCGGTGCCGATCTTCCGCTCTACGGCATCCCGTTCGCCGTCAAGGACAACATCGACGTTGCCGGCTTGCCAACGACGGCAGGCTGCCCGGCGTTTACATACAACCCGGATCGTTCTGCGTTCGTGATCGAACGCCTGATTGCGGCCGGCGCTATTCCTATAGGCAAGACCAACCTTGACCAGTTCGCGACGGGATTGAACGGATCGCGTTCGCCCTACGGTATTCCCTCCAGTGCCTTTGATGCTGCGTACGTCTCGGGCGGATCGAGCTCGGGATCGGCGCTGGCTGTCGCGGATGGGCTCGTGCCGTTCGCGCTGGGCACCGACACCGCGGGCTCGGGTCGGGTTCCGGCGGGGTTCAATAATATCGTCGGTCTGAAGCCAACCCGCGGTCTGCTGAGCAACCGCGGGCTCGTCCCGGCGTGCCGGACGTTGGATTGCATTTCGATTTTCGCGGCCAGCTCTGACGATGCGCTGACGGTATCAACCTCACCGCAGCGATCCGCACGCTGGCCGGCAACTAGGCTGCAGCAAAGATTCTGTACGAAACGCCGCCAGTCCTCGCGATCTCGACCGTTGTGCTGTTCGATGGGCGGCGCGCTTGGTGACTTGGTCGCGGCCACAAGCCGTTCATTGATCTGGCGCGGTACCGTTCCGATCGGCTTAAATAGGGCATCGCAGAACGAGGAGAACCGCGATGGGCGCTGCCCATGACGTTATCGACGAGGCGAGGGTCGTCATCATCGGCGGCGGTATCATCGGCTGTTCGGCGGCCTATCATCTGGCTAAAGCCGGAATAACCGACGTGCTGATCCTGGAGCGCAACCAGCCTTCAAGCGGCGCCACGGCGCGGGCGGCTGGGCTCATCTGTCATGCCCGCTCGGATGCCACCACGACGCACATGGTCAATCGCACGCGTGCGGCGATCACGGAACTGGAGCAGCAACTCGGCGAGACGCTGGATTTCCGGCAGGTCGGTTCGGTTCGCGTGGTGCTGAACGAAAGCGGGCTCGGCGATCTGGCGACGATGGAAGCCTGCCTGACGGAAGGCGGCGTCGGCTATGACGTGATCGATGCCGCGGCCACGCAAAAGATGTGCCCTTGGCTGGATGTCAGCGCCGCCCACCGCATCGTCTACATCGATGTCGATGGCTATATCGACGGCGCACGCTTGGGTACGGCCTATGGCGCGGCTGCACGCGGGTTTGGCGTGCGACTGCGTCGCGGGATCACGGCGACCGGTCTCGTCAGGCAAGGTCAGCGGGTCACCGGCGTCACGACCGAACAGGGCATGATCGGGGCGGGTTGGGTCGTCGATGCTGCGGGTGTGTGGGGTGCGGAAGTGGCGTCCTGGCTGGGCTGGGGATTGGCCGCTGCGCCGACGCGGAGCCACTACTGGATCACGGCGCCGGACGGACGCGGCACGCCGGATTGCCCCAACGTGCATCTGCCGGAGATGCGCACCTATCTGCGTGCTGAGGTCGGCGGATTGTTGATCGGCATGCAGGAACCCAAGTCACGCACGTATCACCCGATGCAACTCACGGTGGACATGGAAGACATGCCGCTCATCAACGAAGTGGAGGACATGGACCTCCTGGTCGAGCAGGCGGGCACGTTGCGCGACATCATTCCGAGCATCGACGAATGGGGGTTTGCGCATCATATCGCTGGGCTGTCGAACTATACGCCGGATGGTAAGTTTGTGATCGGCGCGGTGCCGGGCATAGAAGGCTTCGTTGTGGCCGGCGGCTGTTGCGGGGCGGGCATTGCGGCCTCGGGCGGCTTCGGGCAAGCCGTTGCCGACGTCATTCTCGGCGAAACGTTTGCAATCGATATCGAGCGCTACAGGCCCGACCGCTTCGGTCGCGTCGATCCTGCGTCGGAGGCGTTCCGCGAACGCTGCGCTGCCGCAAGATCAGGCAAAGGCCGCGGAAAAATCGACACAGTGCAAGTCGGCTGAGCACCCCGCACGGGGATCTGGCGACGAGATCGCGCCGGCCCCAACCCTCTCCCCACGGGGGAGATCGAGATCGCGAGCGGGCAGGGTGTTTCAAACTAAATCGGAAACACTCTGGAAAGTTCGGAAAGCGCTCCGCATCGCGTGCCGGTCACGCTGGATCAGCGCCAATCCCCGCTACTGCCTTTCGGCGACAGGGCTGCACGCGCCCAGCATGGAAAGCCCGCATAGTTTCCGGACGGATCGAGCGCTTCGGCGTCGACGCACTTCGGATCGTAAGGATCGAAATTGCGCGCATTTTGGCGTTTGCGCTGCTGATAGGTGAGGGATGTTTTCTTCTTTGCCTTAGCGCCCGGCTTCGCGTCGACGGGTCCGCTTACCGCGAAAAGCATGCCAAACGCTACCAGTATCGCAACGAGCATACGCATGACGCCCTCCAATCGGGATTGTTGTTCATAACTTGGGTCGCGTAACGTCCGATGACAACATTTCGCGGCGTCTCATCATCAACTGTTCAAGGAATGGTGTTGCCGGCGCAGATTTCTACTGCGCCGCTTCCGGAAATTATACTGCCTGCCGTGATCAATCAAAATCTAGAGCCAACAAATCGTTGCACATTGCGCGCGTCATTGCGGAGACTGCGTCATCAGCATCTTCTTCCATAACGTCGAAGAGAATGGCCGCCTTAATCTGTAGCTCGATCTGTGTCGTTGCTTTTAGCGTCGCAATGCCAACTCGAATTTTTCGAATGCGGTCTGAGATCAGGGTGAGGTCAATATCTTCCGAAGCAGAAAATGGCGGCGCAGCGGAAGAAACTTCGCTCCAAATTCCGTGATTATCGTATCCCTGTACGATAGAGAAGTCTGCATTGCTTCATTCTGCTCATTGTGGATCATGACTACCTTCCCGAACAATCGTCAGTTGGCAAATATCGAGCAGAATGTCTGGATATTGGCAACGTGTTGAAATGCGGGTTATTGGTCGCCTTGCTCCTGTCGAAGAATGTGCGCGGCCCCGACATGGGTTTCGCCACGGGCCGCGGCCAGGGCTTCCTGGCGATGCCGTTCCCGGTATCGCACCCGTTGTTCGTCGCTGCGCTCGCCATGGCAGGACGCGCAACTGACGCCGGCTTCGTAAAGCGCTGAATTGCGATCCTCCGCGCTCAAGGGGCGGCGGCAGGCACGGCAGAGCTCGAAGTGGCCAGGCGCCAGACCATGGCCTACGGCGACACGTTCGTCGAAGACGAAACACTCGCCTTTCCAGAGGCTTTCGTCCTCGGGCACCATTTCCAGGTATTTCAGAATGCCACCCTTAAGGTGAAACACGTCCTCGAGGCCCTGGGCCTTCAGGAAGGCGGTCGATTTCTCGCAGCGAATGCCGCCGGTGCAGAACATCGCGACTTTGGGCGCCTCGCCCTGCCCGAGCAGGCGTTCGCGCTCGGCCTTGAACCAAGTCGGAAACTCGCGGAACGATTTGGTCTGGGGATTGATCGCGCCCTCAAAGGTTCCGATGGCAACCTCGTAGTCGTTGCGGGTGTCGATCAGGATCGTGCCCGGTTCGCGGATCAGCGCGTTCCAGTCCTCAGGCGCGACATAGCGGCCGACGCTGGCCAGCGGATCGATATCGGGTTCTCCCATCGTCACGATCTCGCGCTTGATACGCACCTTCATGCGATGGAAGGGCTGTGCTTTCGCGCGAGAGAACTTCACCTCCAGGCCGGTCTCTCCGACCAGATCGCGGATGTGGTCCAGCACCCGCCCGATCGCGTCGTCCGATCCGGCGATGGTGCCGTTGATACCTTCACGCGCCACCAGCAACGTGCCCTTGAC
This sequence comes from Pseudomonadota bacterium, assembly GCA_023412745.1. Classification (GTDB taxonomy): domain Bacteria; phylum Pseudomonadota; class Alphaproteobacteria; order Rhizobiales; family Hyphomicrobiaceae; genus ZC4RG25. The sequence goes on along the minus strand of JAEZBZ010000104.1, from coordinate 9,027 downwards.
GCCTTGGGCGCAGCACAGGTTCGCCAGCGGCCCGCGCACGCCAGCGCAATCGGAAATCGGCGTGAATTTGTACAGCGCGGTGACGCAGATCGGGAAGCTCGGTTCAGTCATGCCAGCCGTATTATCGCTAGAGGGCCGGACGGTGTCACGGCCGCAAGATTGCTAGAGGCTGTTAAAGAAAACCGGGCATCAAGACGAGTAAAATCTGTTTCCGGCTTTCGCGGCCGATGGGGGCCGCCAGAAGGAAAGGAGAGAAACTCCGCCGCCTTGACGCAGGAGCAGCGTAGCTTGCGCTCAGTTGCCCTTGCCGATCAGCGCGTGCAGGAATTCCGCGACCCGCGGCGGCACCTCCTTAACGGCATCGCTGCTCTTGCCGACGAGCGTGCGAAGTTCTTCCTCCACATTGGCAAACGAAGGAGTGCCCCGCATCCGGCAGCGGCGGAAGTATGTGCGCAAAGTAGCACTTTCTGAACAGGCGATGCTGCAGACGCTCACCGGCGATGGAAAGCTCCGTGGGGTACGGCGCGCGCCGCGATCTATACGCTTCTCGACCTCAAGAAGCAGGTGCGGGACATGAGCCCGTCGCAATACGACATCCTCAGCTTCCTCAAGGCCGCCCGCGCCCTCAATAACGAACAACCTTACCAGCCGGCAGTACCGCCGCCTATAGTGCACGCCTTGCGGCGTTCGATGCGTTCAGGTGCAAGCGGCTTGTGACGATTGTAGGTGCCGACGAAATCGGGCGGCGGCAGCGTATTCTGCGGGCTGTTGTGTCAGTCGTGGCTGCCCGCATCCGCTTCGATCCGTATTTCGCTGCCTGCATCATCGCTGAACGGTGATGTAGCCGGACGAGGCATAAGGCTACTCCTTCACGACGCGTAGCAAATGTAATGTGGGAGAACGCGTGCAACACGTCTGCGACGGCCCGAGCCTTCGGGCCGTCCGTTTCCCTCACGAAAAATCTGCAACCAGCAGTTTCGTATTCGCTCCCAATCGGGAGCGAACGATCGCCGGCCGCCCATATCGGCGGTTGTCTGCGCGCCTACGCGATAGATATCTTGCGCGGCTTGGCCTCCTCGGCTTTCGGCAGGGTAACGGTGAGAACACCGTCTTTCATCTCGGCGGCGATCCTGCTTTGATCAATCTTGTTGGATAGCGAGAAGCTGCGCCGGTAGTTGCCGACATTGTATTCCGTGTAGACCGGCTGCATCCCGTCGTATTTCGAGTAGTCGACGCGGCCTGCGACGGTAAGAACCCCTGACTCCACGCTGATCTCGACATTCTCCTTGCCCACGCCCGGCATTTCCAGAATGACAGTCAGCGCCTCCTCGGCCTCGAAGATGTCGGTCGTCGGGACGAAGGTGCGTGCCGGTACGGTCTCTTCCTGCTTTGTCTCAAGCGCGCGCTTCTGCTGAACCTGCAGCTCTTGCTGTGACATGGCTTGCCTCCGATCAATCGGCTCTTGCTGATCAATTGATTTGGATCGTGCGGGGCTTGTCGCTCTCGGCACGAGGTATGAACAGAGCCAGCACGCCATCGCGGTACTCGGCCTTGATGCCCTCGGTATCGATTTGCATCGGGACTGTGAGCGTGCGGTCGAACGAGCCGGTCAACCGCTCCCGGCGATGCAGGCTCACCCCCTCCGGGTAGGCAATCGTCTTCTTGCCGGAGATCCTGATAGTATCGCCCTTCGCCTGGATATCCAGGTCTTCCTTGCTCACACCGGGCACCTCCAAAATGGCGACCAGGCTGTCGCCCTGCTGAAAGACGTTAATAGGCGGGAACGTTCCGGCTCCCCCTGTTGCCCCCCGCAGCCAGTCGCTGTCCAGTCGTGCTTCCAATGCGCGCTGCAGGTCGAACAATGCATCCAATGGATGATACATGGCCCACTCCTGTGAATGATGTCGCCAAAGCGGAATGTTCTCTATCGCCGCTTTCGCGGGGGGATTTGGGCACGCACCTGACACCGTCAAGGGCTGAGTGCCATATTTTTTTTGGGCACCCTCTTGAACACCGAAAGCCACGACACACCTAGTTGGCCGGGCAGCCCATCAGGCAGCCCTCGTACCCGTAAATTCATGGTTGTCGCTTCGAAAGGAGGATGGCTATGGCGACACTCGACTTCACACCGCTGTTCCGGTCGAGCATCGGTTTCGACCACATGGCTGGGTTGCTGACCCCCGCGCTCCAGCGGCCGGAAGCAACCTGCCCGCCCTTCAACATCGAGAAAGTTGGCGACGACCAATATCGCATCGTCATGGCGCTCTCTGGCTTCCGCAAGGAGGACATCGAGATCGTGCAGGAACAGAGCCGTCTCACAATCCGCGGCTCAATGAATGAGAGCAACGGCCAGATTTATCTGCACCGAGGCATCTCTGCGCGCGTGTTCGAGCGCCGGTTCGACCTTGCCGACTATGTCGAGGTCGTCGATGCGACAATGGGCGAAGGCTTGCTGGTCATCACCCTGAGGCGCGAGCTCCCCGATGCGCTCAAACCTCGATCGATCCCGATCAACCCGGGCACGTTTCTATCCGTGCCACGCAAGCCTGCGGACACGATCGAGCACTTGGCCGATCAACGCGCCGCCTGAACCCATTGGCCGATGAGCATTGATCAGTATACGCCGGTATCCTGCCGGCGAGCCGGGAGGCAATGATGCAGCTAGAAACCTGCCAGAAAGTCGTGCGAGCATTCGAGCGTACCGCCGCACTGCTTGGCCAGTTGACATCTCCACCACCACGCGTGCCGTGCCAACTCGGAGGCATTTCCGGGCGACCCGGATGCCGCATCTACGCGCGTGACGACGTATGGGTGCTCGAGCTTGACGCCCCAAGCGGCGGTTGGCTCCGTGATCGCGACGATCGGCGCAAGCGGCTCACGTTTCCGACACTTGTCGCGGCCATCGGATACGCGGAACACCATGGGCTAGACTACCGCATTGAACTCAAGCGAAAGCAACGGCGCGGCAACCCCGGTATCGCGGGACTAGGCGTCCGCCAGCGCCGGCGACCCAGACTGGCCGCCAGTGGCGTCGGTCGGCGAGCCGCCTCTGTTGAAAAATGCAGTGTACGTGAAAGGAACAAATGGAGATCCTTCAATGTTGAGAACACACTTCCGGACCGCAATTTGCCGTCGCGGTGATGAAGACATGGACCTGCTGTTCCATGCTCGTCGATCCGGAGTTAAGCATGGAGGAGCGCCGCGCCATTCTGTCTTGGTGGGCATCGGATGCATGCGCGGTGGAATCCGCTCCCGCTCTCCGGCGTCCGCCCTTTGCGCCCGCGCCCGTGACTTTCGACGAAGTGATGTATGCGCTTCTGAAGCTCGATCATCCAACTGACGCCGCGTCCTATCAGGCTGAGGGGCAGTTGCGTGATCGACCGGCAGCATCGGTCTAGGGAGCGGAAATGGTAAGCCGCACCTTCCTGAAGCAGCTCGACGGCTATGGGTTGACCACTGCCGAGATCCACTACCGGCTGCCGGATCACCCGTCACTCCTCCAGCTCTACGTCTGGCAGGACTATGATGTCGCCCCCGACTTCCCGGAGCTCAGGGCTTTCCTTGTGTATTGGCATCGAGAGATCGACGGCTCGCTGCATTCGGTTCGGGTGGGGCACCGGCAGCTAATTCGCAAGACAGAGCTGCGTGTGATCAATGGGCTGCTGGTAGTGCATTGAAATTACGCACTAAAAAATTTGGCACTCTCATCTTGAAAGTGCCAAATTTGATCCCGAAATGGGCGCGCGGGAGCTGATGCTCGGACGAGGTCAGCTTCCAGGACATTCATGGTTAGGGCAACTTGAAGGAGGTCAAATATGAAGTTTCGCCCCCTGCATGACCGTGTAGTGGTTCGCCGCATCGACGCCGAGGAGAAGACGGCCGGAGGTATCATCATCCCCGACACGGCCAAGGAGAAACCGCAAGAGGGTGAGGTTCTGGCGGTAGGGCCCGGTGCCCGCGATGACCAGGGACGCCTGATGCCGCTCGATGTGAAGACCGGAGACCGCGTACTGTTCGGCAAGTGGTCCGGCACCGAAGTCAAGATCGACGGGCAGGACCTCCTCATCATGAAGGAGAGTGACCTGATGGGCGTTCTCGACACCCGGGGCAACTTGAAGGCCGCCGCGTAACGCTTCGCGGCCTCATCCAAATCATTTGTTCGCGTTTGCAACGGTCGGCGCCATCGCGGTGACGGCACGGCATATCGCGTGCCTTCACCGGGCTGCCGACGCATCAATCGGAGCACAAACAAATGTCAGCAAAGGAAGTCAAATTCGCCCACGATGCCCGCGAGAAGATGCTCAAGGGTGTGGATATCCTCGCCGATGCGGTAAAGGTCACCCTGGGCCCCAAGGGTCGCAACGTCGTCATCGAGAAATCCTTCGGCGCGCCGCGCACCACCAAGGACGGCGTCACCGTCGCCAAGGAGATCGAACTGGAGGACAAGTTCGAGAATATGGGCGCGCAGATGGTGCGAGAGGTCGCTTCCAAGACCAACGACCTCGCGGGTGACGGCACCACCACGGCCACGGTTCTCGCCCAAGCCATCGTGCGCGAGGGTGCACGCTCTGTTGCCGCCGGCTCCAATCCGATGGACCTCAAGCGTGGCATCGACCTCGCCGTCAGTGCCGTGGTCGCCAACCTCAAGGATAAGTCGAAGAAAGTCACGTCAAACGACGAGATCGCACAGGTCGGCACTATCTCTGCCAACGGCGATGCGCAGATCGGCCGCATGATTGCCGAGGCGATGATAAAGGTAGGCAACGAGGGCGTTATCACGGTCGAGGAGGCCAAGAGCCTCGAGACTGAACTCGACGTGGTCGAGGGCATGCAGTTCGACCGCGGCTATGTCTCGCCCTACTTTGTGACCAACGCCGAGAAGATGACGGTGGAATTGGAGGAACCCTATCTTCTCATCCACGAGAAGAAGCTGTCCGGCCTTCAACCGTTGCTGCCCTTGCTCGAATCCGTCGTGCAGGCCGGCAAGCCGCTCCTGATCGTTGCCGAGGAGGTCGAGAACGAGGCATTGGCGACCCTCGTCGTCAACAAGCTGCGCGGCGGCCTCAAGGTCGCAGCGGTAAAGGCGCCGGGATTCGGCGATCGCCGCAAGGCGATGCTCGAGGACATTGCCACTCTCACAGGCGGCACCGTCATCAGCGAGGATCTCGGCATCAAGTTGGAGAACGTCACTCCGAACATGTTGGGCCGCGCCAAGAAGGTCAGCATCGACAAGGAGAACACGACCATCGTCGACGGCTTCGGCAAGAAGTCGGACATCGAGGCGCGTGTGAAGCAGATCAAGGTCCAGATCGAGGAGACGACCTCGGACTACGACCGCGAGAAGCTGCAGGAGCGCCTTGCGAAGCTTGCTGGCGGAGTAGCGGTCATCAAGGTCGGCGGCGCAACCGAGGTTGAGGTGAAGGAGCGCAAGGATCGCGTCGACGACGCGCTGCATGCCACCCGCGCTGCGGTCGAGGAGGGTATCGTCCCGGGCGGCGGCGTCGCTCTCGTGCGTGCCCTCCAGGCGCTTGATGCACTGAAGGTCGAGAACGAGGACCAGAAGATCGGAGTCAACATCGTGCGCCGCGCGCTTCAGGCTCCGGCCCGTCAGATCGCCCAGAACGCGGGCGCGGATGGATCGGTCGTTGTGGGCAAGATCTTGGAGAACACCGCCTATGCCTGGGGTTACGATGCCCAGACCGACACCTACGGCGACCTGGTCGGGAAGGGCATCATCGACCCGACCAAGGTGGTGCGCACAGCGCTGCAGGATGCTGCTTCAGTTGCGAGCCTGCTCATCACCACGGAGGCGATGATCGCGGAGAGGCCGAAGAAGGCAGCGGCTACGCCGGCCATGCCGCCGATGGACTACTGAGAGGCACTGCCGGGGGTTGGGCACGTCGCCCGGCCCCCAGGTCCGTCTGTCTGAGAGCCATGCACAATGCAATCGACGGAATATATGGTGGTGCCATTCGAGCGCATTGCAGCAACACTAGTTTAGCCTCAGACAACTGTCTGCAACGCGCCGCCGCAGGTGCGTATTGTGGCGCAGGAAAACCTTCCTCGTGTTGCACGGATGTTCGCTGCTTCATCGAGTTTCTGTTTGTACTAAACACATCAACTTTTGCTTGGACGTCATCAGAACCGCCGTGCTCTGTCCATAGCATCGAACGCCGGTGCGGCGCTGGTGTAAGCTGCGCGTCTGAAGATGCTTGCAATGGCCCAGTCCTTCGTAAGAACGGGTTGACCGCTTGTTGAGGTAGAGCGGACACGCGTCACACACTAGAGTTGCGACTGCGAATTGAATACCTTCAGACGTCGGCTTCCTCGGCTTAACGAGATTGGTGTCTGTCGGTGCATCCCATGTGTGGACATCGGCTTGATGAAAAATCGAAGCGACAACGACCGGATTATCAAGTCGCCTGTTGGGGGATGAGCAGAAACTAAAGACCGTCGCTTGATCCTGAAGGAGGCAATCGACGTGAGCTAGATCTGACTTGTTGCTGCTCCAGGCGGTCGCTGAAAAGTTGCTTTGGAGCAGCGTTCAGGGGCCGAAACATGCGTCGATACGCGCCCGGCGTCAGTCCTGTGGAACGCTTGAAGACTCGCCGAAAGAACGCCGGGTTTTCATAGCCGACCACCGTTGCGACGTCGTCCGCGGTACTGTCCTCGTTTTCGAGCAAACGCTTGGCCTCCTCAATGCGGAGGTTTTGAACGTGGGTAATCAGAGTCGACCCCGTGGCAGCACTGAAGCGCCGCTTGAGACTGCGCTCAGGTATCCCACACTGTTTCACCACGGCCGCGACGGCGCGCGGCTCCCGGTAGTGCGCGGCAAGCCAGCTTTCTGCCGCGCGCACGACGGAATCAGCGTGCGGCTGCCGGCGCACAAGACTGGCGTAAGGTAGCTGCCCTTCCGCGTGCCACTTGAGCAGGTAGACCTTCGCAATGCGCAAGGCCTCGCCGGGACTGCAATGCCGCGAAATGATGTGAATGGCGAGATCATGCCATGACATCGTGCCTCCGGCCGTCACGATACGACCAGTCCGGTCCGCGATGACGAGATTGGGTGCAGGATTAAATCTAACCTTCGGAAAGCTCCTCCGGAACAGGTCCTCGTAGGCCCAGTGGGAGGTCGCTTCACGGCCATCGAGCAGCCCGGCGGCAGCGAGCAGCACCGATCCGGAGCATGCCGAGTAGATCATGCTGCCGCTTTCATGGCAGCGGCGCAGCCACTCCTTCACGTTCGAATGACGATCGCGAGTGTCGTCTGTCGGGGCGAGCCACAGCTCTGGCACGATCACCACATCCGGCTCAATTGCGTGCTCGATCGTGACCTCGGGACTGACGGGTATGCCATTGCCGCAACGAAACGGCCGCTCTTCTGGGGACACGATGCGAGGCCGGATCAGTGGGAGCCCCGGTTCCTCACCCACGAGCTCCCGCCATAACGTGCCTGTGGCGGCGAGCACATCGACCATGCCGTAAAGTGCCGAGCCGGCCGTCTCCGGCAATGCCAGAATCGCGGCGTCGACAACACCGGAATTTGCCATTGGCGCAACCTCCGTTTGTGGCACGAATGGATCGATTTTAGCAAGAATCGCTCTGCTGAAAATCTCTACAAAGATCTAATTTCCAGTCGCCGGTGGCCAGCATCTGGCAAGTCCGGCAGCACCAACCAACGGAGATCGATCATGAGCACTCAATCTGCTGTCATGGAAAGCCCGGCCATCATCAACGGCCTCGACGTAAACGCCGCCGTCGCAACCATCGCCGCCATCAAGGCCGACAAGAGCCTCGCCAACTTCCAATTCCGTGCCCGCAACACCTGGATCAATGGCGGGGAGAACCGCTCCGTGATCCGCGACTTCTACGGTGCCGGTCAGGAGGATACCTCGCGCTCGTCCAGCTTTGAATTTACGAACGGGGAGCCCCCGGTTCTGCTCGGAAACAACGAAGGCGCGAACCCGGTCGAGTTCCTGCTGCACGCGCTCGCCGGCTGCGTGACGACCACCTTCGTCCTGCATGCCATGGCCCGCGGTATTGCCATCAAGGAATTGTCGACCGACCTCGCCGGCGACATCGACCTGCAGGGCCTACTCGGGCTCGACGAGGCCGTTGCGCCCGGCTACGAGCAGATCCGCATCCGCGTGCACGTCAAGGCGGACTGCTCCGACAAGGAGCTCGACGACCTGCTCGTCTACGCACAGCAGCACTCGCCGGTGTGCAACACGGTCTGCCGGCCTGTTCCGGTCATGATCGAGCGCGCGAACTCCTGACTAACGTCGTACTTTCTACAAGGTGAGAGGCGAAGCGAACGAGCAACGGTCCGAGCATCTCAATCTGCTCGGACACACCAACGGCAGTCTTGTCGCCCAACCCAGATAAGCGACGCAGCGACACACGGCGCACGGTCACTACAGCTGAAGGACCGCCGGATCACGGCTTGCGGCTAGAGCCAAAGGACAGGGGGATCTTGTTCCGTATGGAACGGACCCAGGCACTCCGGAACTCTTATGATTCCGCTCGGCATCAGCCGAAGCAAGAAGGCGTAACAACATGATCATGAGCTTAGCTTCCGACCTGCGCGTCGGACGGTCAAAGGAACGTGTCCTGGCACTCCACTGTTCGGGCGCAGATCACAGGCAATGGCGCAAGCTGCGGGCCGCGCTGGCGCCTGATTTCGAACTGATCGCCCCCGACTTCTATGGCTGCGAGAGCACGGGCCCCTGGCACGGCGCTCGCCCCTTCTCCCTGGCTGAAGAAGCCGCGGCGATTATTGACCTCATCGACCATTTGGATGGGCCGGTTCACCTGGTGGGGCACTCCTACGGCGGGAGTGTTGCCCTGCGGGTGGCGCTTGAGCGGCCGCAGGCCCTTCGTTCAGTCGCACTTTATGAGCCTTCGGTTTTTCATTTGCTAAAGCAGCTCGGTGAGCGGAGCGCTGCGGAATTTGCCGAAATTCGTGCGCTCGCAGACGACGTCGGCAAAAGCATCTTGTGTGGTGCCTATCAGGCTGCGGTGCAGCGC
>JAEZBZ010000031.1 GCA_023412745.1 Pseudomonadota bacterium | reverse complement strand
TTGTTGTGCCTGCTAGCACTGTCCAACGTGCTTCCGAGGAAACAGTGGAAGGCTTTTTTGCATCGTCGACGCTGCTGCTTATCATAGCCGTGATAGGAGCGTTGTTTGTGGCTTTTGCGTATGAAATTGTTTCGCGCGCCAAGTTCGCTAGAAGGATGCAGCCAAGCAAAGATCATTATGGCCAAGCGCTAAAGGAATTTGAGGTGAATGCAATTGATGTTGGGCTTTGGGCCAAGTCACTATCGGACGCATCTGGCAATGAGAGCGTGGCAAAGGCCTATTATTTGCGCCAGCGTGCTTTTGAGTTGGCGCGGCAGGGCGAATGAGCGCTTAAGTCAAACCTCTCAGACCGATTAGAGGCGGCTGTATCGTCATGGTGACTTCGCCCCGGTACCCCCTGCACCGCGGCGGCTAGCTCGTTCTCCGGTACAGCCTCGTGAGTGAATGCGTAGACCCAGCCGCCGTCAGCCTTGGCCACTGGATCTCGTAGTGATGCCGCAGCTTCAGTTGTGGTTTATTCTCGCCTCCACGCTCGTCGCCTCTTGCGCGGACCACTTAATGAAAAGATCTTTTGCCCATCATCTGGCGAGCATGAGCAAAACTGCAAAATTCCAGCTGTGTAAGGTTTTGCGCCGGAGCGACGCCTAGCGGGGTGTGTCCAAATTTGTGCCCGTCAACACGCGGCACTCCCGCTATTATAGGCTTTTTTCCACTACGTTTCAATCGCACGGGTGCAGCCAAGTGCTTGAAACTAAATGATAACTTATCCGGCCGACCTGATTCCTAATCCGAAGGTCACAGGTTCGAATCCTGTCGGGGTCGCCACTTGTTTCCCCCAGCACGTTCGTTCCATGTTTGTCGGCGTAGACTGCCCAATTACGTCGATGTGCCGAACCGGCTGAGGATTGATTCGCGCACGTCGAGGATCTCCGACGACGTGAGTTCGCCCGACGCCACTGACAGCATGTAGTCGAACAGCCTACCGCCAGCGTCCGTGATGCGTTCGTTGCGCTCAAGGATCCCGGTGACGTCGAAGTCGATGTTGTCGGCGAATGTTTCGGCGGTGTGGCGATTTCCGGTGACCTTGATGATCGTGCTGACGGGGTGCCCTATAGGATTGCAGACGCCGGTCGAGAATATGCACATCTGGCAGCCGGCAGCAGCCAGCGCAGACAGGTTCTCGACCGCCGACGCCGGAGCCGCCATGAAATGCAAGCCGGGCAATCGTGGGCGCTCCGCGTAACTCAGCACGCCGACCAGCGGGCTCGATCCGGATTTGGCCATCGAGCCGAGGGCCTTTTCCTCAATTGTCGTGAGGCCGCCGCGGATGTTGTCCTGCGATGGATTGTTGCCGCGCAGATCGACGCCCTGCGCGATGATTCCCTTTTCGTGATCCGCGATCTGCTGGAGGAACTGCTGTCGCACCTCAGCGGTCGTCGCGCGTTGTGTAAACAGCTCCTCAGCACCGAAGAACTCAGCGGTTTCCGAGATGATGATCTGACCGCCAGCAGCCACGACGCGATCCGCCACGACGCCGATCGCGGGATTGGATGACAGGCCGGACGTTGTATCCGAGCCGCCGCATTCGACGCCGATCCTCAACTTTGAAACGGGAAATGCACGCGGCCTGATCGTGGACGCCTGCCGCACCATGCGGGCGGCAAGCCGCGTACCTTCGGCGATGGCATTGATGGTGCCGCCCGATGGCTGGATATCGACGGCCTCGACGGGCTTTCCGGAAGCCGCGATGCGCGTCAGAAGCTCGCGCGTGGAGGCTGGCTCCAGACCGGTCAGAACGACACCCGCGATGTTGGGATTGAGGCAAAGCCCGACCGTGGCATCCAGCGTGATTTCGCGATCACGTCCGATCTGGCCGCGCAGATACAGGCCAGGGATCAGGATCGTCCCGTTGACGGCGGCAGCGACGGCGCGCGCCACCGGATTTGCGTTGTCCATGGTGGAGACGATCGCGACGACATTGCGCGTGCCGACTGAGCCATCGGCGCGCTCATAACCCAGGAACGTCTCCATCACAGCTTCTCCGGAATATCGCCGCGCCCACGCAGCGCTTCGACGTTGTGAACGTGGACATGATCACCCGTATGGATTTCGGCCGTGGCCCGGCCGACGACCTGTCCGTACTTGCGGATGGCATCGCCCTTCGCAATCGCGCGAACCGCGCATTTGTGTCCGAATGGCACGTCGGCCAGCAGGCCGATCTGTCCGGAGGACTCGCCGGACAGATGCACGGATTGCGTGGCACGGCCGGCATCGATCAGCGTCGCCACGTTGTCGTCAGGATGCAGCACGATGGCGCGCAGCATGAGGTGCCTCGCTTTCACTGGCGTTTGCGGATCGCGCTCGGGAAGGGAAGTCCGTGCTCGTCGCCGAGGCTGCGGAGATCGTTGGCGATATCGTCCTGGAAGACGAGCCCGTCCGCGTTGGCCGCGATTTCCGCCGCGTGAGCTCGCTCGCCCGGCACGCGCGCATCCTGGCCTGCCGCCTTGAAATGCGTTGTCCACGCCGTGACGTGCGCATCATAAGCGGCGCGGCCGATCATGAGATCCGGATTGAAGACCAGAAACATCGCGTTCAAATTGCCGGCCGCGACGCGCACCTGGCCGTCTTTATTCAATGACGACTCAAACGCCCGCCCTGACAAACTGCCCGCCAGCAGTTCGACGATGATGGACATACCCAGCCCCTTGTGACCGCCGAATGCGAGAAGCGAACCCTTCAGGGCCGCCTTTGCGTCGGTCGTGGGAACGCCATGTTCGTCGACAGCCCAGCCCTCCGGGATCGGCTCGCCCGAGCGCGCTGCGAGAACGATGTTCCCGCGCGCGGCGACCGAGCAAGCCATGTCGACGACGATCGGCGGGCCGTTGGAGCGCGGGGCGGCGATCGCGAAAGGATTGTTGCCGATCATCGGGCCGCCGACGCCCGGCATGGTGATAATCGGCGGTGTTGCCTGCAGCATCAATGCCACGCGGCCTGCCTCCGCGGCGCGCAAAACCAGAACGCCGAGCGCGCCGAGATGACCCGCCTCTCGCAAGGTGACGGAGACCAGCGGCTGGGTTTCCGTCGCCTGGATCGCGCGATCGATCGCAGCGATGCCGGCGACTTGGCCGAGTGCGCCATGCGCCTCCACGACACCGTAGCTGCCGGTGATGTCGGCTGTAACTGTAGCGACGGCCGCAACCTCGCCCGCCTTCAGTTTCTCCAGATAGCTGCGCAGTCGCGTCAGCCCGTGCGTACGAAAGCCGCGCGCGTCCGTGCGGACCAGAACCTCCGCCGTCGTCCTGGCGTCGTTCTGCGGAACTCCGGCACGCACAAGGATTTCGGCTGCCCAGGAAGTCGTCTCCGTCATCGGATATGCGGCGGAATGTGTGGCGGACAGCAATTCGGACATCACGTAACCATCATCAAAGAAGCTAAATCGGTGCACGATAGCGGCGTGGCGTCTGGAATTCGGGCGAATGGCGATCGCGGCCCACGCATCGGGCGAAGGAACACCGGGTGCCGGTTTTCCTGACGTGAGAGAGCAGGTTTGCGGTTATCTGCATCCCTGCCCTCTCCGGGTCGTGCGTTGCGAGGTGGGAGGCTCCCGAACCTCGTGAAGCACTCTACTTCTTTTCTTTGGCCTGTTCGGCGCGCGCCTTCTTCACGACTTCGCCGACCTTGTTGATTGGACCCTTAAGCTCATCGAGCATCGCCGTCAGCTTCGGACCATCGATATAGACGCCATCGACGCCGAGGCCCTTGAAACGTTCGACAATCTCCGGATCCTTGGTCGCCGCCTCGAGAGCCTTGCCGATGACGTCGAGCGCAGCTTTCGGGGTTCCCTTCGGTGCGAAGGCGATGACCCGTTCCTCAAATACGGTATTCACACCGATTTCCTTCGCGGTGGGGACATCCGGCAATTCGGGTACGCGCTCCTCGGACCACATGACAAGCGGGCGAATACCCTGAGATTTATACAAAAGGAATTCCGGCCCGGAGAACAGCGACAGCTCCGTGTGTTTTCCAAGGATGGACTTCAGACGGACGGCACCGCCGCCAGCCTGCACGTAGCGGAAGGATATGCCGGCTTCCTGGGCGAACATCAGCGGTACGAAGTGCGGCAGGAGCCCGATATTCATGGCGACCGTGATTGTCTCGGGCTTTGCCTTTGCTTCAGCCAGAACATCCTGAATGGTTTTGAAGCGGCTATCTTCCAGGCAACCCAAGCCGACCTGCGTCCGTCCGGCCTGCCCGATCATCTCAAAGGCCGTGTGATCGTAGTCGACCACGTCGACGGCAGGGGCCGTCAGGAGGCCCATGTGGAATACGCCGATGGTGTAGCCATCCGGCGCCGCGTCCTTGACCATGCGCGTGCCGATAGACCCGCCGGCAGCCGCGTTGTTGACGACCACGATCGGTTGCGGCAGCAGCTTGTTTTTATCGATGGCCGTCTGCAGGAGGCGCGCCACGACGTCGGTCTGCCCACCTGCCGCGATCGGAATGATCATGCGGATCGGCTTTTCCGGAAAGCCCGACGCCTGCGCGCCTGAAAGTCCGAAAGGCATGGCGCCAGCCGCTGCGGCGAGCTTGAGAGCGGTCCGTCTGGTCAGTTTTGTCATTGTGCTCCTCCCGAGTTGGATAGGGTTTGTGTTTTGTTTTGCGACTTCGATTGCTTTGCCGAGCTTCTCCATTCGCGGGCAAACGGCCAGATAAACAGCAGTGCGGCAATGATCAGCATTGCGAGTGCCATCGGACGTTCAACCAGCGGCATGAAGCTGCCACCGGAAGCCATCAGGCCTGAGCGCAATTCCGATTCCGCGATCGGCGCCAGCACGAGACCGACTACGAACGGCGCCAGTGGAACCTTCGCGACTTCCAACAGCACGCCGAGAAGTCCGAACGCCAGCATTACGCCGATGTCGAATGGCCGGTTGTCCAGTGCGAACGCACCGATGACCGAGAACACGATCACCATCGGCAAAATGAAAGCGCGCGGCACCATCATCATCCGGGCGAAGAATGAGATGCCAAATGTCATCATCGCGAACATCACCAGATGCGCGGTGAGATGCGTGGCGAAGATCGTATTGACAATCTCAGGGTGGTTCTGGAACAGCAGGGGGCCGGGCTGCAGGTTGTGAATGATCAGGGCGCCGAGCAGGATCGAGTCCGTCAGGCCGCCGGCAATGCCGAGTGTCATGATAGGAATGAGCGTTCCGCCGGTGGTCGCGTTGTTCGCGCTTTCGGCCGCAACGATGGCTTCCTCGCTGCCTTTGCCGAATTCCTCCGGCTTTGCCGATAAATTCTTGGCCGTCGAGTAAGCGACGATTGAAGCAATCGTCGCGCCAACGCCCGGCAGAACACCCATCCAAATTCCAAGCAAAGATGAGCGCACCATGTTCTTTCCGTGGACGACATAGTCGCGCGCCGACATGAACATGCCGCGCATAGACGCTTTTATCGCCTCCGAGCTGCCTTCGATATTGAGGGCGTCGGCCACAACCTGACTGATCGCGAACATGCCAAGGATGACCGGCAGCGGGTTGAATCCGCCCTCCAGCCACGTAAATCCGAAGGTCAGCCGGACGATACCTGAACTCGGGTCGATGCCCGGATACGATACCAGCATGCCCAGCATGCCTGCCGACAGCCCCTTCAGAAAGGAGCCTTCCGACAGCGACGAGATGAGGATCAGCGCCATGATGATAACGGCGAAATTCTCGAACGGGCCGAATGCCACGGCCAAGCCCGCCAGAGGCGGCGCAAGCAAAATCAGTGCGAACCATGATAGCGTGCCACCGACGAGCGAGGAGGCATTGCCAAGGCCCAACGCGCGGCCGGGATTGCCGCGACGCGCAAGCTGATATCCGTCCAGGCACGTCATGATCGCATTCGGCTCTCCGGGGATGCGCATCAGTGTGGCGGTGATCAAGCCACCCGATACGCCTCCGATGAACATGGAGATAAGAAGCGTAACGGCCTCGACGCTCGACATGTGGTAGGTGAACGGCAGCGTGAGCGCCATCAGAACGCCGGCTGTGATGCCGGGAAGAACACCGACGGATATGCCGAGCGCCACGCCTCCCAACATGATCAGGAACGATTTGAGCGTGAACAGATGGAGAAAAGCTTCAGGCAATGTCACGATGAAACGTCCTTCAGTTCAGGTCGAGCTTGAATATGACCCGGAACAGGAGGTCGAGCGCATAAGCGGCAACGACCGCAAACGCCGCGACACCGGCCAGTCGCTTGACTTCAAACGGTGTCAGCACGGTGCCTGCAAGGAACAGGTAGACGGCCGTTGCGGGGAAAAATCCGATGCGCGGGAAGTTGAATGTGATGGCGTAGCCGATCGCGATCAGGATCGTGAGAACGGCTGTCAGCGGACGTTGCACGTGCTCCGCCGCCGCCTCCAGTCCGACGACCAGCCCTTGGACCGCGCGCCCGAGGGTGCGGCCCATGAGTACCCTGGCCAGCATGATCAAGCCCAGGGCGCCAAGAACGACACTGACGCTCATTGGGAAGAATTTAGGGCCCATGGGGTCGTACGGTGCCGGTGGCAGATTACTCGCCTGATACCAAAAGACCCCAGCTATCGCCAATATCAGAACGATATATGCGATCTCGGCGGCTCGCGTGACGCGATCCTCGGGCATGTGTTCCTCCCGGCGTTTCGCCGATTTTCTTACTTGGATACGAGCACCGGCTTTTCGCCTGGTGCCGGAGTATAGCTGAAGTCTCCTCTGTTCAGGATGGCTTCGACACCGCCGTGTTCGGCGATACGGCGGCGCTGATCGGCAAAGGCTTCTGCATTAATGGCTTCCGGATCGCAGATACGGCGCAGTTCCGCCTCGCATTCGGCGAGTGTGCTGACCATGTCCGGGCGCTCGGCGAGATCCGTCGTTTCGCCGGGGTCAGCTTCCAGGTCATAAAGCTCGGGGCCATAGCCAACGTGATAGACGTATTTCCAGCGCCCGTGCCGGATCATGAATGAGCCGGTGATGGAACCGGCCGCATGATATTCCGACAGCACGTTGCGACCTGGCTCCGCACCGGCTGCGACCTCCCACAATGATCGCGACGGCAGCGCCAGATCTTCTTCAGGAACAGGGCAGCCGACGGCTTCGATCGCGGAACGATAGCAGTCGATCAGCGAAACCGGCGTGTTAACCATCGCGCCCGCCGCGACGTCGGGCCCGGCGATCACGAGAGGAATGGCCGCGGACTCGTCGAACATCACCGACTTGCCCCACATTCCGCGGCAACCCACGTTGTCGCCATGGTCGGACGAGTAGATGATGCGGGTGTTGTCGGTAAATCCGCCAGCATCGAGCGCCTTGAGGATCTTGCCGATATTGTCGTCAAGGAAGCTGACGAGAGCGTAATAGGATGCGATGCCACGCCGGACGGCAGCCTCGTCGGCGAAATAGTCATCGTAATCCATGATCGACCGCAGCGCCTGTACCGCGGGATGCAATTTGCGTCCTGCCTCATCGTAGAGGCGCGGCATCGGAAAACGATCCGGGTCATAAAGCTTGTAGAATTCCGGCGGTGCGGTCAGCGGGAAGTGCGGGCGGACCAGCGAGACGAAAAGCGCCCAGGGCTTGTCGCTGTTGTTCTGCGCGCGCTCTGCGATCCAGCGGCACGTGGCTTCGGTGATGTTGGTGTCGTAGTCGTTATAGGACGACTCGCCGGGACCTGCGCTGGCGGCCAGCGCCGGCATGCTGCCGCGCTTCGCCGGTGGCTCACGAAGCATGCCGATGAGATCGCCTTGGCCTTGCAGCACATGCAGCGGCAGGATTTCTTCGCTGAAGCCGTTGTCATCGGCCGTCGCGCGGAAATGCAACTTGCCGATCGAGACGACGTCGTTGCCGTTGTCGCGAATCCGGCTATGCCAGCTCGGAAACTCCCCGTGAAATGGCGCGGCATTGTCCCAGGCCTTGACCTGATGCACCCAGCGGCCCGTCGCCAGCGCAGCGCGCGCGGGCACACAGATCGGGCAAGGCGTGTAGGCGTTGGTAAATCGCGTGCCGCGCGCCGCGAGCCGATCGATATTCGGCGTGATCGCGATGCGATCGCCGTAGCAGCCGGCTATGTCACGTTGATGCTCATCCGACAGAATGAACAGCAGATTGCTGGGCTTCACGGTTCGATTTCCTCCAGGCACTGATTTTTGTTTGGAGGTTGCCTCCGAAGAGGTGGTACGACAAGGTCACAGATATGACCTTTGCCATAACTATCAGGAATAGGTGGCGTGGATCTCTCCCAGCTTCGTTACTTCAATGCCGTGGCCCAGCACGGCAGCTTCAGCGCGGCGGCAAGAGCGCTCGGCATGACCCAGCCCGGTCTGACCAAAGCCGTGTGCCGCCTGGAAGCATCTCTCGATTGCCGTCTGTTTCGACGCCTAGCGCGAGGCGTTGCACTGACTGAACAGGGACAAGCGCTGCTCCGGCATGCAAACCAGCTCAACGTGCAGCTATTGGATGCCCGCGAAGAGGTTCGCTCGCTCAATCAGGGCGCCATCGGACATATCCGCATCGGTGCCGGCCCATCCTGGCTGACCAGCGCTTTGCCCGGTATCATCGTGAAAATGGCCGCAGTTTATCCGGCGCTCAACTTCCGCGTTTTTGGTGGTTTCAAGGGCAATTTGATCGAACTCGTAAAAAACGGAGAACTCGATATAGCCGTCGCTGCGCTACCCAATCGTCTGCCCCCCGGGTTACGGGGGATTCCTCTGACGCAAGATACAATCTCGGTCATCGCGCGCCGCGATCATCCGTTGCGCGGCAAGCGTCGGATCACGCCCAGTGATACCTTGAAATACTCCTGGATCCTCCCCGGTCGCGACGTCCTTTCGCGGATGCGGCTTGAAGCCCTGTTTCGCGTTCACGGTTTGGAGGTTCCGGAGCCAAACATCGAAGTCGACTCGATTCCATTTATTGCCGATGTCCTGCGTGAAAGCGACATGCTCTCATTCATGACTATTCAGATTGTCAGTAGTAGCATGCATGGAAGCGCACCCCTGCCCGTGCCTGGGCTTAGTACCGTGAGAACCGCAGGCGTGATATTCAGGGCGTCATCGGCGTCGTCGATCATCACGAAGGCGTTCGTCGAGGCGATCAAAGAATATTCCGCGGCAATCGTCACGAACTGAGGCTGATCGCAAATCATCCGCGGATCATGCGTCGCGTGCAATCCGGAAGCCGAGATGGCCCGTGCTGTTATCCGGCGGCGCGGAGGAGCGTGCGGATACGCGATAGCGGAAGCAATAACTCTCGTGGCAGAGATACGAGCCGCCTTTGATTACGCGCGCAACGCCGGCTTCTGGACCTTTCGGGTTGTCCAAGTTACCGCGCGTGTGCTGGCTTTGATGAAACCAGTCCGCACACCACTCCCAGGTATTGCCCGATGTATTAAACAGTCCGAATTCATTGGGTTCGTATGCATCGACCGGCGCCGTACCGCGATAGCCGTCCTCGCCGCTGTCGTGATCGGGAAATCGTCCCTGCCAGATGTTGCAGCGATGACGGCCGCTTGAGGTCAGATCGTTGCCCCACGGATAGCGTTTTTGAACCAATCCGCCACGTGCCGCGCATTCCCACTCCGCCTCAGTCGGCAGCCGCGCACCGGCCCAAGTGCAGTACGCTTGCGTATCGGTCCACGATACGTGTGTTACGGGATGGTCCTCGCGACCCACTATCGTCGAGCCGGGACCTTCCGGCGTCCGCCAACTCGCGCCCGGCACGTGGGCCCACCACGGTGCTGACTGTAGGATTTGAGATTGCTGGTGGGCAGTCAGGAATCCTCGGAACACGAACGACGAACCAAAGCGCTCTGCATCTGTCACGTACTGAGTCTCGCCCACGAAACGCGCGAAGCGCCGGTTCGAGACTGCCAAGGCATCAATGTGGAATGGGTCGAGCCGAACGACCCGTACAGGCCCTTCACCATCCATCGGGTGCGCGGCGGGATCGTTGGAGCCCATCAGGAATGGGCCACCGTTGATCAGGACGAAACGCGCTTCGCGATCTTCGCCCCGCACGATATTCGCGGCAGCGTTGGCCGTTTCGCCACCGACATGATCGCGTCGCGCAGATGCGCAGCAGCCACCGGATATGTCGTCACCGGCCACGTTGCCTCACTTTTTTGTTGTCCTGTACGCTGTGCCGAATGTGATGCGCCACATTCTCGGTCGCCAGCCGAAGGCTGACCATATTCCGCGAGCGCCCGCGCGATCAAGCGTGCGGAGGCGAGGCAGGAGTGGTCAGCGCACATCCGTGCGGGCGCGCGAAATTGGTTTTGCTACCGCCCTAAGTGCCGACGGAGCGTTAAGGCCCGCTGGCGATGACGTCGCAGCCATACTCAGCGAAAGACGCGAGCAGCGCGGCCCATAGGCTTTCAGCATACGACCGCGGGCAAGCGATGGCGTAGGTCGGCGCGTCGTCGACTTTCCAAAGCGCGACGGGGATATGTTCGGCGGCAGTCAGCGCCGCGCTTTGCGTTGTGAAAACGGCGTCGTCGAGATCGAGAGGAACGACTTTCATCAGGCCATCACGTGCTCTGGCCCCGGCGATGCGTATGATGGTGCGCCCACCCGTCAGATCGACGACAGACCCCGATGCTCCGACGCATGATGCGAGCCGCTGCGCGAGATCATCCGATGGCGCGCCAATCGCCAGCCATTGGCCATAGCCGGCCCAGATGAACGTCACAGCGCCTGCCGTTGAGCGGCTGGATTGGTGCGGCAGATCAATCGCAATTGCGCGTTTGATGGCCTCGCTGAGTGTGGCTGTCTGGTCGCCGCGGACAGTCAGCATCGCCAGCGAAACGCCGGCGAGTTCATTCAGTGTCACGCCGGTCCGCCCTGGGGTGCCGTGATGGCGTGGCGCTGCGACAGCCGAAAGGCCGGTGCGGATTGCGAGCGACAAGTTAGGCACGTGCGCGTCCTCCCGTTGGGTCGAATCTGCAAGCGGGGCCGATCTCGACGACGATGTCGTTATTGCGTACGGGGTCGTAGGCACGAGCCCGCTGTCCGATCCTGTCGGTGCCATGCTTCAGAAGGCCAAGGCCCAGGTAGTGGCCAAGCGTCGGTGAATACACTGCGGATGTCATGTAACCCTGATCGTTCTCGATAGTCGCGGCAGCATCGATATCGATGAAATGACTGCCAGCCGTTAGCGGCTTCGACCTGTCCACCGGAGCGAACGACACCAGGGTCGGACGGCTCGGATCGGTGAATGCCGGCCGGCCGAGCATTGCGCGGCCGATGTAGTCCTTCTTCTTAGACATCAGATCGGCGAGGCCCAGGTCGCGCGGGGCCGTATGACCATTGAGTTCACCCGAGGCGGCAAAACCTTTCTCGACGCGCAGGACGGTCATGGCTTCCGTGCCATAGGGCTGCAAGCCGAGCGGCTGGCCGAGTTCTGCCAATCTCCGCACGAAGTTATCGGCATAGTCTGCGGGAACGCCGATTTCGTAGGCCAGCTCGCCGGAGAACGACACCCGGTAGAGCCGAGCCGGGACGCCGCCGCAAACCGTCAATTCCGCGATCGACATCAGGGGAAATCGCTCGGTCGACAGATCGAACGCGCCGTCGACCATCTTGCCGAGAAGGTCGCGCGATTTTGGCCCCGCGATAGCAAGCTGCGCCCACCTGTCTGTGACCGTCACGAACGAGACGTCGAGCGACGGCGCAAGCACCTGATGGCAGAACTCCATGTGGCGCAGCACGTTCTCGGCATGCGCGGTTGTCGTGGTCAGGAAGAAGCGATCCGGCGCGAACCGGGCTACGGTGCCGTCGTCAAGAACATTGCCGTCCTCGCGCAGCATCACGCCGTAGCGCATCTTGCCGACTTTGAGCGTGGACATAGTGTTGGCGTAAACGAAATCGAGGAACCGGCCGGCATCAGGTCCCACCACTTCGATCTTGCCGAGCGTCGAGACGTCGCAAACGCCGACCGCGCTGCGCACCGTGCGCACCTCGCGATTGACGCTCTCCAGCCAGTCGCCTTCGCCAGCCCTGGGGTACCACTGCGCGCGATACCAGCGGCCGACTTCGACGAACACCGCGTTCTGCTCAGCCGCCCAGGCGTGGGTCGGTGTGCGGCGTGACGGGCGGTAGGCCTTGCCCCGCTCATGGCCGGCGATGGCTGCGATTGCGACCGGCGTGAACGGCGGCCGGAACGTCGTTGTGCCGGTCTCGGCGATCGTGCGGCCGGTGACATCGGCGAGGATCGCCAGACCGTTGACACCGGAGCTTTTGCCCTGATCGGTCGCCATGCCCAGCGTGGTGTAACGCTTTGCGTGCTCGACCGAGCGATAGCCCTCGCTGGCCGCCAGCTTGATGTCAGCCGCCGTCACGTCGTTCTGGAAATCGACGAAGCTTTTTTTCCCTGACGATTGGATATGCCAAAGCGGCGTGCCAGGACGCGGCATGTGATCGTCAGCAGTCGCGGGGGGCGTGAAGGTTGGGTTTGCAAATCCCGTCTTCTGTGCGGCCTCGGCGCCCATGCGTGCGCCGTCCTGCAGGGCTTGCGCCATACCGAAGCGGCCCGCCGCGGCGCCTGCAACGGCAATGTGAGCCGGCAGGGGACCAGGCACGAACGCCGACACCTCACCGTTCCATTGCGGCCGTCCGCCAAGGTGGCAAGTCAGATGCAGCGCCGGATCCCACCCGCCGGCCATGGCAAGCAGGTCAGCCTCCATGCGGCGCACCTTGCCGTTGGCGTCCTTGATATCGACGCTGCGCAAACGCAGATGACCACGCGTGCCGACGATACAACCGCCGTAAACAGCGGAAGCGCTATCGGCGTCGTTGGTCGTATTGGCCGCTGCCTGTTGGCGCGCATCCACGGTCACGACCGAGGCGCCAGCGCGCTGCAATGCGCGGGCAGTTTGCCAGCCGCTGTCATCGGTCGTGAAAACAACTGCGCGCTTTCCGGGTAATACGGCGTAGCGCTCAATGTATGTGCGCACGGCGCTTGCCGTCATGATGCCGGGCCGATCGTTGCCCGGGAAAACGA
This sequence comes from Pseudomonadota bacterium, assembly GCA_023412745.1. GTDB lineage: Bacteria > Pseudomonadota > Alphaproteobacteria > Rhizobiales > Hyphomicrobiaceae > ZC4RG25. The sequence continues at coordinate 26,560 of JAEZBZ010000031.1, read as the reverse complement.
TCGGCCGCTCGATCGCGCCCGTGGCGAGTATGATCTGACGCGCCACGATCTTCCAGTAGCGCTGGCGAACCGTGTGCGGCGGCGGCTCGGCCAGATGATCGCTGACACGTTCGACGGCGCCGCAGGCACCATGATCGAACAGCCCGAACACCGTGGTTCGTGGCAGAACGCGCACGTTCGGCTGCGCCGCCAGTTCCTGCGCGACATCGGCGGCCCAGGTTTTCCCCGGCTTGCCGTCGATATCCGCGTTGTCGGACAGCAGGCCACCGCCGAGCAGGAAATCCTGCTCGCAGAGAACGATGCGCGCGCCACTGCGGCTGGCAGCCAGTGCCGCAGTCAGGCCGGTCGCGCCGCTGCCTACGATGAGCACATCGCAGAACAGGTGTGAGCGCTCATAGGTGTCGGGGTCCGGTTCAAGCGCCGCCCGGCCGAGACCCGCTGCGCGGCGAATGAGCGGCTCGTAGACCTTCTCCCAGAAGGCCGCAGGCCACATGAACGTCTTGTAGTAGAAGCCGGCGCTGAAAATCGGCGCTGCGAGGCCGTTCACTGCCATCAGGTCGAGGCCGAGCGACGGCCAGCGGTTCTGGCTGCGTGCCGTCAGGCCGGGATACAATTCAGCGACGGTCGCCCGTGTGTTCGGCTCTCGCCGTGCGCCGGTGCGCAATTCAACGAGGGCATTCGGCTCCTCGACGCCGGCCGAGAGGATGCCGCGCGGCCGATGATACTTGAACGAGCGTCCAACCAAGGTCACGCCATTGGCCAGCAACGCCGAGGCCAGGGTGTCGCCAGGATGCCCGGCATATTGGTGACCATCGAACGTGAAGGGCACTGACTGACTGCGGTCGATCAATCCACCGGCAGCAAGGCGATTGGACTGCGAGGTAGCGCTGGGTGAAGGGTTGGTCATTCTGCGATGGCCTGAGTTGCGGGCGTGTTGGCCTCGCGCGAGGGAACTACCTTCAAAACTTCGTGCGTGCGGGTATCGCGGGTGACGATCAGCCAGGACCGGCAGCCGTGGCTGTGATGCCAGAGTTCGCGATTGGCGCCCGCTGGGTTGTCGCGCATGAACACGTAGTTGGTCCACGTTTCGGGCGCCGCGTCGTGCGTTGCCGGCCGGACCGGATCGGCACTGCCGAGATAGACGAACTCGTCGTTGCCGCGCGGTCCGCAGTAAGGACATGGTATGCGCATGTTTAGTTCCTCAGTGCAGGTTGGGCACGGCGCCGTGACCGGATTCGTCGATGAGGTGCCCGCTGTCGAAACGGTTAAAGCGGTAGGCCGCGTTCAGGCGATGCGGGGCGCCGGTGGCGATGGTGTGCGCGAAGCACCAGCCCGAGGCTGGCGTGGCTTTGAAGCCGCCATAGCACCAGCCGGCATTCAGGAAGAGGCCGCCGATCGGCGTCAGGTCGATGATCGGCGAGCCATCCATCGACATATCCATGATGCCGCCCCATTGGCGCAGGTAGCGCAGGCGGCCTATGGATGGAAACAGCGACAACGCGCTCGTCATCACATCCTCGACGATCGGCAGGTTGCCGCGCTGTGCATAGGAATTGTAGCCGTCGATATCGCCGCCAAAGACAAGCCCGCCCTTGTCGGACTGGCTGATGTAGAAGTGCGCGGCACCGAACGTGACCACCGAATGGATGAGCGGCTTCACGGCCTCCGAGACGAAGGCCTGCAGAACATGGCTCTCTATCGGCAGTCTCAATCCGGCCATTGCGGCCAGCCGCGAGGAATTGCCCGCTACCGCTAGACCGATGCGCTTGGCCTTGATGGTGCCGCGTGTGGTTTCAACACCGACCACCGCGCCATTCTCGATGCGAAGTCCGGTGACCTCGCAGTTCTGGATGATATCGACGCCACGCTGGTCGGCCGCGCGTGCATAGCCCCACGCCACAGCATCGTGGCGGACGGTGCCGCCGCGCCGCTGCAAAAGCCCGCCTTTCACTGGAAAACGAGCGTTGTCCATGTCGAGTAGCGGCTGCATGCGCCTAACCTGCTCGCGATCGAGCAACTCCGCATCGACGCCATTGAGACGCATGGCATTGCCGCGCCGGGCGAAGGCGTCGCGCTGACCATCGGAGTGAAACAGATTGAGCACGCCACGCTGGGACACCATGGCGTTGTAGTTCAGATCCTGCTCAAGCCCTTCCCAGAGTTTCAGCGACCATTCGTAAAAGGGCGTGTTGCCAGGCAGCAGGTAGTTGGAGCGAATGATCGTGGTGTTGCGGCCGACGTTGCCTGAACCGATGTAGCTCTTCTCCAGCACCGCCACGTTGGTGATGCCGTGCTCCTTGGCGAGATAGTAGGCCGTCGCCAGCCCATGGCCGCCGCCGCCGATGATGATGGTGTCATAGGCTTCCTTCGGCTCCGGATCGCGCCAGGCTGGCGCCCAGTGAGCATTCCCGGAAAGCGCGTTTTTGAACAGCGCAGCGAGCGAATAGCGCATTGGAGAAAGGTCCAATTCGGAGAAATCGTGGCAACACCGATCTTGCATCGGCGCGGAAATCTGGCACGATCCGATAAACCGTCATGACCCAGGGCGACTTTTTCTTGAGCGGGAGCGACACACCAGCGAGGCGGGTGCAGCCACGTAAAGCAGCGGCCGCGGAGAAACTCGCTGCATCAGCCGCGAAGCAGCCGCATCGGATCGGCTTTCTGCTGGTCCCAGGATTTGCCCTCATGACGTACAGTTGCGCCATGGAGCCGTATCGCGCCGCGAACACATTGTCGGGGCGCGAACTCTATCGCTGGATGCACGTTTCGCCAGACGGCAATTCCGTGGCCGCCTCGAACGGCGTCTCAGTCGTTCCCGACCAGGGCATCGAGGCACCCCTTGACGTCGATGAGCTGTTCGTGTGCGCCGGCGGCAACCCGACCTTGTTCGATGATGCCCGGACGTTGGCGTGGTTGCGGGCTCAGGCGCACCGTGGCATGCGCGTGGGCGGAGTTGCCGGCGGTCCAGTCATTCTCGGCCGTGCCGGATTGCTAGAAGGTTATCGCTGTACGATGCACTGGGAGTACATCCCCGCCTTCCGGGAAAATTTTCCCCGTCACGTCATCACCAGCGCGCGCTACGAGATCGACCGCAACCGCTGCACGAGTGCGGGGGGCACAGCAGCCTTCGACATGATGCTGGCGCTGATCGCGCGTCCGCATGGCCGCGAACTGGTGAGTGCGATCAGCGAATGGTTTCTCCACACCAGACTGGGACACAGTCGCGAGCCGCAGCGCATGTCGCTTCGGGACCGCTATGGCGTCAATCATTCGCCGCTCCTCAATGTGCTTGAGCATATCGAAGCGACACCGGAGGAGGACTTTTCGCGGCAAATGCTGGCCGAGACCGCCGGTGTTTCCGTGCGCCAGCTCGAGCGCCTTTTTCAGGGGCACCTCGGATGCACGATCGGGCAACATCTGGTGTCCGTGCGATTGGACCGCGCGCGCATGCTTCTGCGACAGACGTCTCTTTCGGTGCTGGATGTCGCGGTGGCCAGCGGCTTTACCAGCGCCGCGCATTTCTCGCGAGCATATCGGAGTCGCTACGGTTATCCGCCACGTCATGAGCGCAAGCAGGTGTAGTCGCATCGGTGTCGCAGGGGATCAAAAATACGTCGGTGCAGTGCAAACCGTGCGCGTTGCTTCGTCGCAAGTTTTAACAAAGCTATCCGTCGCGCAGTGGAGGGAAATAATGCTAGCCGGCCTTCGAAAGACCTTTCTAACCTGCCTTGCGGCAGGCGCCCTGGCCATAGGCGGATTTCCTGCCAATAGCCAGGAACCCAAACGCGGCGGCAGCTTGATTGTTGCAGTCGAGAACGAGCCTTCTACGCTCGGGCCGCACCTCACCACCGATACCCCGACCTTCATGGTCGTCAACAACATCTACAACGCGCTCGTCCTGCTCGACGAAAAGCTTCAGCCAAAACCCGATTTGGCGCAGAGCTGGACCGTTTCGCCCGATGGCCGCGTCTATACATTCGAACTCGCAACAAATGCCAAATGGCATGACGGCAAGCCGGTGACCGCCGCGGACGTCGAATTCACCTTCAACGAGCTGATCGCTAAAAATCACCCGCGTGCCGGTAGCTGGTGGCCGAACGTAGAGTCCGCCAAGGCGACCGGCACCCACACGTTCGAGTTCCGCCTCAAGGAGCCTTACGTTCCGTTCCTGACCATGCTCGGCAGCGTGCTTTCGAGCGCGGCGCTGATCATGCCGAAGCATATCTACGAAGGCAAAGACGCCAAGAATGCTGCAGCCAATCAGGCTCCGATCGGCAGCGGCCCATTCAAGTTCGTGCGCTGGCAGCGCGGAAACTATGTCGAACTGGCCCGCAATGATCAGTATTGGAAACCGAACCGCCCGTATCTCGACCGCGTCGTCCTGCAGGTGATGCCTGACGCAGCCGCGCGCTTCCTGGCGTTCGAGCGCGGCGAGGTGGACTTTCTGCACTGGTACATCGTGCCTTACGACCAGCTCTCCAAGCTGCGTAAGGACAAGCGTTTCGATCTGGTCCAGAAAGGCGATGCCGCCGCGACCAACGGCTTCATGCTGATCAACCATCGCCACAACGCCCTGAAGAATCAAAAGGTGCGGCAGGCCCTTGCCCATGCCATCAATCGCGAGACCATTCGTGATCGTGCGCTTTTTGGCGAGAGCAAGATTGCGCGCAGCCACGTGTCGAGCAACGTCGCTTGGGCGCACACGCCTGAGTTCGATTACAAGTTCGATCCTGAACTGGCCAACAAGCTTCTCGACGAAGCCGGATTTCCTCGCGGCGCCGACGGTAAGCGCTTTCCGCTACGCCTGTTCTGGGCGGCTGGCCGCGATTATGAAGGCCGCGGTTCGGAGATCGTGAAGGATAATCTGCGTGATCTCGGCATCGACGTAACGGTGCAGACATTCGACCGGCCGTCGTTCACGGACCGTGTGTATCGTCAGTGGGATTTCGATCTCGCGATGCAGCTTTTCACGACCGGTCCGGATCCGACGATCAGCGTCAATTCGCGGTATCACACCAAGCAGATTCTGAAAGCGCCGTTCGTGAACGCCATGGGTTATTCCAACCCGGCCACCGACGCCCTGTTCGACAGCGAGTTCCGCGAAATCGATCCGGCCAAGCGCAAGGAGATGTGGCACAATATCCAAAAGCAGCTCATGACCGATCTGCCGGCCTTGCCACTGTTTGAACTGCCGCCGATTCACGCCGTCTCTGCACGCTTCAAGGACGTGGTAACCGGTCCGCAGGGCTACATCCAGGACCGCGAGGGTGCCTACGAGGCGCGGTAATCGCGCCTCGATATTGGCTTCCGCGAACTGCACAGGTGACGGGTGACCCCGATATCCCTTCTCATTTATATCGGCGGCCGCTTAATTCAGGCGGTCCCGATACTATTCGTGATCATCCTCATCAACTTCGCGCTGATCCATGCGGCACCGGGCGACCCGGTCGACTTCCTGATCGGTGCGACGGAGGCAACACCGGAATATATCGAAAACCTGCGCCGAGAGTTCGGTCTGGATCAGCCTCTCGGCACTCAGCTCGTCACCTATCTCGGAAAGATCGCGCAGGGTGATCTCGGCTATTCGCTGCGTTTCCGCGAGCCGGTGCTTTCCCTGATCCTCGATCGGATGCCCGCAACGCTGCTGTTGATGGGCACGGCGCTTCTGTTCAGCAGTGCGATCGGCATTCTGCTTGGTGTGATCGCATCGCGCAGGCCCTATTCGGCCGGTGACTACACAGCGACGTTCGTTTCGCTCGCCGGATATTCGATGCCGGTGTTCTGGCTCGGCCAGATCATGCTGATCATCTTCGCGCTGCATCTGGCCTGGTTTCCGACGCAGGGCATGTACAGCTTGCGTGCGCCGTCGGAAGGGCTTGGCCGCATTCTCGATGTCGCGCATCATCTCGTGCTGCCGGCGCTGACGTACAGTTTCTATCACCTGGCCCTGATCTTCCGCCTGACGCGGGTGAAAATGCAGGAGGTGATGGCGCTGGATTTCATCACCACCGCGCGCGCCAAGGGCGTCTCCGAGGGACGCGTGGTCTTCAAGCACGGCCTGCGCAATGCCGTCCTGCCGGTGGTCACGGTAATCGGCCTCAACTTCGGCTTCATGCTGGCGGGTTCGGTGCTGACGGAGACGGTGTTCGCCTGGCCGGGCATGGGGCGTCTTCTCTACGAACCGATCGGTGCACGCGACTATCCCGTTCAGATGGGACTGTTCACGGTGCTGTCCATCATGGTGATCTGCGCAAACGTCATCACCGACGTGATCTACGCGCTGATTGATCCACGTGTCGTGTATCGGTAGGCGCCCATGACAGTCGCACACATTCCCGCCGGGCCGACCTGGTGGCGCATCTTCAGCCGCAATCGCGGTGCTGTCATCGCGGCCGTCATTCTGGCTGCGTTGTTCGCCCTGGCCATCTTCGCGCCGATGCTGCAGCCCTTCGAGCCTGGCCGCATCAACGTCGGCCCAGCAATGGATCCGCCGAGCCCGACCCATCTGATGGGTACCGATGAACTGGGCCGCGACGTGTTCAGCCGCGCGACGGCCGGCCTGAGCGTGTCGCTGCTCGTCGGCTTCGGCGCGGCGACGATTTCAACTTTTCTCGGAATTGTGGTCGGCGGCTTGGCCGGATTCTTCGGACGCACGACCGATGCGGTGTTGATGCGCATCACGGAGGTTTTTCAGGTCATTCCGCGGTTCTTCCTCGCCGTGCTGCTGGTGGCCTTCTTCGGCGCCAACATCTTTAACATTCTCATTGCCATTGCGATTTTGAGTTGGCCCGAAATCGCGCGCCTGGTGCGGGGTGAATTCCTCAGCTTGCGGTCGCGCCAGTACGTCGATGCGGCACGCGTCGCCGGCGCCTCTCAAGCCAGTTTGATATTCGTCGAGATCCTGCCCAATGCGCTTGGGCCGGTGGTTGTCAATGCTACGCTGATGGTCGGCCAGGCGATGCTGCTGGAAGCCGGCCTGAGCTACCTGGGGCTTGGCGATCCCACGCGCGCAAGCCTCGGCCAGATGCTGCAGGAAGCACAGCAGATCATGCGTTCCGCGTGGTGGACGACGGCATTTCCGGGCGGCTTGATCTTCCTGTGTGTTTTGAGCCTCAATCTCGTGGGTGACGGGCTGACAGACATCCTCAATCCCAGATCGAGGGAGCGCTGATGACCCTGCCGCTACTCAGCGCAAAAAACCTCGTCACCAACCTGTTCACCGACAGCGGGACGGTGAAGGCGGTCGATGGCGTTTCGCTGCACATCCGGCACGGCGAGGCGGTGGCGCTGGTCGGTGAATCCGGCTGCGGCAAGAGTATGACTGCGCTGTCGCTGATGCGGCTGGTCCGTTCGCCCGGGCGCATCATCTCCGGCGAAGTGAACTTCGACGGTCGCAATCTGCTCGACCTCAGTGATCGCGAGATGCGCGACGTACGCGGTGGCCGCCTGGCCATGGTGTTTCAGGATCCCATGACCTTCCTGAACCCGCTGATGCGTGTCGGCGAGCAGATCGTCGAAGCTGTCCTGTTGCATCAAAAGCTGGGTTACAAAGCCGCCCGCCTTGTTGCGCTCGATGCGTTGGAGCGGGTCGGCATTCCGGCTGCGAAGAATGTGCTCGACTACTTTCCGCATCAGCTCTCCGGTGGCATGCGCCAGCGCGTGCTGATCGCGATGGCGATCTCTTCGCAGCCGACGCTGCTGATCGCCGACGAGCCGACGACCGCGCTCGATGTCACCATCCAGGCGCAGATCATGCGCTTGCTGGCGGATTTGCGCCGGGAGCTGAACACCTCGATGCTGCTGATCACGCATGACCTGGGCCTGGTCGCGGAATACTGCGATCGCGTCTATGTGATGTATGCGGGCAAGATCGTCGAAGAGGGCGATGTCTACAGCATCTTCGCCAATCCGCGGCATCCGTATACACGCGCCTTGCTGCGCTCGACGCTGTCCCCCGACCGGCGCATTGAAAAGCTGGAATCCATCGAGGGCCAACCACCCAATCTGATCACGCCGCCGCCCGGTTGCCGTTTCCATCCGCGTTGTGGCGAGAAACTGCCGAAATGCTCCGCCGAGATGCCGCCCGATTTTGCGATTGCGCCGGGCACCAGTGCGCGCTGCTGGCTGTATGAGGAGGCTGGCCGTGGCACCGCTGCTTGAGATCCAGAATCTGGAAGTGCACTTCCCTGTTGGCGGGGGATGGTTCAGCGGCCCCAAAGGTATTGTGCACGCGGTAGACGGCGTAGACCTGCACGTCAATCCCGGCGAGATTGTTGCCGTGGTTGGTGAAAGCGGTTGCGGAAAATCGACCCTGGCGCGCTCGGTCCTCGGCCTGAATAGACCGACGGCGGGTTCGATCAAGTTTCGCGGCACCAGCCAGCAGGACGTCAAGACTGCGCGGCAGATGCGCGACTACCGCCGCGAAATCCAGATGATTTTCCAGGACCCGTTCGACTCGCTCAACCCGCGCAAGACGGTGCTGCAAACCCTTGCGCAACCCTTGCGCATCCATGGGATCGTGCCGAATAGCGAGATCCAGGCCGAAGTGATCCGGCTGCTCAATCTCGTCGGCTTGAGCCCGGGTGAGAGCTATCTCGGCCGCTATCCGCATCAGTTTTCCGGCGGTCAGCGGCAGCGTATCTGTATTGCTCGCGCCATCGCGCTGCGCCCGTCGCTGATCGTTGCTGACGAGGCGGTCTCCGCGCTCGACATCTCCATCCGCGCGCAAATCCTGTCGCTGATGCAGAAGCTGCGGAAGGATCTCGGTCTCAGCTATCTGTTCATTACGCATGATCTCGGCGTCGTGCGCTCATTCTGCGAGCGCGTGATGGTGATGTATCTCGGGCACGTGGTCGAGGAAGGCCCGACGGAGCAGATTTTCCAACGGCCGCGGCATCCCTATACGATCGCGCTGCTCGAAGCGTGCCCGCTTGCAGATCCGGTCATCGCCAGGAAGCGGGCATCCGCGCCGTTGAAGGGCGATATTCCCTCGCCAATTTCGCCGCCGAAAGCCTGCCGTTTCAACACCCGCTGCCCCATGGCGCAGGACATCTGCCGCACCGAGGCACCGCCCTTGATCGATTGCGGCAACGGCCAGATCTCGCGCTGTCATTTTGCGCATGACTTCGGAAAGCTGCCGCAGTTCGACTTCGGAGCAGCGGGAGGGCGCGCGTGACGATCACGCAAGCTCTCGGCGCGCATACGGCTGAGGCGCGCGATGCCTGGTCGCCGCAAGTGCGTCAGGCTGCCGTGCGTGCGATCATCGACACCTGCGCGTGCATGGTTGCTGGACGCGAAGATCCCGCCGCGATCGCCATTTCCTCGACGCTTGCCCGCTGGCAGTCCGGCGCGGCGCTGGATTTGATTGCCGGGCGGCAGACGGCGGCGCCATGGGCGGCCATGGTCAATGCTACCGCGGCCCACGCTCTCGACTACGATGATGTGCTGGAGACTGCCGCGGCGCACGCCAGCGCGGTGTTTGTTCCGGCATTGCTGGCGCTGGCCCAGGAGCGTCGCTCTTCAGGCGCGCAAGTAGTCGATGCGCTTGTCATGTCGTTCGATGTCATGAACGCGCTGGCTGCCGCATTGAACTACGCCCACTATGCGCGCGGCTGGCACACAACATTGACACTCGGCGCGCCCGCAGCGGCTGCGGGATGTGCGCGGTTGCTCGGCCTCGACGCGGACGGCGCGGCACGCGCCATCAGCATTGCCACCAGTTTCTCGAGCGGCAGCAAGCTGCAGTTCGGCACGCAAATGAAACCAACTCATGCTGGCCTTGCAGCCCAGGCCGGAATTCTGGCGGCCTCCTTCGCGGAGGCAGGCCTGACCGCCGCGCCGGAAATTTTCCAAGGCGCGTGGTCATTTGAGAAACTGTTCGGCGCAGACGGTATGCCTGGTTTCAAGCTTGCCGAGACAGCATTGAGCGGTGAGCCGGCGTTGGCCGTGCCGGGGGCGTGGATCAAGGCGTATCCCTGTTGCGCCAGTGCGCATCGCCCCATAGATGCGCTGCTGCATCTGCAGAAAGCTGCTGGCATCACGGCGGATGACATCGAACGCGTCGATGCGTTCGTGTCGATCATCGTGCAGAGAAATCTCATGTACGACCGGCCGGTCGACGAGATGCAGGGCCGCTTCAGCTTGAACCATTGCCTTGCTGTCGCCGCCTGCAGGCGCGAGGTTGATCTTTCCGGTTTCTCACTGGCGGCTTTGGGCGATCTGGAACTCGTCGCCTTCTGGCCGAAGGTCTTCATGCATTTGGATCCGGACATCCCTGCCGATCTCGCGCCTGCCTCCGGTCAAGAGCGCTGCCGTCTCGTCGTCACGCTGACCGACGGCAGGCGGTTGGAACACACCGTTATTTATCCGAGCGGGCATCCGCAGGCGCCGATGTCAGATGATGATCTGAAGCGCAAATTCCTGGATTGCACCAGCCATGCCTTATCCCCGGCCACTGCAGATGCTGCGCTGCGGGCATTGCAAGGACTGGAACAGACATCGGATCTCGATGCGATCATGGCGATGCTTGTGCCAATCGGGTCGTGAAACATCCAGTACAGCGCCAAGGCTGTAACGGAACGCATAGAAAAGAACGGAGCAACGATAAAAATGGCAAACGACTTTCCTGTTGTTTTCGGCATTTGCCTCGATGCCGAGGCGAGCTGGCTCGGCCGCAAGCCGGAAAACGCGCAGCGCCCGGTTCTCCTGTCCCATGGCACGTTTGCGATCCGCGAAGGTCTGGCGCCGCTGCTGGCGCTGCTGAAAGAAAACGATATTCGCTCCACGTTCTTCGTGCCTGGCATTACTGCTGAACGGCATCCAGAGGCGGTGAAGGAAATCGCGAAGCATGGCCACGAGATCGGTAGCCACACCTACGGCCATCGCTCCGTTCTTCTTCTCAAGCCGGGCGAAGAGGAGCAGGAATTAGTTGGCGGCATGGACGCGCTGCAGGCGATTACCGGGGTCAAGCCGACGACATTTCGCTCCGCATCCTGGGAATGGAGCAGCGAAACGCTCCCGCTGCTGATCAAGCACGGCGTGACCGCGTCGACCAATTTCCATGACCGTGTCCGCCCCTATCGCCATGCGCTGGACGGCAAGCCGACGCCTGTGGTCGAGCTGCCGGTGCAGTGGCATCTGGCCGATGCGCCGTTCTTCGTGTACGGCGGTGAAATCGGTCGTGTCATTCGCACAGCGAGCGACGTGCAGACGATCTGGCAGGATGAGTTCGATGGTCTCTATGACTGGCCGGGCGCGTTCTATCACCTGACGCTGCACGTGGAGTTGATCGGCCATCCCGGCCGCCTGCGCATGCTGGCCAACCACATCAAGCACATCAAATCGCGCTCTCGCGTGCAGTTCATGACCGCAGCCGAAGTCGCGGCAACAGTCGCCTAAGCTGCTGCTCCCTCCCCCACCCTATAGACAGGTTTGCTCATGTCCTCTTCAATCCATTCCAGCTCAATCGTGATCGACGGCCTTGTCGTGTCACGGTGGAGCCGCAGCGTTTTTGAACACATGCAGCGCGGTGGCCTGACCGCGGCCAACTGCACATGCAGCATCTGGGAAAATACCCGCAGCACGCTGCAGAACATTGCGGACTGGAAGCGCTGGCTCAGCGAGCACAGTGACATCATCATGCCAGTAAAGACGACAGCGGACATCCGCCGCGCCAAGGAAGCCGGCAAGGTCGGCATCATTCTGGGCTTCCAGAACACATCCGCCATCGAAGATCGTCTCGACACCCTGGCGCTGTACAAGGAACTCGGCGTCGGCGTCATTCAGTTGACCTACAACACGCAGAACCTGGTCGGCTGCGGCTGCTGGGAGGAGAACGATGGCGGCCTGTCAGGTTTCGGCCGCGAGGTCGTGTCAGAGATGAACAGGCTCGGCATCGCCGTCGATCTCTCTCACGTTGGTCCCAAGACCGCCGACGACGCCATTAAGTACTCGGCTCAGCCGTGCACTTATTCTCACGTCTGCCCGACTGGTCTTCTCAATCATCCGCGCAACAAAACGGACGAGCAGTTGCGTACGATCGTTGATCGCGGCGGCTTCGTCGGCGTCGCAACCTACGCGCCGTTCATGCCCAAGGGCGGCGCATCCACGCTGGACGATTGCGTTGATCTGTTCGAGTATATGATCAAGGTTTGCGGTGAAGGCAATGTCGGCATCGGCACCGACTTCACGCAGGACCAGGACGAGGCCTTCTTCGACTGGCTGCGCCACGATAAAGGCTATGCCCGCCGCATGGTGCCGTCGCGTGGGACTGCGCCGGTCATCACAGGACTTGAAAACCTGGCGCAGTATCCGAACCTGACTCAAGCCATGGAACGTCGCGGCTGGAGCGAAACCCGTATTCGCGGCGTTCTCGGCGAGAACTGGCTGCGGTTCCTCAAGCAGATTTGGGGCGCATAAAGCTATCCGACACAGCGACACGCGGACAGCAAGCCCACTCGCCGCGGCGAACGGGATGCTGTCCGATTTGATTCAAGGCGGAGACTTCGAGCATTGTCGCAGCCTGTGACGACCTACATGCCTGTATAGAGTTGGCCGTTCGTGGTCGGTTGAGCCGCTGTCGTTTGAGCGTTGGCAGCACGAGACGTGCGGACCGGTAGACCCGGCATCCGTGGGGTCTCGGCCAGATCGATATCGAGCATGGCATGCGCAAGGCCGTGCCTCTCGTTGCAATGGGGGCAGGTGGTTTGCATGCCGCGATCGACGAGTGCCGCGAGGCCTTCCGTATCTGTGCGTATGCCGGCGTTGAATTGCAGTCCAGTCGTGGGACATTCAAGCAAAACTAAACCTGTCCGCGCGATCACTTGTATCCTCCATCGAGCATGCCCTTGATTCAGCCGGGGTTGTAACTCGCGGGGCAGCCAGAAGTTCCCGTGCTCGCTCGCTAGGCGCGCCTCGTCCTGCGTCGAATGGCACGGCTCCCCGGAACGGGTTTGCTCTGCGGGCGTCGTAGAAAGTGACGGCAACCGATCGAGGCAGCATGGCATCGCCCCCTCCACACAAGCGCGGCGCACGTCCACGCGCGCCGGTATTGATCGATCTGGCGCTACAGGGCGGTGGGGCGCATGGCGCGTACACATGGGGCGTCTTGGACCGACTTCTCGAAGAACCGTCGCTTAAGATAGAAGGAATTTCGGGCACCTCGGCTGGAGCCATGAACGCGGCGGTACTTGCGGATGGATTTGCCGAGGGAGGTGCCGACGGCGCGAAGGCGGCCCTTGCCGGCTTCTGGCGCAGCGTTGCGGATGCGGCGCTGCTCAGTCCGCTCAAACGAACGCCGCTCGATATGCTGCTGGGGCGCTGGTCGATGGATACATCGCCGGCATTCCTCGCGTTCGATCTCGCCGCGCGTTTGTTCTCGCCCTATGACCTCAATCCGCACGGCGCCAATCCGCTACGCGATATTCTCAGCAAATGTGTCGATTTCGACCGGCTGACCAAGGCGCCGATCCGGCTGTTTGTGACGGCGACGAATGTGCGGACCGGGCGCGGGCGCGTGTTTCGTAACGCTGATCTGACGCCCGACGTTCTGCTCGCTTCGGGCTGTCTGCCGACATTGTTCCAGGCCATCGATATCGACGGCGAGCCGTATTGGGATGGCGGCTTCGCGGGAAATCCTACGATCACGCCTTTGGTGCGCGAGTGCACTGGCAGCGATACCGTTCTCGTGCAGGTCAATCCGATCGAGCGTCCGGGTACGCCGCGAACGGCGCGCGACATTATCGATCGCGTCAATGAGGTGTCCTTCAATGCGACGCTGCTGAAGGAGCTTCGCATGATGGCCGTGTTGCGGCAGGTGGCGGATGCTGGCAACTGCGAGGGCAGGCTTTGGGCCAGGATGCGTATTCATCGGATTGCCAGCGGCGCGATGACGGACCTTGGATACTCATCGAAGCTGAATGCGGAGTGGGCCTTCCTGTGCCACCTGCGCGATGAAGGTCGGCGCACTGCCGATGCGTTCCTCGCGACACACGGCAAGAAGATCGGCGAGCGCTCGACGCTCGATCTCGACGGGCTGCTTGAGCAGGTTTAGGGGCGGCGATCGCGTCAAACGCCCATCAGATACAGCACGAACGAAACCCAGCCCACGGCGAGCGCCGTGCTAACCGCAATGGAGGCGGAGATGGAGCCGACGGCGCGTTCGTATTTGGCGGCAAACAGGAAGGCGTTGGCGCCGACCGGCATAGCCGCGATCAGGACCGCAACCGCCGTCCACACGGGCGGCAAGGCGAAAACGAACTCAGCCAGGATGTAGACGACGATCGGCAGTGCCAGCATCTTCATCACGAGGATCAGCGACAGTGTAGGCCATTGCCCGGCGATCCGGTAGGTCGCCAGCGACATGCCGAGTGCGAACAATCCAGTCGGGATCGCCGCCTGTCCCATCAGCGCCAGAAACCGGTCGACGAGTTCAGGCACGCCCAATCCACCGATGCGCCACAGCGATCCGACCACGACGCTCATGACGATTGGATTGCGCAGCAGATCGTACAGCACGCCGATCATCGCCTGAAACAGTGATGTCGTGCTCTCGCGCCGGCTGGCCCACTCGATATGCAAGGTGCCCATCAGCCATAGCATCAGGGAATCGAGCGAGACGAGAATGCCGATGGGAATGGCAGCCTCCGGACCAAAGGCGCTGAGCGCCAACGGCACGCCGAGCATCACGCCATTGCCGAACCCGGTGCCCATCGAAATCGCGGCGGCATCGCGCTGGTCGCGCCGCAGAGCATAGTGTGTCAGCAGGGCGGTCGCGATCCAGATAATCAGGATGCCGCCGAAATAGGCGCCGACGAAACGCCATGGCGACGCTTGCATGTCGCCAATGCCGACCATGGTGCGGAACAGGAACGCTGGCATGGCCACGTAAAAGCTGAACTGCGCGATGATTTTCGCCGCGTCCACGGTCAGGTAGCGGAAGCGCTCGCATAGCCAGCCGGCCAGCATGATGCCGAAGACGGGCGTGACAATAGTCAGGATAGCCAGCATCACGGGACTTTCGGGCGGGGCTCAAATGGCGGCGGGAATGCCAGAATGACGCCCAGTGGCATAGCAGAGTGCGGCCATCCGGCAATAGCTTATGCCGGATAGCGGGATTGCCGGAATGGTGGCGCCGGCGACGTCGCCCTAGGGCCTAGTTGAAGGGATTGAGCGGCGACGACGCTGTCGTGCCCCCGAACGTGGTCGGTGGATCAACAACCTGGGTGCCGATGTTTTGCACCTGAAGCACGGCCAGGCTGCGTTCGGTCAAGCCATTCGGCAGGAAACGAACCGGTCCGTCGACGCCGCTGAACCCGCTCGCGCGCGTGAGATTGGCGGCGGTATAGCGCGATCCTGCCGGCGCACTCGACAACTTGATAGCGATTGAAACGGCATCGAATGCCATGCTGCCGAGACGCGGCGGCGCGCTGCCGAATGTCTTGGCGAAGCGCTCCGAAAACTCGCGCCAGCCGCGCGGATCCGGCGCCGGGAACCAGCCATCCAGGAAGATGCCCTCACGACCGATGTTGGGGTAGTCCCAGCCGCCGCTGCCGATGAGTTTGACCCGGGTGTTATCGATGCTGACGTAGGCCAGCAGCGGACCAAGGTTGGGCAGCGTTTCGGGCCCGCCGGGCACGAACAGCGCATCGACCGGCTGGCGGGCGTCGTCGGCATTACGGATCGCGGCGGCAAGCCTCTGCGACGGCTCGACCATGCGATTGCTGCCGGTTTCATAGGTTTCCATGGCGGCAATGGTGCCGCCGACACGGCTGACGGCTGCGCGGAAGGCCGCTTCGGAGAGCTTGCCGTAGGAGTCGTCCGGCACGATGGCCGCGAACCGACGATGTCCTTGGCTTGCCGAATACGAGACGATGCGGTCGACCTCCTGCTCGGGGAGGAAGCCGAGAAGATAGACGTTCTGCCCTGCAACCTGGCGATCGTTGGAGAACGCCATCACCGGCACGCCGGCGGCGCGCGTGGCTGGCGCGATGGCCTGCACGGATTTGGCGAACAGCGGGCCGATGATCAGCTCCGCGCCTTCCTTGATCGCCTCGTCGGCGGCCGCCTGAGCGCCTTCGGGCGTGCCCTTGTCGTCTTTCACGATGAGCTGGAAAGACGGATTGTCGAGCTCGAACAGCGCCAGCTCGCCGGCCTGCTTCATGGCCTTCGCCACCGCCGTGGTGTGGCCGGTCGACGTCAGCGGCAGCAGCATGGCGACCTTGACAGCGTTACCGCTCGCGGCTGGCCGGGTCTCGTCGCTGGACGCGCTATCGCCGGACGGAAGACCACTGTTGCCGGTGCCGGGGACCGCACAGCCTGCGAGCAGCATGCCCACAAGCCCGATGACGCACAGCGCCGCGGACCGGGTCCAGGCTGTCAATGACATCATATTGTCTGGTCCTCGCCCGCCGAAAACGGCACACTGGTCATCCGGTGCACGCCCGTCCGCTCTGGTCTGCAACAATGGCCACGATTGCGCTACGCTGGTCGCCGGGGTCCCCACCCCACCCGAAAGCATACTTGGAGCATTGGCTTGGCGAAAAATCGGCAAATCCGCAAGGAGGTAGATGAGGCGGCTGTTAGCTCTTTGCGTGACCATGTGCTCGCTAGGCTCGATGACGTGCTGTCACAGCCGCTGGAACCGGCTCTGTACACGGTCGCCACGCCGATCGGGCATCTCGCGGATCTGACACTGCGCGCGCTGCACATTCTGGCCAGCGCCGACGTGGTCTATTGCGAGGACACGCGGCACAGCCGCCAATTGCTTCAGCAGTATGGCCTGTTACGCAACCTGTCGCCCTATCACGACCACAACGAGGAGCGCGAGCAGGGCCACGCGCTGGATCATCTCGCCGCAGGCCGGTCTGTGGCGCTGATCAGCGATGCTGGAACGCCGCTGGTGTCCGATCCCGGTTTCAAGCTGGTGCGGGCTGCCGCCGAGGCCGGGCATCGCGTCATCAGCGTGCCGGGGCCGTCCGCGCCGATCGCGGCGCTGGCTTGTTCGGGGCTGCCGACCGATACGTTCCTGTTCGCCGGCTTCCTGCCGCCGAAGCGGGTGGCACGGAGGGAACGCCTGAGCGCGCTGCTGGCCTTTCCATCCACGCTCATCTTTTTCGAGGCCCCATCGCGCGTTCGCGATGCCCTGGCCGACATGGCTGAGGTTCTGGGGGCTGAACGTAGCGCCGTCATCGCACGCGAACTCACCAAGCTGCACGAGGATGTGCGGCGCGGCCGGCTGGGCGACCTCATGACCGCGGACATTCCCGAGCGCGGCGAGTTCGTGCTGCTGGTCGGTCCGCCACCGCCGATCGATATCTCCGATGAGGAGATCACCCGGCGCCTCGGCCTCGCGCTTAATCATGCCAGCGTGCGTGACGCCAGCCGCGAGGTAGCCGAAGCGCTTGGCGTGTCCCGGTCGCGCGTGTACGATCTGGCCATTCAGCTCAGGCGAGGTGGCGCGTGACGAGGCTTGGCTCCAGCGCCGGCGCAGTGGACGGCGGCAGGCAACGCCATGAGCGGCGCGGTCGGACGTCCGAAATGCTGGCGGCGATGTTCCTGATGCTCAAGGGCTATCGGATACTCGACCGTCGCTATCGGGCGCGCTCCGGCGAGGTCGATCTGATCGCGGTGCGTGGACGCCGGGTGGCGTTCGTCGAGGTGAAATTCCGCGCCAGCCTGGACACCGCCCGATATGCCATCACCAGCCGCCAGGCCGACCGGCTGGCGCGGACGGCTGAGCAATGGATCTGGCGCCATCCGGCTTATCGCAATCACCAGATCGGCCTGGATGCGCTTCTCCTGGCGCCCTGGCGGATGCCGCGCCACGTGCCGAATGCTTTGCAACGCGCCCGTTCCTGCTAAACCGTATCACTCCGGACATCATTCAACGCGCCCGCGCTTCACGCCGCGACCGTACCGAACTGGAAACATGCCATGAGCCTCAAGATAGCCTGCCAGATGGACCCCATCGACCGCATCGATATCCGCGGCGATTCCACCTTTGCACTGTTGCTCGAGGCGCAAAAGCGTGGCCATGAGCTGTTCTACTACACGCCGCCGCATCTGGCGCTGTATGGCGCACGGCTGATCGCCCGCGGTCACGAGCTTACGGTCGAGGATCGGGTCGGCGATCACTATAAGCTCGGCGAAAACAGGCTCGTCGATCTGGCCGACTGGGATGTGGTTTTGCTGCGCCAGGACCCGCCGTTCGACATGGGCTACATCACCACGACGCATCTGCTGGAGCGGATCCATCCCAAGACGCTGGTAGTGAATGACCCAGCACACGTGCGCAACGCTCCGGAAAAGGTCTGGGTTCTGGAGTTCCAGGATCTAATGCCGCCGACGCTGGTCACGCGCAATCCAGACGACGTGAAGTCGTTCCGCGAGCGCTACGAGGACATCATCATCAAGCCGCTGTACGGCAATGGCGGTGCTTCGGTGTTTCGCGTCGCGCCGGGCGATACCAATCTCAACTCGCTGATCGAACTGTTCCAGACCGTGTTTCGCGAACCGTTTATGGTGCAGCAGTACCGTCCGGAAGTGCGCGGCGGCGACAAGCGTATCATCCTGATCGACGGCGAGGTGGTCGGCGCCATCAATCGCGTGCCGGCGGCGGACGAGACGCGCTCCAACATGCACGTCGGCGGACAGGCGGTGCCGACTGAATTGACCGCGCGCGATATCGAGATTTGCGAGCGTTTGAAGCCGGAACTAAAGCGTCGCGGGCTGATCTTCACCGGCATCGACGTGATCGGCCCATATCTCACGGAAATTAATGTGACGTCGCCAACGGGCATCCGCCAGGTGAAGGATTTCGGCGGCGCCGATATCGCGGCTCTGTTCTGGGATGCTGTGGAGGCCAAGGTCGGCCGCAGGTGAGCGGAACGCCCTTTTTGTTCTCATAATGTTCTTGACGCGTATGTCTCCCACGCCTTAACCTTCAGACATCTGAAGAGGTCTGACGGCGGGGCGTTGGGATGTACGGGCGGATTTCGACACTGGCGTTCGTGGGCATCGAAGCGCGCCCGGTTCAGGTCGAAGTCCGCATCAGTCCCGGCCAGCACGTGTTCGCCATCGTCGGATTGCCGGACAAGGCGGTCGCGGAAAGCCGGGAACGGGTGCGCAACGCGCTGCACGCCATCGGGCTCGGCCTGCGCGTGGACGCACATCACAGTCAATCTTGCGCCGGCAGATCTACCCAAGGAGGGCAGCCATTTCGACCTGCCGATTGCGCTCGCGCTGATGGTGGCGATGGAGGCGATCTCGCCGGACGCCATCAACGGGTTTGCGGCAATCGGTGAGCTGGCGCTCGATGGCCAGATCCGCGCCACGCCCGGCGCGTTGCCAGCCGCGATGGGCGCAAATGCCATGGAGAAGGGTCTGATTTGCGCTGCTGAATGCGGTGCCGAGGCGGCTTGGGCAGCGGCTGACATGGATATCGTCGCCGCGCCGCATCTGCTGTCACTGGTCAATCATTTCAGAGGTTTGCAGACCCTGCGCCGGCCAGAGCCGGACATGGCGGCGCAGGAGCGCACGTTGCTGGATCTGGCAGACATCAAGGGGCAGGAGACGGCCCGTCGCGCGCTCGAAGTCGCGGCAGCCGGTGGCCATAATCTGCTGATGATCGGACCACCTGGTTCCGGCAAATCCATGCTGGCCGCGCGCTTGCCCTCAATCCTGCCGCCGCTCGACCCGCATGAAATGCTAGAGGTCAGCATGGTTCACTCGCTCGCTGGCGAGCTCATGGGCGGCCAGTTGAAGATCGAACGTCCGTTTCGTGCGCCACATCATTCCGCAAGCATGGCGGCGCTGGTTGGCGGAGGCTCTAAGCCGAAACCCGGAGAGGTGTCCCTGGCGCATCTGGGTGTATTGTTTCTCGACGAGCTGCCTGAATTCTCGCCGCAAGTGCTGGATTCCCTGCGCCAGCCGCTGGAAACCGGTGAAACAGTGATCGCGCGAGCCAATCATCGCATCACTTATCCCTCGCGCATTCAACTGGTTGCTGCGATGAACCCGTGTCGCTGCGGCGGCGGACCGGGACAGGCGTGTAAGCGCGGGCCGCGTTGCGCGTCCGAATATCAATCTCGCGTATCCGGTCCCCTGTTTGACCGTATCGATCTGCAGATTGAGGTACCGGCCGTTACCGCTGCCGATTTGTGCCTGCCTGGCGCATCGGAAAGCAGCGCCACTATCCGCGCGCGGGTCATGGCAGCGCGCGGACGTCAGCGCGAGCGGTTTGCGGCTTTGAAGGCGGTCGGCGTTCGCACCAACACGGAAGCCTCGGGGCGTTTGCTGGAAGACATCGCCCGTCCAAATCCTGAGGGCATCGCGTTGTTGCGCAAGGCGTCTGAGCAACTTCAACTCTCCGCGCGCGGCTTCCATCGCGTGCTGCGTGTCGCGCGCACCCTCGCTGATCTCGACGCCGCGGACAGCGTGTCGCGCATCCACATCGCTGAGGCCCTCAGCTATCGCGGCGAAGCCATGCGCCAGCGGTCAGCAGCGTGAACAGCATGGGATCTAAAGGTCGCGACGACATAAATCGCTTCGCGTTGGGGGTAGTTTTTGGAGTGGCCGCGGCAGTTCTGATCGGATCGTTGAGCTTCTCAATAGCCACTGAGCGCGCGGTTTTTGAGGCGTTGTGGAAATGGCAAACGCTGATTGCTGGTATGCTGGCACTTGTTGGTGCTGGCGTAACTGTTCGCAGCATGAATGCTCAGTCGAGACAGCTGCAGGATCAGTATCGCGATAGAATTGAGAGACAGCAGTACGCGGCGCGCGCTGGTGCGCCAGCGGCATTGGCCGAACTGATGAATTACACGCAAGCTATGCTGGCAGAGCTGCGCGCGCTACCGCGCGCCGACGAGTATGATATCTCGGATTTACGGGAGGAAATGGGGAAGTTAGATCGCATGCCAGCATTGCCCACAGATGCGATGAAAGTTCTGCGCGTTTGTATCGAAACGGCCAACAAAAAGAGCGGATTGCAAATATTCGAATCTTGAAATGGTCGCAAATCGTAACGTCCCGCGTATCCGGTATTTTTGAACGGAATTGAAATGGCGAGGGGAGAGCCCGGTTACGGGAAGCGAATTGGCGAACAATAGTAGACGTTCTAATATTGTGGTGGATGATAGATAACCTATTTATTGCGCCCGTGGTGAGGAAGAAATGCTGAGGGATGCTCCAACTTTTGATGATCTATGGAAGCTTTCTGAATTTAATGGCGCGGGTGGTGGTCGATATAAGTATCTCGACGATACAATTCGGAGAGTCGTCAAGCATTTAAGCGTCTAGGATTGCCCAAGCCGCCACACCGTCGTGCGCTTGATTTCGTGGTCTTCGAGTTCGCGGGTGACCGGCACTTCGTAGGCCGCGACCGGGCTAAAGCGATCTGCGGGGAAATAATTGCGCTTGGGATCGCCGACCAGGATGCTGCAATCGGCTTGAGCTGCAGTATCGATGAAGCGGAGCACGCGCTCGGCCAAGTCGCGTTCGTAGAACAGGTCGCCGACCAGGATGACAGCATTTTTCGGCGCTTGCCCCGACAGCGGATCATCCACCGAAGTTTCCAGCGTGACGCCGTTGGCGGATGCATTCAGCTTGATGGCGACGATGGCCAGCGCATCGATATCGAAGGCGGTTACCGACGACGCGCCGGCGCGTGCAGCCGCGATTGCAACGAGGCCGCTGCCACTGCCGAGATCGATAACGCGGCGCCCGGCGACGACAGTTGGGTTGTCGAGGATATAGCGCGCCAGCGCCTGACCACCCGCCCACGCGAACGCCCAGTACGGCGGTGGCACATTCATCTCGCCGAGTTCTTCTTCCGTCTTCTGCCAGATCGGCAGCGACTCTGCGGCCAGATGCAGGGAGATTTCAGGAGTCAGCGGTGGCGCCAACAGAAGTGTGTTGCGTTTGATGAAGTCGACAGCCGCCGCTTCATCCATCGTCCACCCTCTGTTTCGCTGGTGCGTCATGCGGGCTTGTTCCGGCGCGGCTTGACCTTGCGCGGATCGAGCCCACCCATTTTGCACACCAAGTCCCACTCGGCCGCCGTTACAGGCTGCACCGACAGGCGCATCGATGTGACGAGGGACATTTCCGACAGCTCAGGCGTCGTCTTGACGTCCGCCAGCGTAACGGGCTTGGGCACGTCGCACACCGCTTCGACATCCACGCACTGCCAGGTCCCGGTTGAATCCTTGGGATCAGGATGCGCCAGGGCGATCACCTCGACGACGCCGACGATCTCCTTGCCCTCGTTGGAATGATAGAAGAAGCCCAAATCGCCAAGCTGCATCGACCGCATATGGTTGCGTGCCAGATAGTTGCGCACGCCGTCCCATGGCTCGCCGCGTTCGCCGCGCGATTTCAGCATGTCCCAGGAAAAAACGTCCGGTTCCGACTTGAACAGCCAGCGATTGATCCGGTCGCTCTTTGCCGCCTTGGCCATGGTCGTGTGATCCTTTCGCCTGCGAATCTTAGGCGAATCATAGCCGCGATGGAAAGCTTGTTCGCGGCCTATCGCGCGGCTGCGATATCCTTTCGCAAGCCAGCCTCAATCCTCTGCTTTCAGCGGACGCTGCATGAGCTGGTCGATGGCATCTCGCACTGAGGTGCGTTCGTCCAGGATGTCCAGTACGGCGGCCGAGATCGGCACTTCGATTGCGTGCTTCGCTGCGATGTGCACCACGGCAGCCGCGGTAAACATGCCTTCGCTGATACCCGTCTGTCCGGCGCGCGCTTCCGCGAGGCTGCGGCCTTCACCGAGAGCAAACCCCAGCCGGAAGTTGCGCGACTGGTGGCTCGAGCAGCTCAACACCAGGTCGCCTAGTCCGGATAGGCCGGACAAAGTCTCACGGCGGGCGCCAAACGCAGAGGCGAACCGCGCCAGCTCCGCGAAAGACCGCGCAATCAGTGCAGCTCGTGCGCTGTCGCCGAGACCACGGCCGGTGACGATGCCGCAGGCTATGGCGAGCACGTTCTTGACCGCACCGCCGATTTGCACGCCAGGCAGGTCGTCGGACACGTACGGGCGGAAGCTCGGTAGGCTCAGCGCTTCGGCCACGGGTCGCGCGATTTCCAGATCGCGTGCGGCCAGCGTGACGGCAGTGGGCAACCCTTTGGCAACATCCGCGGCAAAGCTCGGTCCTGACAGCACCAGTGGTTCGACTTGCGGGCAGACCTCGGCCAGCACGTCGGTCATAAAGCGCGAAGTCGTCTGCTCGATGCCCTTGGCCGTGATGACAGCGGGGATCGCTTTCAGATGCGGCTGAAACGTAGCCATCACATCGCGCAACGCCTGTGCGGGCGTGGCAATAAGGACGAGATCCGACGACGCCAGATCGGCCGCTTCGCTGGTCGCCGAGATCGCGGCCTCCAGCGTGACGCCAGGCAGCCGCGCGGCGTTGGCGTGGGATGTGTTGATCGCCTCGGCAGCCTGCTGCTGTCGCGCCCACAGCGTCACGTCATGGCCGGCGCGCGCGGCGACCTCGGCCAGAGCCGTGCCCCAGGCGCCTGCTCCGATCACACCGACGGACGTGATGCTCACGCGGCGCCTCCCGTGGAAATGAGTGTAGTCATGCTTTCGCTCCCAGTCGGCCGGCGCCGAGGACCGGCTCGGCGATCTGATCGAGCGGCCAGCGCGCCCGCGCCGGCGTATCCATCGGATCGGACTGGCCGCGCGCCAGCCGTTCCGCGCCAGCCCAGGCCACCATGGCGGCGTTGTCCCCGCACAGCGATTGCGGCGGCACGTGGAATGTATGTCCGCTGGCGGCCGCCAGATGTTCAAGCGCCGTCCTCAGACGCGCATTGGCCGCGACGCCACCGGCGACGACGAGACGTAGAGGAGCATCGGCGGGCGTTTTAAGGCGGTCGTTGGCGATACGCAGCGCGCGGGCACAGCGGTCGACAACGATGTCGACAACGGCCGCCTCGAAGCTGGCGCAGAGGTCGTTGATGTCCTCATCGGTCAGGGGCGACAGCTTTTCGGCCTGGCGCCGCACGGCGGTCTTGAGACCGGCGAACGAGAAATGCGGTTCATCGCGACCGACCATCGGGCGCGGGAAAGCGAACCGGCGCGGGTCGCCGTGACGTGCCGCGCGTTCGACTGCCGGGCCGCCGGGAAAACCGAGCCCGAGCAGCTTGGCCGTCTTGTCGAAGGCTTCGCCGAGAGCGTCATCGATAGTAGTGCCCAACCGCTCGTAGTGACCAACGCCATGTACCAGCAGGAGCTGCGAATGCCCACCCGACACAAGGAGCAGCAGATAGGGCGGCGACAGGCCTTCGGTGAGGCCGACGGTCAGCGCATGCCCTTCCAGATGGTTGACGGAAATCAAGGGCTTCTGGCTGGCGAGGCTCAGGGCCTTGGCGGTGATTAGTCCGACCAGCAACCCACCGATGAGGCCTGGCCCCGTGGTGACCGCGATGCCATCGAGATCGGACAAGCGGACACCGGCCGAAGCCAGCGCCTCGGCAATGATGTCATCCAGGCATTCGACGTGCGCGCGGGCCGCGATTTCGGGCACCACGCCCTGGAACGGTCGGTGCTCCTCCCACTGCGAGCGCACGACGTTCGACAGCAGACGGCCGTGCCCCGCGCTCGCGCGCCGCACCACGGCGGCCGCGGTCTCGTCACAGCTCGTTTCGATGCCGAGAACCAGAAGGCCGGTCTCGGTTTCGGAAGCTTGCGGGTTCATGCGGCGTCGTGATCCATGGGGCCTTGTTTGCGTCGGCAGGCTGCTCGGAGCATGTATGGTGCAGCATGCCGCGCGTTTACGGTGCGGCCTAGCATTTGGAGATGAACGGGTGCAAGCCGGCAGGCTCAAAATTGGAACGCGCGGCTCGCCGCTGGCTCTGGCCCAGGCTCAAGAGGTGCGGCGGCGGCTGATGGCGGCGCATGGCTGGGACGAGGCGGCAGTTGAGATCCGCACGTTCAAGACGTCGGGGGACCGCATCCAGGATCGGTCGCTGGCGGAAGCTGGCGGGAAGGGCCTGTTCACCAAGGAGATCGAGGAGGCCCTGCTCTCCGGCGAAGTCGATCTGGCCGTGCACTCGATGAAGGACATGCCGACGGAACTGCCCGCGGGATTGGTGATAGCGGCGCTGTTGCCACGCGAGGATGTGCGCGATGCCTTCATCAGCACGCGCTGGGCGTCGCTCGCGGACCTGCCGCAGGGCGCGGTAGTTGGCACGTCGTCGTTGCGGCGCAGGGCGCAGGTGCAACGCATGCGGCCGGACGTCAAGGTCGTCGAGTTTCGCGGCAACGTCGAGACCAGGCTGCGCAAGCTCGCCGAAGGTGTTGCCGACGCCACGTTCCTGGCTTGCGCCGGGTTGAACAGGCTCGGGCAGGCCGATCGCATCACGGCAGCTATGCCGGTTGCCGAAATGCTGCCAGCGGTGGCCCAGGGCGCGATTGGCATCGAGGTTCGCAGTGATGACGAGCGCAGCTCGGCGTGGGTAATGCCGCTCAATCATCAGCCGACGTCGATCTGCGTCGCCATGGAGCGGGCGTTTCTGGCCAGGCTCGAAGGCAGTTGCCGTACGCCGATCGCGGGGCTTGCTGAGCTGACCGATAAGGGCACCATCCGTTTTTGTGGCATGATCCTGTCGCTGGATGGGACTCAATGTCTTGAGACCATCCGCGAGGGAACGCCCGAACGCGCCCTGGTGATGGGGGAAGAGGCCGGGCAGGAATTACTCGACCGCGCGGGGCCGGATTTCTTCGCCAAGCCCGCCGCGAGCCATGGATCTGATGCCAGCAGCGGGGGCAGGTAATGCGGTTCCTGATTACACGGCCGGAGCCGGATGCTACCGCGTTGCGGGCGCATCTGATGGCGCAGGGGCATGAGGCGCTGATCGAGCCGCTGATGCGGATTAAGTTCGACGATCTCGATCCGATCGAGCTGGACAACGTTCAGGCGCTGATCGCGACCAGCCGCAACGGTTTGCGGGCGCTTGCCGCCAGTCCTGATTTCGAGCACGCGCGATCGCTGCCGCTGTTCGCGGTGGGGCCGGGCACGGCCTCGGCGGCACGGGCGCTGGGCTTCGAGACCGTGCTCAAGGGGCCGGGCACTGGACGCCAGCTCGTTGATGTCATTAGCGAATACGTGGATGTGAACAACGGCTCGCTGCTGCATCTGGCCGGTGACGTGCTGGCGTTCGATTTCGCCAAGGAGCTGACCCGGCTCGGTTATCATATCCTGAGCCCGGTGGTTTATGTTGCTGAGGCGGTCCAGCGGCTCAGCGGATCCACGGTGGCGCGTCTCGGCAACGGGCACATCGAAGGCGTGCTGCTGCTGTCGCCGCGGACGGCCGAGATTTACGCAAATCTCATTGTTCAGCATGACTTAGCGGATGCAGTGCAGGATATCAGGCATTATTGTATTTCAGACGCGACGGCTGACCGGCTCGCTGAGCTTGGCATCCGCAGGATGGAAATCGCCCGGGAACCTAATCTCAAGGAAGTGCTTGCCCTGACCGCGCACGCCGCGTCAGAATTGCCTAAGATTACAGACCGGAAGTAGCCAGCGGATTGGCTCAAGCTCGTCGCGCGATCCCC
>JAEZBZ010000361.1 GCA_023412745.1 Pseudomonadota bacterium | reverse complement strand
CATGGTCGCTTCGCGGCTGGCTTCTCTGCAAAATGGCGGGGCTGGATGTGGAGGAAAAGCGCGTCAATATCGACGACCCCAACGCGCGCCAGGAACTGCTGCTGCTGTCGCCGTCCGTGCTTGTCCCGCGCCTCGTGCATAACGGTGTAACTGTTTGGGATACGCTGGCCATCGCGGAGTATCTGGCGGAGGTTAAGCCTGAGGCTGGGCTGCTTCCCACCGACCGCACCGCCCGCGCGCACTGCCGCGCTGTTTCCGGCGAGATTCACTCGGGTTTCTACAATTTGCGGTCAGCTCTGCCGATGAACCTTAAAGCGCAGCATAAGGCATTCAAGATCTTCTCCGGGGCACGCCCTGATGTGGAGCGCATCCGTACGATCTGGACCGAATGCCTGGAGACGTACGGCGGCCCGTATCTATTCGGCGAAAAGCTCAGTATCGCCGATGCGATGTATGCGCCGGTCTGCACTCGCTTCCGCACTTATGCAGTGGAACTCGATCCCCTGCTGCAGGCCTATTGCGGCAAGATCTTTGACTGGCCATTGATGCAGCAATGGACGGCATCAGCCTTGGAAGAGCCGGACGAGATCATCGAACTCGAAGTCGAGTTTTAGGCGACCGCAAACTACGCCGTAAGGTTCACTGGATATTGCGCGCAGCGGGCCCAATGCCGCGTTGATCGCGCCTGTATCACGTGACAGACAACGGTCCTCTCGACGTACGACAGACGGGACATTCCAGCGTGTTCTTCGCCAACGACAAAGTTAGCCGTCTGGCCGCCCTCACGATCGTCGTGTCGTTGCTGGTGATGGGCATCAAGTATGTTGCCTATTTGCGCACGGGCAGCGTGGCGCTGTATTCAGATGCGCTGGAGAGCATCGTCAACGTGATTACCGCGATCGCCGCCCTGGTCGCGGTGCGCATTTCCGCTCAGCCTCCCGACCGCAATCATCCGTTCGGGCATCATAAGGCCGAGTACTTTTCAGCAGGCTTGGAAGGATCCCTGATCGTTATCGCGGCGGTCCTCATCCTGCAGGAGGCCTACGGCGCCTGGATGCATCCGCGCGCAATTTTGGCGCCGACGGAAGGCATCGTCATCAACGCGTTCGCCTCCATCATCAATCTCGGCTGGGCGACATATCTGATGAACCGGGGCCGCGCCTGGCGTTCCCCCGCGATCACAGCGGACGGCTGGCATCTTTATGCGGACGTCGCAACATCCGTTGGCGTCATCATCGGCTTGCTGCTCGCGGTGCTGACCGGCTGGTACTTTCTCGACCCGCTGCTGGCCGCCCTGGTGGCGATCCATATTCTCTGGGTTGGCTGGCGGATCACGTCGCAGTCCTTGAACGGCCTGATGGACCGCGCCGTGGAAACCGAGGTTCTTGCGGAAATCCGCAAGGTCGTTGCATCGAATGCGTCCGGCGCCCTTCAGATCCACGACCTGAAAACGCGCGTTGCCGGGACCGCGATCTTCATTGAGTTTCACCTGGTCGTGCCCGGTGATATGGCGGTGACCGACGCGCACGATATCTGCGATCGCCTCGAAGACGCGCTCGGCGCGGCTGTCGAGGGCGCCGAGGTGGTCATTCACGTCGAGCCGGAGCGCGAAGCAAAAACCAAAGGCGCGATAACCTTATAGCGCCAAGCCATTTCACCCCTGGCGCGGGGCCGTAAGGATCAATCCTCCAGGTGCGCCCATAGGTCGTATTCGTCAGCTTCGACGATACGGGCGCGGACCATGTCTCCGGGTTTCACGCTGGTTTCGCCGTTCAGAAACACGCTGCCATCGATCTCCGGCGCGTCCCACGGTGAGCGACCGATCGCGCCTTCCTCGTCTGCTTCGTCGATCAGCACATCGATGGTGCGGCCAACCCGTGTGCTCAGCACGTCGCGGCTCACTTCCTGCTGCACGGCCATGAAGCGATGCCAGCGCTCCTCCTTGACCTCTTCCGGCACGGCGCCGGGCAGATCATTGGCCGTCGCCCCATCGACCGGCTCATACTTGAAGCAGCCGACGCGGTTCAGCTTAGCTTCGCGCATCCAGTCGAGCAGGAAAGAGAAATCCTCCTCGGTCTCGCCCGGGAAGCCGACGATGAAGGTCGAGCGGACCGCGAGATCGGGGCAGATCTCACGCCATTTGCGAATGCGATCAAGCGTCTTTTCCTGCGACGCCGGACGCCGCATCGCGCGTAGCACCTTGGGGCTGGCGTGCTGCAACGGAAGATCGAGATAGGGCAGAATATGCCCTTCAGCCATCAGCGGAATGACGTTATCGACGTGCGGATACGGATAGACGTAGTGCATCCGCACCCAGACGCCGAGCCGGCCCAGCGCCTCGGCGAGATCGTAAAAGCGAGCCTTGTAGGTCTGCCCCTTCCAGGTACTCTCGGCGTACTTGATGTCGAGGCCGTAGGCACTTGTGTCCTGGCTGATGACCAGCAGTTCCTTGACGCCGGCTGCGACCAGCTTTTCTGCCTCGACGATGACCGACGCCGCCGGTCGGCTGGCGAGATCGCCGCGCAGGCCGGGAATGATGCAGAACGAGCAGCAGTTGTTGCAGCCCTCGGAAATCTTCAGGTAGGCGTAGTGGCGCGGGGTCAGCCGCAGGCCTTCCGGCGGCAGCAAGTCGACGAACGGATCATGCAGCGGCGGCACCGCGTCGTGGACCGCCTCGACCACCTGCTCGTACTGATGCGGCCCGGTGACCGCCAGCACACCTGGATGCGTCTCCATGATGCGGTCCTTTTCGACACCGAGACAGCCGGTGACGATGACGCGCCCGTTTTTGGCCATGGCTTCGCCGATGGCGTCCAGGCTCTCCTGCTTGGCGGAATTGAGAAAGCCACAGGTGTTGACGACGACCACATCCGCGCCCTGGTAATCCGGCGCGATCTCGTAGCCCTCGGAGCGCAGCTTGGTGATGATGCGCGCTGAATCGACCAGCGCCTTAGGGCAGCCGAGCGACACGAAGCCGACGCGCGGGGGCTTCGATTTCATGCGCCGGCTGCGCGCGGGCGCCGGAGCGGCCGCGGTGGACTTGCGGGATTTTGAGACGCCTGCGGTCTTTGGCATGGGCGGCTTGTACAGCCGAGCCGCGGCCTTGCGCAACTGCGATCCGCGTTTCGGTCGACCATGGGGCGCTCAGCCGCGGAACACCTCCACGGCAACTTGGAAGGTCGTGGCGTAGGCTTGAACCGTGTCCGAGATGGGGTTGGCATACCCTCCGCCGATGGCAATCGAGACCGGAATGCCACGCCTGCGGCAGAACGTCAGCACCATGTGATCGCGCTCGGCCAGCCCCTCAAAGGTTAGGTCCAGCCGGCCCAAGGTGTCGGATTTGAGCGGGTCGGCGCCGGACAGATACAGCACCAGATCCGGCCGGAAACCGGCAACCGCATCCAGCGCATCGGCCAGCGCCCTAAGATAGGCGCGATCATCGGTGCCGTCGGGCAGGCCGACGTCCAGATCGGACGGCACCTTACGGAACGGGAAGTTCTTCTCACCATGCAGGCTGACGACGAAAGCGCGGGGATCGCTGGTGACCAGCGCCGCCGTACCGTCGCCCTGGTGGACGTCGAGATCAACGATGGCAACGCGTTGTATTAACCCCTCGTCGAGCAGCGTCAGCGCCGCCACCGCGAGATCGTTGAACACGCAATAGCCCGAGCCGAACTCGCGGTGGGCGTGGTGCGTGCCACCGGCAAGCTGGCCGGATATGCCGTCGCGCAGTGCCTGCCGGGCAGCAGCCAACGAACCGCCGACCGTGGCACGCGAGCGGGCAACCAGAACCTCGCTCCACGGCAGCCCGATCCGCCGCTGAATGTCTGACGTCAGCGTTCCGTTGAGCACGGCGCTGACGTAGGCCGGCGCGTGAGCCCGCTCCAAGTCGGCGATTGCGACTGGCGGCGATGGCGCAAGATCCCAGCGTCCGCTCACCGCTTCCTGCATCATCTGCTCGCGCAGAAGCCGGTACTTGCTCGCCGGGAAGCGATGTCCTGACGGCAGCGGCAGATCCGGCGTATCGGGGTAGTAGAGCAGCAAGGGCGCGGCTCCCGAACCGGCTATATCCGCAAAACGCGCAACCAGCGCATGACATTGAACAAGCTCATCGCGGCGGCGGCGACATAGGTCAGAGCGGCGGCGCGCAGGATCTGCCGCGCGGCGCGCAAATCCTTGGGCTCGATGTAGCCGCCTTCCTTGAGAACCGGCAACGCACGCCGGAAGCTGGCGTCATATTCCACAGGCAGCGTCGAAGCGTGCATCAGAATGGTCATGGACATGATCATCATGCCGGCGACAGCCTGCATCAGCAGGATGTGTGGCGACTTCGACAGGATCATAATCACCGGCGCCGCCAGCATGATCACGGAACCGAATGTTTCAACACGCTGCGCCTGCTTTGCGAGCTTGGTGCGGGCCTGCAGCGGCGCGTAACCCTGAGCATCCTGCATGGCGTGGCCGACCTCGTGCGCCGCAATCACAACGGCGGACAGCGAGCGACCGCGCATGTTGGCCGGCAGCAGCCTGACGGTCTTGCTTTCCGGATCGTAGTGGTCGCCGAGCTTGGTTTCCTCGACCTTGACACCGTTCAGGTTCAGCCGGTCGAGCAGATGACGGGCAAACTCGCCGCCGGTGCCGGGGAAATCCGGACGCGGTTTGGCGTGCCTATCGATGACATGCTTCACCCACATGCTCGGCAAAAAGGCGACGCCGAAGAAAATGACCAGAATGGCGAGAAGGACGACCAATGCGATCTCCAGAAAACACGGATGCCTTCATGTAGACATTCCGCCGTTCATAAGCAAAGCGGCTAGACTAGGCGAGCGGGCGACGGACGCGCCCTGCGGCCTTCAGATCAGGCGCATGCCGCGCAGACTGGCGTGCCCGCCCTTTCCGACAATGATGTGATCGTGAATGATGATGCCCAGTGGTTTGGCGGCATCGATGATCTGCTTGGTCATCTCGATATCAGCCCGCGATGGGGACGGATCACCGGACGGATGATTGTGCACCAGCACGATGGCCGTCGCCGACAATTCCAGCGCCCGCTTCACAACCTCGCGCACATAGACCGGCGTATGATCGACCGTGCCCTCCTGCTGCACTTCATCCGCGATGAGCTGGTTCTTTTTGTCTAGAAACAGGATGCGAAACTGCTCGCGTGTCTCGAAGCCCATGGCGGCGCGGCAGTAATCTAGCACCTGGCTCCACGATGACAGCGCCGGCTTCTCCATGATCTCGCCGCGCATCAGGCGCAGCGCCGAGGCACGGATCAGCTTCAATTCCGCGATGACCGACTGCCCGACATCCTTGACCTCGGCCAGCCGCTGTTCCGGTGCGTTGATCACTTCAGCGAAACTGCCGAATCGCGCGATCAACCGCTTAGCCAGATCCTTCGTGTCGCGGCGCGGAATAGCGCGAAACAGCACCAGTTCTAGCAGCTCATAATCCGGCAGAGCGTCGGCGCCACCGCTCATGAAGCGATCGCGCAGGCGGCCGCGGTGGCCGAGATACCCGGGTGACGCTTCCAAGAACGCGCCTTGCTGGCTGTCGTTTGCCTTGGCCTGGGTTCGGCGCGGCTTCGTTTTGATCGCCGCGTCCGTCTCGGCCTCAGCTTCTGGATC
Organism: Pseudomonadota bacterium; assembly: GCA_023412745.1. GTDB lineage: Bacteria > Pseudomonadota > Alphaproteobacteria > Rhizobiales > Hyphomicrobiaceae > ZC4RG25. The sequence continues at coordinate 5,274 of JAEZBZ010000361.1, read as the reverse complement.
GGTCATGGCTTGCCCCCTCAAGCCGAACCCACCGGCTGACCTATGCGTCAGCTCCAGACGGGACGATGCAGCCCCGCCGGCGAGTACGTAAATACCTCGCAGCCGTCCTCCGTGACGCCCACGGTATGCTCGAACTGGGCCGACAGCTCGCGGTCACGCGTCACCGCGGTCCAGCCGTCGGGCAGGATCTTCACGTGCGGGCGGCCGAGATTGATCATCGGCTCGATGGTGAACAGCATGCCGGGCTTCAGCTCCGCTCCCTCGCCCGCGTGGCCATAGTGCAGGATGTTCGGCCGGTCGTGGAACACGAGGCCCAGGCCGTGACCGCAGAAATCGCGCACGACGCTGCAACGCTCGGCCTCGGCGAAGGTCTGGATAGCCGCGCCGATATGGCCGGTCGTGTGCCCGGGCTTCACCGCCGCGATGCCGCGCACCAGTGCTTCATACGTCACGTCGATCAAACGCCGCGCACGCCGGCTGACCTCGCCGACGCCGTACATGCGGCTGGTATCGCCGTGCCAGCCGTCGACGATCAGCGTCACGTCGATATTGAGGATGTCGCCGTCGCGCAGCGGCTTCGGCCCCGGAATACCATGGCAAACCACGTGATTGATCGATGTGCAGATGGATTTCGTATAGCCGCGATAGTTCAGTGGGGCCGGAATGGCGCCATTATCCATTGCGAATTCGAACACCAGATCGTCGAGCTTCTCGGTCGTCACGCCGGGCTTCACGTACGGCTCGAGCAGATCGAGCGCGGCAGCGGCAAGCTGGCCGGCCTTTCGCATACCGGCAAAGGCATCCGGGCCATGCAACCGGATACGTCCGTCGCGCTGCTCGTGTCTGAGATCCAAGTTCGACATTTCTGAAGGCTTTGTGATTGAGAGGAACCTACGGGAATGTAGTGCAAAAGCGTGAATGCGCAATAATCGATCGGCGCCGCAGTACGCGGCTCGCCAGTCGCTGCTACAGCGCCACTTCGCGCTCACTCACCTGCGCGACGTCGGACTTGCGGTCCGCGGTGTAGTAGTTGCCCAGTACCAGGACATCGATGCCGGACCGCAGATAGCAGGAAATCGCCTCGCGCGGCCGCTCGACGATCGGCTCCTGGCGATTGAAGCTGGTGTTGAGTAGCACCGGCACGCCGGTCAGCTTTCCGAACGCCTCGATCATACCGTAGTAGCGCGGATTTGCCTGACGATCGACCGTCTGGATCCGCGCGGTTCCGTCGACATGGATGGCGGCCGGGATGTGGTGGGCCTTCTCGGCCCTGACGCGCGGCGCCAGCGTCATGAACGGATCGGGCTGATCGATATGGAAGAACTCGCCCGCGCGCTCGATCAGGATGGCCGGTGCGAAGGGGCGGAATGGCTCGCGATGCTTGACCCGATTATTGATGACGTCCTTCATCTCGGCACGGCGCGGATCGGCGAGAATGGAGCGGTTACCCAGCGCCCGCGGGCCCATTTCCGAACGGCCCTGGAACCAGCCGACGATCTTGCCCGCAGCCAAATCGGCTGCCACGCGGTCCAGCAGGTCCGGCGTTTCCAAGTGCTCGGCGGCAAGCCCCGCCGCATCCAGGGCTGACTGGATCTCGCCATCGCGGTAGGGGGGGCCAAAGTAGGGATGCGTCAGCTCGAATGTACGCTGATTGCTCAGCGTCTGGTGATGGTGCCACAGGGCTCTGCCGAGCGGCGCGCCGGTATCCGATGCACACGGCGGAACCCAGATGCGCTCGAAGCCCGCGTCATCTAAAACGCGCATATTGGCGACGCAGTTCAGCGCCACGCCGCCGCTGAGACACAGATGCTTGGCACCAGTCGCTTTCCGTAAGCCACGCGCGACATGCAGCACGATATCCTCAGTCAGAACCTGCAGCCCGCGCGCGACGTCGCGATGGCGGTCCTGCATCGGCTCGCCCGGCAGACGCGGCGGCCCGAAGACGTCGAAAAAGCGCCTCTTGAACGGGCGCAGCTCGCCGAAGGCGTCGTAGCTGAAATAGTCCCCTTTGACCTTGTAGCGCCCGTTGGTGGTCGGCCAGATCAGATCACGAAACGCCTCGACGTACCTGTCGCTGCCATAGGCGGCCAGCGCCATGACTTTGCCTTCGTCGGAGAAGCCCGCGAAGCCCAGATACTTGGTCACGAAGGTGTAGACGATGCCCACGGAGTTAAAGATATCCGTGTGCCAAAGCCGCTCCAGCCGGTTGCCGCGGCCGTGATAGGCGCTTGTCGAGGCATCGTCGCCGAAGCCGTCCATCACCAGAACGGCTGCTTCCTCGAACGGGCTGACGAAGAAAGTCGCCGCGTGCGCATCGTGATGGCCGACGTTGACCAGGGGCGGCAGCTTGGTCACGTACGGGATCTTGTTGAGTTTGCGCTTGAGATAGCCGTTGAGCAGGACGATGTCGTTGCTTTGCGGCGTGTGGCTGCGCTCGGAGATCAGGCTCAGGCTCCACGGCAGGCGCCCGGCCACCGCGCGCAGAAACGAACGCCTGAGACGAGCCACGTCCCACGGCGTCGTCATGACATCGATCTGGCTGAGATCGCCGATCTGCTTGTGCAGCACATCGAGAGACTTGCGCGGAAAGCGCTTCGTTCGCTTGTCGCGATTGAAGCGCTCCTCCTCGAGCACCAGCTCGGGAATCCCGTCAGTCAGCAGGGCCAGCCCACTATCATGGGTGGCCCCTACCAGTCCGAGAATCCGCACGCGACCTCATCACGCTATTCACTCAGTCGTGGTGCCCGACGTCAGTGGTCAGTCGTGGCGCCCGTGGCAGTGCTTATACTTCTTTCCAGACCCACATGGACACAAGGCATTGCGGGAGACTTTGCCCCACGTGGCCGGATCCTTTGGATCGAACTGCTCCGCCCCCCGCCGCGTCTGCAGAGGCGCACGGCGCTCGGCCGGCATCGGCCTCTCCTCGGCGGCCAAGGCGGCATCGGCCATTGCGAACTCGTCGTATCCGGTCGTCGCGTCAATGTGATGAGCATGCATGTCCGGCAGTTCGACCGGTTGCAGCATCGGCTGATCTTCCGGCGGCGCCAGCTCGACGTGCATCAACTGTCCGGTCACTGCTTCGCGCAGCTTGGCCAGCATGCTCTCGAACAGGACAAACGCCTCGGTCTTGTATTCGTTCAGCGGGTCGCGCTGGCCGTAGGCGCGGAAGCCGACGACCTGACGCAGATGCTCCAGCGTGACTAGATGCTCGCGCCACAGGTGGTCCATGGTCTGCAGCAGCACCATCTTTTCGATCTGGCGGAACATGTCCGGCCCGATTTCATCAGCCTTGCCTTGCGCCTTGGCCTCGACGGCTTCCGTGAGGCGCTCGCGGATCTCCTGATCGGCGATGCCTTCCTCGGCCGCCCACGCAGCGATCGGCAGCTTGAGCCCGAAGATGCCCTGCACGGCCTCTTCCAGACCCACAGCATCCCACTGTTCTGCATAGGCGTTCTCGGGGATGTGGCGCTTGACCAGTTCGTCGACGACCTCCCGGCGCATATCCGCGACGGTCTCGCTGACGTCCTCTTCGCCCATGATATCGATGCGCTGGTCGAAGATAACCTTGCGCTGATCGTTCATCACGTCGTCGTACTTCAGGATCTGCTTGCGGATGTCGAAGTTGCGAGCCTCGACCTTGCGCTGCGCCATTTCCAGCGACTTGTTCATCCACGGATGGATGATGGCTTCGCCTTCCTTTAGGCCCAGCGTCTTCAGCACAGTATCCATGCGGTTTGACCCGAAGATGCGCATCAGGTCGTCTTCCAGCGACAGGTAGAACTTTGCGCGGCCGGGATCGCCCTGACGGCCGGAACGGCCGCGTAGCTGGTTGTCGATGCGGCGGCTTTCATGACGCTCGGTGCCGATCACGTACAAGCCACCGGGCTTGACCACGGTCTTGGCGGGCTTGTTGCCCTTGGCCGGCTCAATCTCAACCGTTTCGGATGCGTTCAGCGCGAATTCCTTGTCGCGGGCAACCTCGCGCTTGATCTCTTCGATGCGCTTGGTCTTTTCGGGACCGTCTTCGAGATCGACAGTCTCCGCCAGGATGCGCATCTGGGCGTTGCCGCCGAGCTGAATGTCCGTACCGCGGCCGGCCATGTTGGTCGCGATGGTCACCGCGCCTGGCCGACCGGCCTGCGCGATGATGTGGGCCTCTTGCTCGTGATAACGTGCGTTCAAAACCTGATGCGGAACGCCCTTGGCTTTCAGCCGCTCCGACAGCAGCTCGCTCTTCTCGATCGAAACCGTGCCGACCAGAATAGGCTGCTTGCGCTTCTGGGCCGCCTCGATTTCGAGGATGATGGCGTTCCACTTCTCGTCGGCGGTGCGATATATCTCGTCATCCTCGTCCAGGCGGCCGACCGGCACGTTGGTTGGCACCTCGATGACGTCGAGGCCATAGATGTCGAGAAATTCCGAGGCTTCTGTCGCGGCCGTACCGGTCATGCCGCCGAGCTTCTTGTACAGGCGGAAATAATTCTGGAACGTGATCGAAGCCAGCGTCTGGTTTTCCGGCTGGATCTCGACGTGTTCCTTGGCTTCCAGCGCCTGATGCAGGCCTTCGGAGAAACGGCGTCCCGGCATCATGCGGCCGGTGAACTCGTCGATGATGACGACTTGGCCGCCCTTCACGATGTAGTCACGATCGCGCAGGAACAGCGTGTGCGCCTTCAGCGCCTGGTTGACGTGATGAACGACGGTAACGTTCTCGATGTCGTACAGCGGGCCCTTGAGCAGCCCGGATCCCTCGAGCAGCTTCTCGATCTTTTCGTTACCTGCCTCGCTCAGCGAGACGGTGCGCTGTTTCTCGTCGAGTTCGTAGTCTTCCTTGACGAGATTTGGCATCAACGCATCGATGGCGTTGTAAAGCTCGGCGCGGTCCTCGACCGGACCCGAAATGATCAGCGGCGTCCGGGCTTCGTCGATGAGAATGGAGTCGACTTCGTCGACGATGGCAAAGGCATGGCCGCGCTGCACCATCTGCTGGCGCGTATATTTCATGTTGTCGCGCAGATAGTCGAAGCCGAGCTCGTTATTGGTGCCATAGGTGATGTCGGCCTCATAGGCCGCCTTGCGCTCGGCATCGGTCATGCCATGCACGATTACGCCCCAGGAGAGGCCCAGGAAATTGTAGATCTGGCCCATCCAGGCCGCGTCGCGCTTGACCAGGTAATCGTTGACCGTCACCAGATGCGCGCCCTTGCCGGTCAGCGCATTGAGATACATCGGCAGCGTCGCCACCAGCGTCTTGCCTTCACCGGTGCGCATTTC
>JAEZBZ010000320.1 GCA_023412745.1 Pseudomonadota bacterium | reverse complement strand
AATTCCTGAAGAGCTGCAGCGGCGTTGGCATCTTGTTTCTTTGGGGACGGCAGTTCGATCTGAAGCTTGTCCACACGCAAGAACATATCGCATCCTCCTAACTGACTGCAGCGTGGCCTTGGATTAGATCTCTGATCCAATGGCCGCATCTACCCGAACGTGAGGATTCTCTGGCAGGTTCCCGGACCACTACTTCGGGAAGGAACGCGCGGCGTGCCATACCGTTCAAATGGCCAAGTGTTCTCGCAGCCCTCCCGCTGGCGCCGGACAGACAAGTCTCAGGCTTGTCCAGCTTGTGTTTGGTATGCCGCGTTTATGAGTGCGCCTTCGGGCAGGCCGTCGCCAAGAAGCTAATTACGGCTTTAGCATCACCTTAATGCACCCATCCTTCCTATCCCCGCACTTGTTATTGAGCTCTGGTCCTTCAGCAAATGACGCCACCTCGGTGATGACAAAGGCATCTCCCCCTTCCTCAATTCGCTTCAATAAGCTGGGCCAATAGTGCTTAAGCGGCGTCTGTGCAGTCCCCGATTCGTCGCAGAACCGATCGGTAGCTTGTCGAGGTACCAGCATGGACGCCGGCGATTGAGACCGTGCCAACATTTCGGCAGCATTGGATCGCCCGTCGGACCACACGTGGACGATCGGTGCCGATAAAGGTTGCTACTTTCACCCGAGTCCTTCCGACTCGATGATCGCGCATTCGAGGGCAGCTGCCCGCTTACTCTTGAGGCTCTGGCGCAGTGCGTCCATCCGGTCGATCACGTCGGACCTGTCTGGCCGTTCCGCTGGCGGCTCAATCCTTGCCAACGGCGTGAGCGTGACACTGCGGGGCTACATCATCTATTTCAAGCTGCATGAGCCCGCTGGCCGGAAACACAAAGCACTAAGAAAACTACGCACGGATAAGCGTGGCTGCTTGGCGCAATACGGGGATTTAAATGAAACGAAACTCCCTGGCCCGGAAATAACGCCCGAGACGGATAATCCGCACGACATCACCGAAGCCGCTCTCACCGACCTCAGAACTTCTCTCACGCGCTTTATCATGGTCGATCCGCGCGTCGTCAAAGGCAGGCTGGCTGAAGTTGTGAAACCGCACTAACCTCTGTCCATGTTGCCAGCGGCCGAAGCTCAACCCAAGCGCATGCCGGCAAACATCTTGGATGCTCCGTCAATGCGCACGGCACCCCATCGGCAGCCCACCACATGCAACTCAGTCAGGCCAGCTTCGCGCAATTCTAGCAGTGCCTGCATAAGACAGAGTATTTCACGTCGGGATGTCCGTTATGCCTCGGCTTTTGCCGGATCGCGCAGCAGCGCAGCGTTCTTGAAATGCGTCAGAAGTGGGGTCCACAACACCGAAGCGATCCGGCCGATATCGCGCAATGTCGATTTGCGGGATAGATTCGGTAATTAGATCGGCAATGGCTTGACCGAAACCGCCGGATGCAGCGACCCCAGACCCGCAACATCCGCCGGCAAGCAAAAACCGATCAACATTCGGTACCGCGCCGATGACGAATTTTCCGTCCGGCGTATAGTTCGACAGCCCTGCTATGTGGTGCGCAAATCCCCAATTATCGATAGTTGGAATAATATCCCGCAAAGTTGCGGCCTGCTCGACGAGCAGATCCAGATCGTGCTGCTCCTCAATGAGCGGCATATCTGCCATGTCCACAGTCAATCGCATAGGGTGATAGGTTCGCGACTTGGGCTCCTGCATTCCGATCAGAATGCCGCCCACCTCAGATCGGAGGTAGGTTCGCATATCGGGCAGATGCACATTGGGCCGCCCCGGTGCGCCACTCCCGTCCGGAGCCGTAATCCAGTAGTGACTGCGCGTGGGGGCAGCGGCAAAGCCCCAGCCCAACCAAGAAGACACTTCGGCGCCCCAAACGCCCGCTGCATCAATAACCCATTCCGCACCGATATCGCCCTGGTCCGTTATGACCCCGGTGACGCGCGGATGATCCGTGATTAGCCCCCTTACCGTGACACCGCGCCGAATACGTGTTCCCATTTTGCGGGCGGCGGCTCCATAAGCCGTGCCGAGGCGAGCGCCATCGATATATCCATCGGCGTCCACGTAGATGATGCGCTGCGCTGCACCCACCTCCAGCCATGGACACATCGCACGTGCGGCCGAGGCATCTATCACGTCGAAACCGACACCCGCCTCGCTCATGCATTTTTCCATCACGGTCAGTTCCGGCAGGCGGGATTCATTCAGAACTGCGCGAATGCTACCGACCCGATGGAAATCCACTTTCTCACCAAGCATCTCCTCCAGCTCCGCGATGGCCGCACGGGTCCGATTGACCATATGTGTCGTGGCGACATCGGAGCGCGCGTGGCAGATAAGGCCCGCCGCCCGCGCCGTCGCGCCACTCGACAGTTCGTTGCGCTCCAGAATGAGCACATTGGTGATGCCGGCTTTTCCCAGGTGATAGGCAATCGAGCAGCCAATAATGCCGCCGCCAATGATGACAACACGGAATTCATCCGTCACGCTATGCGCCATTCCCATGGTGCTACTCCCGCCCCTCAAAATTCAGGTTTAAAACCGATCCGGCCGATATGGTGCCAGATCGATGAAGGGACGGCGCCCCGCGATCAGATCGGCGATCACCCGTCCGGTGGTCGGCGCACTGGTCATGCCGTTGTGACCATGCCCGAAAGCGAGAAGGATTGATGAATCACCCGGAAGCGGGCCGATCATCGGAAGGGAGTCGGGCATGCACGGACGCCGCCCCATCCATTCGCGCGCGCCGTCCAGCTTCAATCCCGGCAGCCAGTTCTGTGCAAGGGTTCCGAGACGGCGGGCACGGGCGAAATCCGGTGGTGCCGCAGGACGCGCAAACTCAACAGTGCCTGCCAGGCGCACCCCACCCGCCATTGGGGTCGCGTAGAATTTACCGTCGTTGAATGAAATTGGTAGAGGCAAGTCAATGCCAGGGTCGGGGAGCTGCAGATGATAGCCGCGCTGCGACTCCAGCGGAACGCGAAGCTTCGTGCTGGAAAGCAGCGATTTCGAGAAAGCTCCAGCCGCAATGACGACGCGGTCTGCTTCGACTATCCGGTTTTGCTCGAGAATAACTGAAACGCCATCTTTGTTTCGCGCAAGACGAACAACCCGTCCGGCAACTAGCTTGCCGCCCGTGGCTTGGACATGCTCAACCAACTTCGTAACAAGTGCCTGCGGATCGGCGACGTAGCCATGTCGCGGCTGGTATACGGCGCATTCGAATTCCGCGGCCAGGGCGGGAACGAGGTCGTGAACCCCCTTCTGATCAAGCACTTCAAAGGGATTGCCGCGATTCTTGCGCATCTGCCATCCGGACATACCGGCGTCCAAGCTGCTGCGCTTGCGATATAGAACAATTTGGCCGGTCTGGCGGATCAAGTTTCCAGCCCCCGATGCCTGTAGCAAAGGCTGGTAACTGTCATAAACTGGACTGTGCAGAGCGTGCAGCGCATCTGCAATCGCATCAATACGGCTGGCCCTGCCCGAAGCCACGAACCTCAAAAGCCATGGCATCGCTTGCAGTGCGTATGACGGCCTGACGACAAGCGGACCGTCCGGATCAGTGATCCAACGAGGAACTTCCTTCAAAGTGCCCGGCATCGACAGCGGGATGCAGCTGCCTGGACTGAGGGCGCCAGCGTTGCCCCGCGATGCACCCGCGGCGGGTTCCTCCGCTTCGATAATCGTGACGTCATATCCCTCGCGCCGCAGGTAAGCCGCGCAGCACGCACCCACAATTCCTGCTCCGACAACCACGATATGTGGTGTCGTCTTTTCCGTCTTCGGCATCTTGGATAGTCCGTAAGGTCTTGCAGGAGTTCTAAACCAGGGTTGCGGTAGTCCAGTGCATGCGCGCCCCTCAGCGACCTTTCCAGGCCTGTGTGCGTCTGGCCAACCAGTGGGACGCCAGCAGGTGCACGCAGCGCGCGGCAATACAGGTGACGACAATGACGACGGCCATGGCTGACGCGGCCGCGTATTCTCCGGCGTCGTCCATATTGATCACTGAGATCGAGGCCACGATGTTGT
>JAEZBZ010000315.1 GCA_023412745.1 Pseudomonadota bacterium | reverse complement strand
AATTCCTGACGAATTCCCAGCAACGGATTGCGAGCAGTTCGCCATTGATCACGCCAGACAGCCAGAGAAAGCTTGAGCCAGTTTATTGGCCAAAGGCGGCCGCCAAATGAGGTGATCACCGAGTTGACGTCCGGTAAAACTACCATCATGGCTGCCGGGCGACCGTCTATTTCAACGATGCGGCCGAACTTGCCCCGCATCAGAGGGCGCGTCGCGCGGATCATCGCGTCGATTTCCTGGTCGGCGAATGGCACGAAACCCCAATTGTCGCGCCACGCGTCGTTGAAGATGTCGAAAACGATACCGACATCGCGCGCATACTGCGGCATATCGAAGGATCGCAAACGGATGCGATCGGATTGCCGCGCTAACGTTGCCAGGCGCGCAATCGGCTCCGGCATGATGGACGGCGCCATCCGGTATGCGAAGAGGTCGATGATTTTCGCCATTCCGCAGCGTTCGAGCAAAGCGCCTGTCCATAGCGCGGCATGACTGGTCAAGATGGCGGGCGGTGTATCGAAGCCGGAAACCAGCAGGCCGACATCTTCATTGATGGACAGATTGAACGGACCGCGCATCCGCATCATGCCGCGTTCTCGCAACCAATTACCCGCGGCGTATACGAGGCGTTGTGCGGCTTGATTATCATCAGTGCAATCGAAAAAGCCGAACTGCCCGGTCCGATCGTCATGCTGCTGCAGATGACGCCTGTTGACTTGAGCGGATATGCGGCCGACTGGGATTTGATCTCGATAGGCCACGAAAAACGCTGCTTCGCCGAACGAAAACAACGGATTGTGACGCGGAGAAATACGCTGGCGCTCGATGTGATGCAGGGGGGCGATCCAGCATGGATCATTGGCAAACACGACAGCGGGCACCGCCAGCCAATCGTCGATGCCGCGCGCATGATCGATACGTTTGATCGTCAGGGAGCGGTGGCTCATCGCGGCGGTGGCGTTGCAAATGATCGTGTGGCGGAAAGCACCCGGTCCACAACCACCGTCGGCAGCATATCGGCGCATTTCGCGAGCAGCGCGAGCTGCCACGGGAACGCGATCTCGGCGCGGCGTCGATGGATGGCGCGGATGATCCTTTCGGCGGCATCTTCCGGCCGCAGCATGAAGGGTCCGGTGAAAGGCAGGGACGCGCTCATCGGCGTCGCGACGAAACCCGGGCAGGCGACGGTCACGCATACGCCATGCGGCAGAAGCAATCGTCGAAGCCCCTGGCCGTATGTTCGGACGGCCGCCTTGGAGGCAGCGTAGACAGGAGCATCCGCGAGGCCTTGGAAGGCCATCATCGAACTCACGAGCGCTATGTGACCGCGCTGGCGGCGCATGAAAGTCTCAAGCACCGGGGCAATCGTGTGGATGACGCCCATGAGATTCACGTCTACTATTCTGCGTGCAAGGGCAACCGGCTCTCCCGACGGCGGCGCAAGCACGTCGGCGCCCCCGATGCCTGCGTTGGCAATAAGGATATCAATTGGTTGGTCGATGTCGGCGCGGCGGATCTTGCTGTCACAGTCCGATGCATCGGCGACGTCGCATCTCAGTATGCGCGGCATTGCGCCAATCCGGCCGCAGTCCTCCGCCACCTTGCTAAGGCGCTGATCATCGCGCCCGACGAGCGTGATCGTGCCGCCGCCATCCGCAAGCTGACGCGCCATCGCGGCACCCAATCCGCTGCTGGCGCCGGTAATTAACACATGCATTTCGCTAAGTTGCCTGCCGTGCCATTGCTGAGCACGAAGCATCGCCATTGCCGCGTAGTCCCCCCGAAACTTTCTAGGCCGTCAGTCTTCGTAATTCCTATGCATCGGGGGTAACGGAAACTCGCCAGCCAACGAGCAAAATAGATAATGCAGATATGGAATGAATTGCAATATCGATTATCCGCTAATTTGATCCGCATGCCGTCATAAATGCGATTTGCGTTTGCCTCGCGTAACGCTCGCTCGATATAATCTGCCATCCTACGATGTGGCGGCTTGCAATCTGAATGCGGCGCGAGAACACCTCAGGCAATTGGATGCTGCTTCGCCTGCTGATGACGTGGCTTGCGGTCGGATCGCCAACGATCGCAGCAACCGTCTATTTCGGATTTATCGCTGCGGATCGCTACGTTTCCGAAGCACAATTCGTCGTCCGAACGGCCGCGCGGCCTGTCGGCGGGGTGGGTCTCGGTGCGGTCTTGCAAATGGCCGGGCTGGGGCGCGCGCAGGACGAAGTGTTTTCAGTGCAGTCGTTCATGACGTCACGAAACGCCGTGGAGCAGTTGGCGGGTCGCCTCCCTCTGCGCGACTATTTTAGTCGGCCTGACGCCGATCCCATCGCCCGCTATCCGTCATTCGCCTACGGCGCGACCTCGGAAGAGCTTTACAATTATCTGCAGTGGATGATCACGACGATCTACAGCAGCACCACGGGTATTACGACGCTGCGAGTGCAGGCATTTCGCGGGGAAGACGCGCAGACGATAGCGCTGCACCTGTTGGAGCTTGGCGAACAGGCGGTGAACCGCATGAACGCGCGCATTCATGCCGATGCAGCGCGCATCGCTGAAGCCGCCGTCAAGCGCGACGAGGACCGGCTGGTTGCCGCCCAAGTCGCCATCACGCAGTTTCGCACGCCGAGCTGCTGATTGATCCCGCGGCATCTTCGCTCGTCGTCACCGAGCTGATTGCGCGCCTGGGTGCTGAGCTGGCGCAGACGGAGGCCCAGATGCGTGAGGTTTCCGCGTCGGCGGCGACCAATCCGCAATTGCCCAGCCTGCGACGGCGCATCGAAGCCCAGCAGGCGCAGATCATGCGCGAGCGCCGACGTGTTTCCAGCGAAGCGGAAGGATTGGCGGACAGTTTAGCCCGTTACGAGCGTCTCGTGCTGAACCGGGAATTTGCCAAGCAAGCCCTGTCGGCATCTGTGCGTTCTCTCGAATCGGCACAACAGGAGGCGCGTCGTCAGCAACTGTATCTCGAGCGCGTGGTCGAACCGATTGCCGTTGATCATGCGTCCGCGCCGCAGCGCTTGCGCATGATCGCAACGATATTCGGGCTCAATCTTATCATCCTGCTGGTTGGCTGGCTGACATATACGGGGCTGAGAGAGCATGCGGCCCGTCCCTGAGCGCACCTCGGCTGTGGGTGAGTTGTGCGCTGGCTTGCGGGTGCAGTGCCGAGTCATCGTCGCGCTCGTCATTCGCGACATGATGATGCGTCACGGCCGCGCCAATGTCGGATTTCTCTGGGTGATCCTGGAACCGATGATCCTGACGGCGGCGATCATGCTGATGTAGTCCCTGGTCAAGTCTCCTTATGAGCACGGGCTGGCCATCGTGGCGCTGGTCTTGACCGGCTATATGCCGCTCACGCTGTTTCGCCATATGACCAATGTCGGACCGATGCTGTACCGGCGCAGCGTGCCGTTTCTCTATCATCGTCACATAACGTTCATCGACGTTCTGGTGGCGCGGACATTTCTAGAATTCGCGGGCACGACGGCAGCCCTGATCGTGGTCTATTCCGTTCTCGTGCTGGCCAATGTCGTCAATCCGATCCGTGATCCGGGGCCGGTGATGCTGGGCTGGGGGCTGATGGCACTGCTGTCGTTTGGGCTGGCGTCGGTTCTCGCCGTGGCGACCGAGATGTCCGAAGCAATGGAGCGGTTCATCCCGCCTTTTCAATATTTGATGCTCCCGCTGTCCGGCGCCTTTTACATGCTGGATTGGCTGCCGACGGCGGTGGCGGACATCGCCTGGTACATGCCGACCGTGCATTGCTATGAGTTGTTCCGCGCCGGCTTCTTCGGCGAGGACGTCGTGACGCATTATGCCATTTGGTATCCCTTGGCCTGGGCGTCGGGGCTAACAGCGATTGGCCTGGCGTCTATAGATCGTATTCGTGATCGAGTTCACACCGGCTAAACGGCGATATCCGGCGTCATCTCGCGCGTCTCTATCTGCGACGCAGTCTTAGCGGATGGATGCGCGGCGCTGAAACGCGACAAAACGTCGAGCACGTAACCGATTTGATCCTGTGTATGTCCCGCGGACAGGAAAAAGCGCAGGCGCGGCGCGTTTTTCGGCACGCCGATTTGTGCGATGGGCGGAACGAAGATACCGGCGTCCAGGGCTGCGTTGCCGGCAGAGACCGTTGCCGCGACGTCGGCGAATAGGACAGGAATGACGGCGATGCCCGCGGCCATTCCGACGTCGAGATTGCGGCGGCGCGCTTGCGCCAGGAAATAACGCGAATTCTCGCGCAAACGCGCCAGACGGTGGGGCTCGTTCTGCAGAAGCTTCCGTGCGCACCGCGCTGCTGCGACGGTTGGTGGCGGCAATCCAACGCTATAGACGAAGCCGGGCAGTGTGAAACGCAGCCATTCTATAATGTCGCGCTTGCCGCCTATTAATCCGCCGCACGTGACAAACGCCTTGGACAGAGTTCCGACGATCAGGTCCACATCCGCCGGATCAATGCCGAAATGCTCCGTAATCCCACGCCCCGTTTTGCCGAGCACGCCGATTGAATGTGCTTCGTCGATCATCAGCCATGCATGGTGGGATCTGCATAGCGCAATGATGCCAGGCAGATCGGGGATGTCGCCATCCATGCTGTAGAGGCCTTCGATGACGACGAGTACGCGATTGAAGTTGGCGCGCCCCCGCGCCAGCATCTCGCGAAGATGGTCCAGGTCGTTGTGACGGAACATCAGTGCATCCGCACGTGAAAGCTGGGTGCCGGCCATGATGCTGTTGTGCGCAGCCTCGTCCGCGATGATGAGATCACCCTTGGTCAGAAGATGGCCGATGAGCGCGACGTTCGTACCGTAGCCGCTGGCCATGGACAGCGTGTCTTCGACGCCGATATGCGCGGCGAACTCTCTTTCAAGTTCGCGATGCATCGTGCGTTCCCCACCGACGAGTCGGGAGGCGCCCGCGCCAACTCCACCTCGCGACACGGCATCGCGTGCCGCGTCAAGAATGCGCGGGTCCGCGCCGAGTGCGAGATAGTCATAATGCGCAAAGCTGACGATACCGCCCGAATTTGCGGGAGCTGCGATGCCCAGTTGATCGGTCGGATGGCAGTAGGGGTAATGATCCTTGATGACCGACGTGCCGGAAAGAACGAAGCGCCGTCGAGCGTACTCCTGCAAGGATGATCGCTTTGCATCTGTCATTGCGAGGAATGGACCGTCCGCGATGAAGTCATGGTCATTTGTTGCGGAGTGGTCGCGCTGGATCGACGGTTGCAAGATGCCGCCCATCGCGCAAGGACATGAAGCAAATGCAGGCGAACGCGAAGAGCGCGATTATCGCGGCGGCGATGTCGAAGATGCTCAGGATGCCGACCGGACTGGAGAATTCCGGAAGTTCCGTTGTGGCCGCCAGGATGAGACCGGCGCCAATCAGAACGCGTATTTCGGTCGGCCCGACCCCGAAATAGGTGATCTGCATATTGCGTGAAACGTGCAGCTTTATCAGCGTATCGACGCTGAGCGACAGATAACCCAACAGCGCCAGCATCGCGAACTCAAAACGCATGTACGACGAAAGGCCAAGTCCCACCACGATGAGGAACTGGGAAGCAAGATCGGTCAGATGGTCCACGAAAAAGCCGTAGCGAGGACGCTCGATCCTGCGCATTCGCGCCAGGGTGCCATCCAGCGAATCGCCGATCCAATTGAGGGATAGACCCAACAGCGAGATCCATATGAAGGCGGCGTCGAGGTTGCTGGCGATCAATGCAGCGGCCGCGATGAATGCGCCGCTGACACCGAGAAGCGTCATATGATCAGGCGTGACGCGTTGTGGCACCGCCAGCGCAATGGATCTGAGGAGCCCGGTTTCGTATCTGCTGATGAAGCCGTTCAGCGTTCGGCTGTGGCCCGTAGTTATAGCCTCGGCGGCACTCTGCCCCAACATGATCCCCGCCTTTGCGCGTCCCCGATACACCACGCGATCGCTTGAGAGCGATGCTTATTTCCTAACTGAAACATGTGCGCTGAGTCTAGTTGTTAGATGGCTGACGAATTCAAATTCTTGCGGCGAATTCTTCAAAGTGCGCGAAGTGCTCGGACCAGGATAGGCACGTGGTGCTATTTTGCGAAATGCGATCGCAAATATCCCGTTTCGGAAACTGCGCACGCGACGAAATTTGGCGCATCCATTCTGCCCCGTCGATCGGATCAATCTTTGTAATCATATCTCCGTCGAAGCGGCGGAACGCATCGATATCCGAAGCAATCACCGGCACACCGGCACGCAGCGCTTCCGCGACGGGCAAGCCGTAGCCTTCAGCGAAGGTGGGCATCAGCAGTGCGTCGGCGTTGGCCAAGATGTGACCGAGGGCCGGCGTGGAGACGTGGCCAAGCTCGAGTACCGACGATCTGGTCATGTCGCATCGTTCGAGAATATCGACCACGTTTTCGCAATCCCATCCACGTTTTCCGATGATGACAAGCTTGGGCGCGTTGGTGCCAAGAGTGGCCGCGATCTGGCGCCAGATATGAAGCAGAAGCAGGTGGTTCTTGCGCGGCTCTATCGTTCCGACGGTTACGAAATAGCGATGTTTGGCGAGGATTTGGTCAGGTTGCGGACGTGTGCCGAACAGTTGCTCGACGGGCAGCGGGTTGACGCAGATCGGCGGGACGCCGGCGTCATTGTTGCGGAGGTATCGTTCCAGCGCCTTTTGCGCCGCTTCGCTGGAAACCACGATGCCAGCAGCGCGCCTAGCGAGGACGGACAGCCGCGAGGCATGACGGGCTGCTTCGCCGACGGGAAAGTATTCAGGGTAGCGGATCGGCAGCAGGTCATGAATGAAGAAAATCGGGCGGATATCGGGACGTTTGTGCAGCCAACGGAAGTAGCCGTCGATCCAAAGGGGAAATTCGCTGATATTCAGGTAGATGCTGTCGGGTGGCGCGCGACGTATGAGGTTATGACCCGGGAAAAGCCCCTGCCGTCCGAAAATGGGGCAATTGCCTGCGAGAGATAAAAGTGAATTGAGCAAGCGCCGGTTTGCGCTTGATGGCGCATTGGCAATATCCGATGCATCGCCGCGCGTGAACCAAGCCAGCAGGCGGTGATACTCCGGATCGTCGGCATAAAATCCCGCCTCGCGCCAATGAGCGGCTATGGCTGCCACTGCGCCGCGCGCCGCGCCTGTGTCTATCGCGCGGGGCGCAGTGAGACTTGCGAGCACACCCAGCCCGGCGCGCTGTGATGTCAGCATGTGCTGCGCATATCCCAGATCGACGCGATCGATGCCATTTGGCGCGGTACGCGAAAAACGTGTCAGCAGACGCGAGAAATCGAACAGGATATCGCGGCGCTTGCCTGCCACGCCGCCGCGCTCAATCCAGCGCGCTGGAAACGGCGACAGCTTTGATCGCCGGTGCGGTCAGCGCTTGCACAACTCGGAATGCTTTCTCGACCTCCGTGATCGGCGCGCTGGAAACATAGAGGATATCCTTGTCGCGCATCGAGAATCGACGCGCGCGGAACAGCGATGTCGGATCGCGCATATCGATGCGGTAGGCTACGGGTACGACGCTGCTGCTCAACAACCTTTGCGGCACGTTGCGATATTTGCTTACCAGAGAAACGGGCTCGTAGCGCAGAATGAAAACGCCTTTGGGATCCGCACGATCGTCGAGTAGGCCGCCGGATTTTCCGATGGCCTCTTCGAGGGTTATGCCGCCGGCGTCGAACCCGACTACCGCATTGCGCCCGGTAGCGCCAAACGCCGTGAATGACTGTGGGGCGCGATAAACCGTCACCACGTCGCCTGGGCGGATATAAATATTCTCGCGCGTATTCGACAGAATGGCTTGCAGTGGGACACTCAGCGAGGTGCCGTCGCGGGATACAGTGACAAAAGCTTCGTGGACCGGCGAGCGAATGCCGCCCGCTGCCGCAATGACGTCGAGAACGCGATCGCCTTTCGGACTGAGCGGCACGCGAGCGCCGTTGGTCACGTCGCCAGTGACCGTGGCGGTGTGGCTGAGATTACGGGTCAGGGTGACCATGGCCTGCGGATCGGCCGTCTTTCCGGCCAGTCGCAAGACCACCTGTTGCTCGATTTCGACCGGCGTCTTTCCGGCGACGCGAATGCGGCCTGCGTAAGGGACATTTACAGTCCCGTCGCGGGCCACCATTTGCTCCGGCAGCGACGACGCGCGCGAGCCGGCGCCGAGGCGATCCATGGCAGGCGTCGTGAAAAGACCGCCGCTGCCTGTCTCCCAGATATTGATCTGAACAGTGTCGCCGACGTCAACCCGTTGAACTTTTGGGCCGCGATAATCGCCAAACATGGCGCTGAAGGAGGGACGATGCCAGGTCGTGACAACGTCGAGGCTAGGCTCGGACAACTCTATCAGAACAAAGGACGGTTGCGCATTGTGGGCGGCGGAGACGAGGTCACGGCTTGAGGGACCTGCACTGCCGCATGCAGCCAACGCTAGCGCTGCAAGCAGCGCCATGACGCATTTCCCCCGCATTGAAACGCAACTCCTACCAACACCCCACGGTGAGAATATGAGATCCGCTATCGGATCGAAAGTGCTTTCATCGTCCTTGATGTCTCCTAGGCTGCGGATATTTCCTTTTGTCGTCAGCCAACGACATGATTTGGATTGCCGAATTGCCGTTCCGTGTGCGCCTTAAAAAAATAATAAAAATATTGTCCCGAATTGCGATGGGCCCTATGACGCCTACGCAAGTTGAAGAATATGGCGGGGGGTCCCGTAAAAATGCCTCGGCCGATCGCGTTTGATATCACGCACGTCGTATCCCGCCTGCCTATTACAAAGCCATCCGGCATCGACAAAGTCGACTTGGCGTTCGTCGCGCACTTCGCGCAATCGCCATGCGACATCGCGGTACATTATGGCGTATCGCATCCGCGGATTCATGCCGGAACAGCGATCGCGAGCCTCTATGAGCAAGCGCGAACGCACCGATGGAGCGACGACCATAGGCGCGACGACGACGCGCTGGCGCGCGTTTCGGTGTTTCTTTGTGGCGGCACAGTAGACCGCGTTTGCCTAAAGAATACAGCATGTTCCGGTGGTGGAGGATGGTTTCGGCGTTGGACGCAGATCAGTTGGCGGTTAGCTCGCAGTGCCACGCGATTGCCGCGCGGAAGCATTTACCTCAACGCGGCTCAGCATGCATTCGAGTATCCGCAATTCTTCGCGTGGCTCGGTCAGCGGCCGGACATCAAGCCGGTCTTCCTGGTGCACGATCTGCTGCCGCTGGATTATCCCGAGTATTTCCGCCCAGGATATAAAGAGCGCTTTGCACGGCGCCTGGCGACGATCACGAGATACGCGGCCGGTCTCATCGTCACCAGTAACGCCGTAGCGGAGCGCGTCTCGCGCGCTTACGCGGATAGCGATCGGGCCATGGTTCCGTGTCATGTCGCGCCGCTGCCATCGTCTCTACCCGTACCGGAAAAAAATCTTGCTGCCGCTAAGTTTCAGTCTGCGCCGTATTTTGTCGTTATTGGCACGATTGAGCCACGAAAGAACCATCTGCTGCTTTTGAATATCTGGCGTCGATTGGCGGAGGAGCAGCCGCGACCGCCGAAACTGATTATTGTTGGCGCGCGAGGCTGGGAGAACGAGCAGATCCTGGATGTGCTCGATCGAAGCGCGCTTGTCCGCCCGCATGTTCTGGAGATATCGGGGCTGAGCGACCGCGCGCTTGCGCAACTCATCGCGCATGCGCGCGGCCTGCTCATGCCGTCATTCGCGGAAGGGTATGGCCTACCTGTCGTTGAGGCATTGGCGGCCGGCACGCCAGTGATTGCTTCGGATATCCCGGTGTTTCGCGAAATATCACAGGGCAGAGCTCTATTCCGTCACCCGCTGGATGGTTTGGGTTGGCGTACGGCCATCCAAGAGTTGGTTGATATGGAAAGCGCGACGTCGCTGGAAATCCGAACGCGGACATCGGAATTTCGGTCACCAACATGGGACGGCTATTTCCGGGATCTGCGCGGTTTTCTGTCCCAGCTCTAGAGCGTTGCGTAAATATTCGTAGCTTCAACCACGTCGTCGAATACACGACCGCGGCCATTCGTCAAAATCAGTGCGGACGTGCATCGTTCTCGAACGACCTCCGTACTGTGAATGGCCAGGATCATCGCGCGGTCCTGGCGTTTGTCGAACAGCTCGTGAATGCACTTGTTCTGAAAACGCAGATCCCCAACCAGGATGACTTCATCGATCAGGAAACATTCAAAATCAATCGCGAGAGAGAGCGCGAAGGCCAGGCGCATGCGCATGCCGCTGGAATAGAACCGGACTGGAACGTAAAGCTGCTTGCCGATTTCGGTGAAATCTTCGACGAAATCGAAGGTATCCTGGAACGGGACGCCGTAAACGCGCGAGATAAAACGGACATTATCGTAGCCGGTCAATTCTCCCTCGAAGCCGCCACCGAGCGCGAGCGGCCACGACATCCTGAGCCCGCGCGTTATGCTGCCGTGCGTTGGGCGCTGAAGGCCGGACAAAATTTGAATGAGAGTGGACTTGCCGGCGCCATTGCGACCGAGCACTGCCATCCGTTCGCCCGCCCCCACACGAAACGATACGCCATTAAGGATACGGCGCGTGCCGACCTCGGTATGAAACTCCTTTACAATCCTATTGGCTGCAATCGCTCTGTCGGCCGTCGCTTCCATCATGCGCGGCAACCCAATGCCGTCCCGTACGCTGATTGCCGCGACAAAACTCAACATTCGCGGCGCGGCATTTATTGCCCCACATGCGAACGCGTATCCATCGTGACATAACGTCCGATAACGTACAGAACGTTGAGCGCCGCAAATACTAGGAGAAGCCCTAGGGCGCGATAAGGGCGCTGAGGGAAATCTGTCAGCGAAGGCGCGCTGATGCGCTCCAGAAACAAGCGTTGACGCTCGGCGTCGATGCGCGCCAGATCAAGGGCACCCTGGGCGGATGCAAATGTACGTTCGGCAAATTCGCGCTCCAGGACAAGGCGCTCATAGTCGGCGATGATGTCCGCCAGTGAAGAATGAGCGCCGGCCAGCGCCGCGCGTTCTTTTTGAATTTGTTCATCGAATGCAATCACGCGATGGCGGAGCACATTGGCTTGCGGACTATCCGGAGAGATGCGGCTGAGTTCACGCAGTTCGGCATTGGTTTTGGCGATATCCAAAGAAAGCCGGGTGATGGTTTCAAGTGCCGACGCCGATGCGCGGCCGGGGTCGATGACGGCGTGTGTCCGTCGAAACTCTGTCAACGCGGCGAGTGCGTGGCGGGCGTTCTGGCGGGCGCGGTCTGCCTCGGCCGTCGCCATGCGCACCGCTTCCGACTGAGACCGTTCGCTCAGGCGATTGATCAGAACCTCTGCGTCGGCAAGCAACGTGTCGGCGATCGCCTGAGCATCAACCGGGCGGAATGCCTGGACTTTCAGTGTCGTAATGCCGGTCGTCTTGTCGTAGTGGAGATCGAGGAATCTCTGGAAATGCGCCCATAAATGTTCGTCGCTTGGACTGCGAAATGGCATTGGGTAAGCCCACAGGACATCCGCTTCCGCGCGGCGGAGCCGCGCGTCCAGATCCGTTTTCGAAGCCAGGCTGCGCGTTGCGTCTCGCGACTGCATGTAGGCATGGACGATATAGGCATCGTCGGAGGAGCGCGTGATGGCGCCACCCTGGACCAGACTGGCGAGTTGACCGGCAGCGGCAGCGCTTGGGCTGCGGACTACAAAACGCGCTTCCGTCTGATAGCGGTCTGCGGCCAAAGCCCAATAATAAATTGCGGCAAGCACGGTCGGCAGCAGGACGAAGAGGCCGTACCAGCGATTCAGAAAATGGCTGTACCGCAGGTGTTGCGGATCTGCCGGCGCGTTTTCGGCATCGAGGCGTATGAGCGTTATTGTCTGGATGTCATTTTCGGATGATGTAGCAGGCACGAGAGTCTGATGCCTCTTGGCGCAAATGCTGTGGGTTTGAGGCAATCTGGTTGCGAAAAGCCCCAAGCGTGATTGACGCTCAGTGTGCGACCTCCTAACCAATTCATCAAGGTGGTGGCGTCGTGCGCGACGGCAGCACCGTTATTAGTTATCAGACTGTTGTCGCTGTGTGTGCGGGGGAAGTGGCGATGCGGTGCACGTTCAGTACGCGGTCCTGGGCCGGTCTCTGCATTGTTACCGTTATCGCCGGCTGTGCCGGCAATTCGTCGGATCAAATGTCACTGCCGGAGCTCACCGGTTCTGAAGGTGCTATTGCCCGGACGGCAATGGCCCCTGACCAATTGCCCGTCGAGCGCAGCTCCCTATCTCAAAAGCAAAATGGCACCAGCGACGAGAGCGCCCTGTCGCCCGGTGAGCATGTCATAATTGGTTTCCGAAAATCCCACGTCACCCTTTATGCGGATGCGTCGAGCAACGGCGCCGAGCGTGTGCCGACTGCGTCGCTGCAATTGCCGCTCAGCTCTCGTCTCGGTGTTGCGGGGGACAGCCGTCTGCAAGTGCAAACAGTGCAGGGGCCCCGGTGGGTGCCGATGAATGAAGTGATCATAGGGCCATCATCGGCAGTTACTAAATCATCGTCTCGCTGATAAATCCGTCGGTCGTGGCGCAATACCGGCAGTAACGGATTATTTGTGGTCATCATAATATAACGACGTCTGATCGGTCGGCTGATTTTGGAACCGTTCGTCGGGAGGGCATCTTGGGGCGGGTGTCACAGCCATTACGTGCGGCGGTGCAACGGCAACGTGTTTCAGATGCAGTCGGCGAAGCGCATGGAGAATTGAGCGACGCCGGCGACTGCTCGCCGGCATTGGATGGCCTCAAGGGCTTGATGATCCTGCTGGTCGTCCTGTCGCATTTCTTTGATGAAATCCCAGGCGGGATTCCGGCATTGGCAGTCGGCGGAATGGCCATCGATGTGCTGTTCGTGCTCACCGGATTTCTGATCGGCCAGCTGGTTCTGGAAAAGGGCGCGCGAGACAATTTCTTCACGGTCTACGCGGTTCGACGGTTGTGCCGCACGATGCCGGTTTATTTCGTCTGTGTGATCGCTGCGATCACGGCATTTTCCGTGCTGCCGCTGGGCGCCGTCGAGGCCGGCCGGCCCCTGCCTGTCTGGTCGTACCTGACCTTCACGCAAAACCTCTTCATGGCTGCGCGCGACAGTCTCGGTCAGCCTTGGCTGGCGCCGACCTGGACGATCGTCGTCGCACTGCAGTTCTATCTCGTGGCGCCGGCGCTGCTGCTGTTCACGCCCTATCGCTCCATCGTTCCGATTCTGCTGGCCGTTGCTGTTGCGGCGGTCGTGTTTCGCGCCGGCGTTTTCGCGCTCGGGCTGTCGCCGACGGCGGCCGAGGTGTTGCTGCCGGGCAAGCTCGATGTGCTGGCGAGTGGCATAGTTGTGGCGGCGCTCCAGCATCGCTTGCGGATCGATTGGGATGAGTATCTGGACGCACTGCGCATCGCGCCTGTGGCTGTGTCGGCATTGCTCGTCGGCCTGTGCACGGTGTCGTTGCCCGGGCAAGCGCTATACGAGGTGTTCGGTCATTTGCTGATCGGGCTGGCGGCTGCGGCGGTCCTGCTGATGATGGCGCGCGGCCTCCTCCGGATGGCATGGCTGGAGGCGGCGCCGCTGCTGTTCATGGGACGCGCGTCGTACGCGATCTTCCTGATCCATCTGCCCGTGTTGTGGATCGTGCACGGATTGGTGTTTGGCGCGACACCGCAGCTCACCAGCGCGGCGCATTGGGGCCTGACGCTCGCAGCGCTTGTGGTCAGCGTCGCCGCCGGATGGCTGCTGACGCGCTTTCTGGATAAGGCGATGACTGGTTATGGGCGGTCATGGGCTTGGTCGGATCACGCGCGGCAGACGACGAAACGCGGCATTGCGGCGATCAAGCCAAGGCTTGGGCGTATGGTGTCCTAGCCTGACGCCCACATCCGCCGCGAAACTCCCCGCCGGATGTACCCAAGCGAAGGCTGGAGATTGCCCCTGGCTGTCGCTTACCTCCCGAATACCTTCGTGCGCCAATCATCCTCCGTATGGACGGGACGCTGGGCGGGAGGAGCCGGGGGGGCGGCCGGTGCCGCTGCGGCGGTCGATGCGGCCGCCGGAGTTGGCGTCACGGGCCAGACCACGGAGCGCTTGTTCATCGGATTGCTAGTTTCAGCGACGCGCCGGCCGCTGATCGACTTTTCGGCAATCGCGTCGAACTCAGCGACAGTCGCGGCAGGGTTCTTCGGCACGATATGCACGATGCGGAAGTTGCGCGCCTTCAACTCGTCGAGCAGGCCTTTGATGCCGCGCGCCGTGGAGCCCTGGATGTCATGGAACAGGATGATTCCCTTCTTCCGGCTGGCAAGCTGGTTCAGGACATTGCGCTGCATGACGGCGGCGCTTGGCGTGCGGAAGTCATAGCTGTCGACGTCGATGGAGAAGATGGCGATGCCGCGCTCCTGCACCAGCGACTGCATGCTCTGCGGGTCGCTCAGGTACGGGAAGCGAAAGAACGGCGCAATCGGCTCGCCGAGTGCTGCCTGCACGGCGCTGAATCCGAGTTCAATCTCGTGGCGGGCCTGGGCCGCCGAGATGGCCTTGAGATTCTTGTGCGACCAGGTGTGCGTGCCGATGGTGTGGCCACGTCGCGCGGTTTCACGCAGCATCTGGGGATCGGAGATCGCCATCCGGCCGGTGGAGAAGAAGGTCGCCTTTGTGCAATGCGCTTCGAGCGCGGCAAGAACGGATGGCGTATGCGCGCGCGATGGTCCGTCGTCGAAGGTCAATACGACTTCGCCCTCGCGCAGGAAATCGATGTCCTTGTACTGGACATGGCCATAGCGGCCGCCACGTGACGTATCGATTTCGACCACACGCGACACGCCGAGCGCGCCGGGCTGACATTGAGCGGCAACGGGTTGAGCATTGGCCTGCTGTGGACCAAGACATAGCAAGGCCGCCAGAGCGACAGCCACGGTCGCGCGCATTCGCGATCCTCCAGTGAACCCCGTTCCCTCAAGATGCGCGGACTATACGGGCAAGCGACTGGGCACTGCAACCCGTTGGAGAACAGAATACATTGTATGATTGTCGCGCGCGCAGGATAGTGTGGCATCGCCGCTGCAATGCCATTGGGTCGCATCATGGTGGCTGGTGCATCCCCAGCGGACGGACGACAGTCCACTGCAGGATTGTGGCCATATCGCGGAAATTGGCTGCCATCACAATCCGGAGCAGGCGGCCGTGATATGACAGCGTCACCAGCATCACGCGGGGGAGGGGATGCCATGCACTGGGTTGCCGCGATGGTCCGCGCACTCTGCGGGCTGATGTTTGTCGGCGGGGCTGCGCAGGCACAGACGCAGCAAATTCCCCTCGCCGAAGTGATGGCCAGCGCCGCACGCAATCCTGCGCTCAGCGCATCGATCCGGCTGCAGCTCTGGCGCGCTAAGCTATCCCGCGAGGACGTGATGTGCAGCGGGCACCGCTTCGACAGCCGCTGGCTCCTGCTCGCCGGCACCCGGTTTGGACCCTATGAGTGCCCCATCGGGGCACGGTCGATCTACATCACCGCGACGCAATCGTTCTATGACCGCCAGGGCCGAAAGCTTCTGGCGACGGACCCTGATCCGATCACCGGCAGGGCCACAGAGATGGTCGAAACGAACTTCAAATGGACATGGAAACGGTTGCCATGAGCGTGCGGGTGCGGCGGCTGGAGGCGCGGGACAAGCCTCTTTGGACAGCATTGTTTAAGGGCTACATCGCCTTCTACAAGGCGACCGTCGCCGACGATGTGATCGAGGGCACGTGGCAGCGGCTGATGGGCGGCGAGCCCGATTTCCACATCGCGCTGGTGGCCGTGGACCAGCAGGACGCGCCGGTCGGCCTGGCGCACGTTCTGTTCCACCGTTCGACGTGGTCGCCGACCTGGTACTGCTATCTGGAGGATCTGTTCGTGGATCCGGCCGCGCGGGCTAAAGGCATTGGTCGCGCGCTGATCGAAGCGACCTACGCGGAAGCGGATGCGCGGGGCTGCACGCGCACTTATTGGTCCACGCAGGAATTCAATTATCGCGCGCGCGGGCTGTACGATCAGCTCGCCACCAAGTCACCGTTCGTGCAGTACCGGCGGTAAAATGGTGTATCGCGCCTGATCGTGAGACGGGAATCTCGCCGATCTCACGGCTTCACCTTTTCACGATCTCACGCGTCCCAATTCACGATGACGGCGCGTCGAGCTTCCGCGTCAGGTTTTCGAACTCCCGGCGCAGCTCCTCGTTGCGGAAGATCTGCTCGAAGGTCGGGGCTTCCAGCTTCTGGATCGCCTCGAACGAGGTCGAGCTGTCGCGCATCAGGTTGCGGAGCTGGAAGCTGGCTTCCACGGTCTCGTAGGTGTTGTCGGCGATGCGCAGGTCATGGGCGGCGCGCTTGCGGGCCGATGCGATCTGTTCGCGCTGCTGCATCAGGTAGCGCCGATAGCCCTTCGCAGCATCGTCAGCGAGCTTCTGGCTTTCGCGGTTGGCCTCCAGCGCGCGGCGCTGGTCAGCGCGGTTTTCCGCGCGCAGCAGCTCAGTGGTCTTGCGGCGCGCCGCCTCGATGTCTTTGGTGATGGCGTCGAGTTTCGGCAGGTAGTTGGTGTCGATCTTCGCGATCAGCGTGTCCTGCGCATGCACCAGCATGGCGAACAGCGCCGCGTGCATCGCGAAATACTTCCGCGCGGCATTCATGTTGTCGCCGGAGGCGCCGAGAAGCTTGGCGAGCTGGCTGTCGACGAGCTTGGCGGAATTGAAGATGGCTGCCAGCCGCACCAAATCGCCCGACAGCACGCCGTCGAGCAGCAAATCGATCTGTTCCGGGGAAAGCTGGATGCCGGACTTGGCTAGGGCCTGACTAATATCGGCCTTCGCGGCCTTGATCGCGGCCTGGTTCTCGGCAATGCGCTTTTGTGAATCCTCGATGCTGCGGCCGATGCTATCGACGGTATCGGACAGCACGCCCGGCAGCAGAGAGTCCTTCGGCGCGACGAGCTGCTTTTCCTTGAGCTGAACGATGCGTTCTTCTAGATCGCGGATGTTCTTGCGCAGGTTCTCGACCCGGCGCTGCACGTCGACCACGGGCACGTCGGTGACGATGCCGAGCGCGGCATCGAGCAGATCACGGATCTTGCGCTCGCGGTCCTCGCGCGTCTCAGTCCACAACGGCGTGACGATGAAGTCGTCTTTCGAGGGCAGTTTCTTGGCTTCGCCGCGATTGCGCGCCGCATCCTGCAGTACGGCATCGATCGCCGCCATCAGACGGCGGGCCTGCTCGAACTGTGCCTCGCCGTCGCGGGCGTCCTTGTCGGCGGCCTGCTGTTCGTTGGTTTGGGGCGGTGTGGCCTTGCCGTCGCGCGCCAGCAGGTCGGCAATGCTGTCCCTGCGACTGGTCTGCGATGCAGCGTCAGAGGTGCCAAGCGCGAGCCCGCCCGCAGTCAATGCGAGCGCACAGACGGCTGCCTGCAACGTGGTCCCCATAAATCTCACCCTCCACACCTGCAGTACAATGACCGACAAATTCCGGCAAATCGATGATCAAAACGTCTGATGAATGAAGTGTATACGCGGAATTGGCTGTACAATGGGCAACGGGAAAGTTTTCCCACGCGGAAGCAGGCTGATTACGTCGATACTGTGCCAATCTGGGGCAATGGTTGCCTTAGTTGTCTGTGTTGTGACGAGGATCGCGCATGAACGGTCTCGCGCCGCTTGATCCCGACTACGAGGCGCGGGTGCGGGCAAGCTTCGCGCGGCAGGCCTTCATGGCTACGCTGGGCGCGGAAATCTCCCGCCTGGCGCCCGGCGAAATGGACATCAGCCTGCCTCAGCGGACGGAGCTGACGCAGCAGCACGGATATTTCCATGCCGGCGTCACGGCGACGATTGCGGATTCCGCGGCGGGCTATGCCGCACTGTCGCTGTACCCCAAGGGCACCGGTGTGCTGACGACGGAGTTCAAGATCAACCTGCTGCGTCCGGCTGAAGGCGATCGCTTGATCGCGCGCGGGCGGGTGATCAAGCCGGGGCGCACGCTGACGATCTGTCGTTCTGATGTCTACGGTGCGCGCGAGGATCGCGAAGTGCACGTCGCCACAGCGCTGCTGTCGATGATATGCCTGGAAGGGCTGGCAGATTGATCGGTTCAGTGCGGTGCGGCATGCGCCGCCTCAGCGCTGTGCACAGCAGGCCCGCGTTACGCGGCGCTGGCCGGGGCAAGAAACTCTGGGCTATACCAGAAAAGAAATAGTCCAAGGACACGCACCATGCCTGAACGCGCCAATCAACGCATCGCTTACTTCAACGGCCACTACGTTCCCGAAGTCGAGGTCCGCGTGCCATTTCGCGACCGCAGCTTCATCTATGGTGACGGTTGCTTCGACATGACCCGCACCTTCAACGGCAAGCCGTTCAAGGTGAAAGAGCACATCGATCGCTTCTACCGCTCGCTGGCGTATCTGCGCATCGACATCGGCCGGTCGCCGGAAGAGATGATCGACATCACGCACGAGGTCATCAATCGCAACGCGCATCTGCTCGGCAAGGGCGACGATTTCTGGGTCGGCCAGCGCGTATCGCGCGGCGTCCGCGCCGTCGGCGACGAGGGCTGGGACCATGTCGGACCGAACGTCGTGGTCGACTGCACGCCCTTGCCGTTCAAGGCGCGCGCGGAGCATTATCGCGATGGCATCAGGGTCATCGTGCCTTCGGTTCGGCGTACGCCGCCGTCCTCGCTCAGCCCGCGCGTGAAGACGCACAACTACCTCAACATGATCGTCGGCGAGTTGGAGGTGCACTCGCAGGATCCCAAGGCTTGGGCGGTGCTGCTCGATGAGAACGGCAGCCTGTGCGAAGGCATCGGCTCCAACATCTTCGTGGTGAAGGACGGCCGCCTGCTGACGCCGCAGGGCAAGTACGTGCTGGAAGGCGTCAGCCGCGAAACCGTCATCCAGCTCGCGCGCGATCTCGGCATCGACTGCGAGGAGCGTGATCTCGATCTGTATGATGCCTACACCGCCGACGAGGTATTCCTGACCTCGACCAGCCTATGCGTGTGTGGTGTTTCGCAAGTCAACGGTGCGCGGATCGGTAAGGACGCGGTTCCTGGGCCGATCACCACCAAGCTGCTCAATGCGTTCAGTGAACTGGTCGGTTGCGATATCGCCGGACAGTACCTCGCACGCCTGTAACAGCGCAGTCAGCAACGCTGAACGGAGGGCTGCGCGATGTCCGCGGAGCCGAATGCGAACGGCCTTAAATCGTCGCCGCTCGCATTCTTGATGACGCTGGCGTTCATCAACTGGATTGGCTTTGCCGGCTCGTCGGCGGTGCTGCACAACTTCACGATCGAGCGGGCTGGATTCGGATGGTTCGAAACCGGCCTGACCCAGACGGTTCGTGAAATCCTGGGTTTCCTGGCGTTCACGGCCATCTTCTGGATCGCGTGGTTCCGCGAGCAGACGATTGCATATGTTAGCCTGTTGGTGCTTGGCATTGGCGTGGCGCTGACAGGCATGGTGCTGCTACTGGCGTTCTGATCACCACCTTCGTCATGTCGGTCGGCTTTTATTATTTCGAGACCATCAACTAGTCGCTGCAACTTCAGCTTCTGCCGAAATCGCAAGCCGCGCAGGGCATGGGGCGGATCGCGTCGGCTAGCGCGGTGGCGCAGTTCTTGGCCTACGGCGGAATAGCCACCGCATGGTGGATGGAGTGGCGGGCGTACGGCACGATCTATTTCGTCATTGGCGGCCTATGCGCGGTCATGGCGGTCGCGGCGTTCGCGTGGTTCAGCCGGTTCGAGGGGCCGACCCCGCAGCGCAAAACCCTCGTGCTGCGCTCGCGATACTGGCTGTATTGCGTCGTGGTGTTCATGAGCGGCGCACGGCGGCAGATCTTCATCGCGTTCGGAGGCTTCCTGCTAGTGAAGGTGTTCGGCAATTCGCTGGCCGACATCGCCATCCTGATGCTGGTGACGTTCGGGCTGACGACGTTGCTGGCGCCGCAACTGGGCCGGCTCGTCGCGGCGATCGGCGAGCGCAATACGATGATTATCGAGAATGTCGTTCTGATCATCGTGTTCGCCGGCTATGCGACGAGCGGCAGCGGGCTGGTCGCCGGCGCGCTGTTTGTCATCGATGGGGTGTTCTTTACGCTGGTTCTGGCTCAGCGGACCTGCTTCCAGAAGATCGGCGATCCGGCCGACATGGCCGCGACGGCCTGGGTGTCATTCACCATCAACCACATCGCGGCGGTGTTCATTCCCGTGACGTTCGGCCTCCTCGGCATGGGCAATCCATCGATCATCTTCTGGCTGGCCGCGGTGATCGCGACAGCGTCGCTGCTTCTGGCCTTGCTGGTGCCGCGCCATCCCAATCCAGGACACGAGACGATATTGCAACCGCCACCCACGCCGCAGCTGGCGACTTGAGGGCCGGATGCGCGCGCCGGACTTGTTATCGCAGCCGCGCGAGATGTTGTGCCGATGGGTGATAGGTGCGCGCGTCGCGATCTTAGTGGCATTCCGAAGTGACCCGGCGCTACGCGCCGACCTCTCGCCTGGGATGGGCTAACGAGCGCGCGTGCCGCTGCTGGCCGGAAATGCATCCGAACCGGGCGCGGTCTCGGCTGGTTCGGGCATCGTCTCTATTTGTCTCGCGGCGCATCCGGCGCTGCCGCTGTCACGTGCCGCCCGGCTTCACCGCTGTTCATGGCCGCACACTCCGGCAGCCTCCTCCGCACAGTGTCGGCAAATCCTCTCCCGCCACGCCGCTCCACAACCCGTCCACTGGCCATCCGCAAATCCCGCCTTGAATAATTAGAATTATTCTAATTAAATGCGCGAGCGATGATTCAGGATTAAGAGGGCCTCGTGAGAACGTTTGCCGAGCTGACGGAAAAGGAAATCCTGGCACTGGCCATCTCGCTCGAAGAGGAGCACGGCCGCATCTACGCCGAGTATGCCTATGCGCTGTCCGACAACTTTCCGGCATCCGCCAAGGTTTTCAAGGATATGGCGGACGAGGAGAACGTCCACCGCCGCTGGCTGATCGACCTGTTTCAGAGCAAGTTCGGCGATCACATTCCGCTCATCCGGCGCCAGGACGTGAAAGGCTTCGTGAAGCATCAGCCGATCTGGTTGGTTCAGCCACTCGGGCTGGACAAGGTGCGCGCGCAGGCCGAGGCGATCGAATATGAGACGCGGCAATTCTATGAACGGGCCCTGACCCGCACCACCGATGCGGCGATACGGCGCCTGCTCGGTGATCTTGCTGCCGCGGAGAGCGACCACATTTCTCTCGCTCAGCAACTCGGCGAAACGCATCTCACCGGTGATGCGCAGGCCCAGGAAACCGAAGCGCAACGCCGTGTCTTCGTGCTGCAGGTGGTGCAGCCCGGGTTGGCCGGGCTCATGGACGGCTCTGTTTCAACGCTGGCGCCGTTGTTCGCGGCGGCTTTTGCGACCCACAGCACATGGGAGACATTCCTGGTGGGAATGGCCGCATCAGTGGGTGCGGGCATCTCGATGGGATTTGCCGAAGCTTTGTCCGACGATGGATCGATGACTGGTCGGGGGCGGCCATGGATCCGCGGCACTATCACAGGGCTCATGACCACCATCGGCGGAGTCGGTCACACGCTTCCCTACCTCATCTCCGATTTCTGGACGGCGACGACGATTGCGATTTTCGTTGTCATTGTCGAGCTCTGGGCCATTGCCTGGATACGCGCGCGCTACATGGATACGAGGTTCCTGCAGGCAGCGTTCGAGGTGGTAGTTGGCGGGCTCATAGTGTTCGGCGCGGGCGTGGCGATCGGAAGCGCGTGACAATATCTGTGCGATGACGCGCTTCTCAGGCCACAACCGGACGCTATTTTGCGTGAACGTTGATCAATATATCATTTTGCGAAGATTATAGGAAATTTTCGTTTACAGTCTTCTCTAAATTCCCGTGATTTCCGCTTCGCAAGTCCGCAAGTCTCGCAGTATGGACGGAAAAACGGAGAGCGGAAGAGACCAACCCGCTGAGCGGCAGGGATCTTCCGCGTTTGCAACGAGACTGAAGCAATTGCGCGTGCTGCGCGGATACCGCACAGCGCGTGCGTTCGCGCAGGCGCTCGAGATCGATGAGAACCGCTATACTCGATGGGAGCGTGGGGAGGTCGAGCCGAGTGTCGCCATGCTCGGCAAAATGGCGGACGTGCTCAACGTGCGCGTCGACATGCTGGTGAGTGGTGGCGATGTCGCCGCCGGACTGACATCCGCAGTGAACGACACGGGATTTTCTCCTCCCTCCGGCAATGCAGCCAATCGTGGGCCAGCATCAGCCGGAATCGGTTTTCAGGAAGAACCAAGTCGGTTCTCCTTCGACAAATCGCCTCATGAATTGAGCCAAAACCTGCTCGTGACCTCGCGTGCGCATCTCATGTCGCTATTGGAACGCCGTGTCGCGAATTTCACGCAGGCCGAAATCGACGCTTTGATCGGAAAGCTGAGCACCGACCCTTCGGGCAGCTCTCTCGGTGGCTTGGAGAACGCCTAAGCGTTTTCGCCACGCATCAGGGGAGGGGCTTAGCCTCGGCTGAGCCCTTTTTCCTGCAACTCAGCTAGGTAGCCAGCCCAACGCTTGTCCTTCTGCTGGCCGAGAAGCTCAAGGTAGGACCAAGTGTAAAGGCCGGTATCGTGGCCATCATCGAACGCGATGCGCACCGCGTAATTGCCGACCGGCCGCAATTCCTTGATCTTGACGTTGCGCTTGCCCGCCACCGTCACTCGCTGTTCCGGGCTGTGGCCCTGCACCTCGGCGGACGGGCTCATCACGCGTAGCATCTCGGCTGAGAGTTCATAGGTATCGCCGCCCTCGAAGCGCACCTTCAGCGCATCGCCAGCCGGGCTGACGTCGAGTGCCGGCGGCTTCACGCGGTTGCCTTGCGTGGTCTGCACCTCGTCCCAAACCCGCGCTGCGATCTCGCGATAGGCCTGCGCGTGACCGCTATCCGGATTGGAGACGACGACAGGCTGCCCGGAATCGGAACGTTCACGGATTTCCATGTGCAGCGGCACCGCGCCAAGGAAAGGGAGGCCGAGTTTTTCGGCTTCATCGCGGGCGCCGCCATGACCGAACACGTCGGCGCGTTCACCGCACTTGGGGCACAGGAAGTAGCTCATGTTCTCGATGATGCCGAGGACCGGCACATCGACCTTGCGGAACATGTTCAGGCCCTTGCGGGCGTCGATCAGCGCCAGATCCTGCGGTGTCGACACGATGATCGCGCCCGATAGCGGCACCTGCTGCGCGATGGTGAGTTGGACGTCGCCGGTGCCGGGCGGCATGTCGATGACCATGACATCGAGATCGCCCCAGGCCACTTCGCGCAGCATCTGGTTCAGCGCCGAAACGACCATCGGACCGCGCCAGATGATCGGCGTGCCTTCCTCGACCATGAAGCCCATCGACATCACTTCCAGCCCGTAGCCCTGCATGGGCTTTAGCGTTTTGCCGGAAGCGACTTGCGGACGACCGCTGAGGCCGAGCAGGCGGGGCTGAGACGGACCATAGATGTCGGCGTCGAGGATCCCGACCTTGAGTCCGATGGCGCGCAGGCCGAGTGCGAGATTGACTGCGGTGGTGGATTTGCCGACGCCGCCTTTGCCGGAGGCGACGGCAATGAGATGCTTGACGCCCGGTACGCCTGGGGCCTGACGCGCGCCGCCGGCTTGCGGGCGCTGGGCTACGGGACCGCCAGCCGGTGCACCGGACTGAGCTGCCATCGCCTGCGCGCGCGCCTGCTGCACGCGGGGGTGTTCTACGGCTTGGCCGCCGCTCGATCGCTGCGGTGCCGGCCGGCCCGCGCCGCCAGGCGCCTCCGCGGTCAGAACCGCGGTGACGCCTTTGACGCCCGAAATCTTGCTGACGACCTGTTCGGCAGCCTGACGCAGAGGCTCCAGCTCGTTCGCGCGCTCGGCGGGAACCGTGATCGAGAAATAAACCCGTTCGTCCTTCAGCAGGATCTCGGAGAC
>JAEZBZ010000289.1 GCA_023412745.1 Pseudomonadota bacterium | reverse complement strand
CGCACGGCAGGCGTATTGCCCTGGATGCGGGTCACCTTGGCGCGGGGAATGGCGCGGCGGGCTTTCTTCTTCTGAGTCTCAACAGCTCTCAGCGGCTTCGACATGTGGGCAGCTCCGATGTCGGATTGTGATACGGCGCGCTCACAGGCGCCACAGGAGCGTCGGTGTATGCCATGCCGATGCCGGTGGCAAGCACCCGAGCCTGCGTTAGTTCATCAGGAAGGTCATTCCGTAGCCGGGCGCCAGAAAAACGCCAGCCCACAGCAGGCTCGAAACCGCGCTCGCCAGCACGAACAGGCTGACTGGCATGCTGAGCGTACCGGCCACCACCGGCACGAACGGTCGCAGCCCGCCGATGAACTTGCCGCCGATGATGCTGAGGAAGCCCCAGCGCTCGAACAAAGCCTCTCCCTTCGGAATCAGGTGGGCAACTTTGCTGATCGGCCAGATGCTCCGGACATCTTCCTTGAAGTACCGCCCGAGCGCATAGGACACGCAGTCTCCGATGGCGGCACCAGTGGCGCCCGCGAGCCAGACCGGCCAGAACTCGCCGCCTGCGGCACTGTGGATCGCGCCGATGCCCAGAAATAGGAAGGTCGAGGGAATAAACAGCGAAACCAATGCGATGCTCTCGCCGAAGCCGAGCGCAAATACGATGAGTGCGGTGAGATGCGCGTGCTCCGTCGCGAACGCAAGCGCCGTCTCCCACCAGCCATCGAGCGACGATATCATTGCTGCCCCCTACGATGGGCGCGCCGCGATTCAACCGCCCGGACACCTGTAGAGGGGGCGAGCATGTCAGTTCGATGTTTAACGGTCGTGGGCGGCGCAAGATCCGCCGTGTTGATGCAATAGGGCCTCAGGTGCCGAACCACCACTTCACACCAAAAGCAGATGGCGCCATGACGCCGGCGGCCCATAGGAACGCGGAACTGATATTGGCAATCTGGAACGGAAGCTGACGCATGCCGTACATGCCGGCCACGACGGGGATGACCGCGCGAACGGGGCCGAAGAAATGCCCGAGGAACACACCGAAAGCCCCATACTTGTCGAAAAACTGTCGCCCCTTGGGAAGCATTTCCGGATACTTCGTGAAGGGCCAGAGCTTATCGATGGAATCCTTGAAATACAGGCCGATCCAATAGGATATCGCGTATCCGAGCGATCCGCCGATCCCCGCAGCCAGCCAGATCGGCCAGAAGTTGACGCCGCTGGCACCAATCAGCCCGGCCACTGCGACGAGGATGACCGTCGAGGGAACCACCAGCGACAGGAACGCGAGGCTTTCGGCTAACGCAAATGCGAACACGATCGGAGCCGCCCAGGCCTGATTGGCTTTTACAAACTCAACGACCGCTTCCGCGTATTCGCTGATAATCTCCATCCCTGTTCCCGTCCCGCCCCTGTTCCAGCTGCGCTCAGCTAGGAATGTTCAGCCGCCGTTGCAAGCGCCCATAGGTTGATTGGCGCCTCATGCGCCGATACGGCGCTCGCACCAGAACCGGTACATACCATCGAAGGTGCGCGGATTGGCGCGCTCGAATTCGGCCCATTGCTGCAACGTGCCGGGCATGTCGCCCGCGGGATGCATGGCGCTGAACGCCTCCAGCGCCGATGGGTCGAGCGTGAAGCCCCGGAACACGAGATCGTTCTCGGCGAGGAATTGCGCGATATCTTCCAGCGTGATGTGCTGCTCGCTCTCGTGGAGAACCAGATCACGGAATTCATTGAGGGCGTAGAAATCACTGGACACGCGCAATTCCGCGCCCAACGCACCTTCCGGCCTCGCGAATAGATCGGCGCGATAGGCGCGCGCGGCCCGGTCATCGCACCCGGGGCCCGGATATCCCGGCTCGCCACGCAGAGCCGCGATGTTCCTGCGCGAAACCGCACTGTAGAGACCGATGCACATCAATCCGTCCGGCTTCAGACACTCAAGGAGTTTGCGCCAGCCCGCCCATGGATCGGCCATGTGATGCAACACGCCGACGCACTCGATGATGTCGAACCGTCGCCCGGCGCGATCGAGGTCGAGGATGTCGGCAACCAGCCATTCGACGTTTGTGATCTTCAACCTGCGGGCAGCGCTTGCCGCATAGCCCAGACTTGCCGCCGACAGGTCTGTAGCCAGCAGCTTGGCGCGTGGTCCATACGCTGACGACGCCTGAAGCGCATGCTTTCCGGTTCCCGCGCCCGCGATCAGCACATCGAAATCGCCATCCATGACCTTCAGGCGCGACGGCTCGAAGAAGCGCGACAGCGTCGTCTTCAGCGATCCTGGCGTCGAGACATGCAGACTTTTCCAGCGCGGATACGGGCTTGCCTCATACTGACCCGCAACCCGCAGAGATGTGGCATCGGAAATCGGCGCCAGGCGCGGGACATCGGCGGCGGCGGCCCGCTCGTCGACGCGTTTTTCCAGCTCCGCGACGATAGCATCGCGAATCGGTTTCGGCCGGATTGCCTTGCAGGCTTCGATCTCGTCGAGCGACAAAACATCGGCAAGCGGCCGGTACAGCAGGTTCAACAGCAGAATGCGCGCGGCGCCGAGATCGCCTGCGAACAGCGCCGTTTTGTCGAGGGCAAAAGCGGCCAGCGCCTGCGTCTCGGGCTCACTCTCCGCCCACGCATGATCGTTGAGCCAGCATTGAGCGAGCAACGCCAGGGCCAGCGCGGTCAGCGCCCGGTCCTCGAAGCGGCTGGGCGCAAGTTCCTTCAGCAATACGCTGCGCAGCGCCGTGAACAAACGCTCGAAGCGCGGCTCGATGACGGTGCCGCCCTGGAGCGCCGCGAGCAGAAGATCCGATTTCAGCACGTCCGCCGTGCGGTTGAGCAGCAGCTTCCGCGCGGCCTCCGACGCATCCCCCGATTGATCGGCGGCCAGCGCCTGCTTCAAATCCGGAAGGGTTTCGGCGAGATGCCGGAGCGCCGCCTCTGCGATCGGTTGAGTATCGATGCCGGCATAGGCCAGCGCCACCTTGAGCCCGAACGGATCGAGACGGCCAGGTTCCGAGATGACGAAGCGGGCGATCAGGCGCGACAGCCGCCGCGCGGCCTCGTCATGCTGCGGTTTCAGACGGAGCGCCTGGGTGAGATGAACGGCAGAGTCGTTGATCTCGCCAAGCGCGGCCAGCACGGAGGCAAGTTCGAATTGAATCTGCCCGTTGCGACGATCCTGGCGGGCAGCCTCAGTGTAAGCCGCCCGGGCACCCATTAAATCCCCGGCTTGCATGGCCCGCACGGCGAGGGCGTCCCAATCCTGGCGCGCTGATGGTTTGGCGTTCATCGAACGTCTGTCATGGCTGGCGGTGGCTCCGTGGTTCGACTTGCATAGTCCCGGCAAGCAAAGTGCCGTGCCCCAACGCTGCTGGCTAGGCCCTGCAGCGACGTTTTCGTTCGGAAGCCAGTTCGCGGGAGACTTCGGCGCTCAGCATCATGCCGCGCGACACCTGTGCCGGACTAAGGCCACCGGCGCCGGGACCTCTCAGCACTGAAGCGGCACCGTCAGCTTCGCGCTGCCCGACAGACAGCTCATCGCAGGTCAGATCCCGCTTACGGGTTTTGAACGCGAACAGCCGGACGCCGGAGGCATACGCTTCGGGCGTGGCCGGCTCCCGAACCCACTTGCGATCGCGGTCGCTCATGATGGCGTGCAACGCAGCGCCGCGCTGATCGATGCAATGCTTGGAATCATCGACGCACGCCAGGCCCGCGCGCGGCGTCTCGCTATCAAGGGCTGAACTGCACGCACCGCCTGCAACGGCGGTCAGGACAACCGCCAAACAGGTCAGCCCTCGGCGCGCAGCTGACATGACGATCATGTTTCGCCCTCTTGTGAATAACCCGCTGAGCCCATAGAACCCGGGAATGGCGGCGATGTGGCGCAATT
>JAEZBZ010000277.1 GCA_023412745.1 Pseudomonadota bacterium | reverse complement strand
ACCCAACGTCGGCGGCTTTTGTGAGAGCAGGACCCGGAATGACGAGGCTTTGCGCAATCCTACTACTTCGTTCGTATTTCCACGGGTACGCCGCGCCGCAGCGAATTGGTTGCCATGCAGGATGCTTTCGCCTGTTCGATAATGGCTGAAGCATCGGAGCCGTCCAGCGTCTCGCAGGTGACGGTCATGCTGGCTGATGTTGCGAGAATTGGATCGCCCTCCAGCTCTATCGTCACCGACACTGAGAGTCTGCCGAGTGCGATGCCATTGGTATGGGCGACATAGCGCAAGTCGTTACAGAAGCAGCCGCCGATGGTCAGGCCCAGAAGCTGGGCGCCGTTGAAGCCGAGACCTTGCCCGCCCGCGCGCCCCGCTGGCCGGTCGATGACGACTGTATGGGCCCCAGCCCAGCCGAGGGCTGCTTCCGTCCCCTCGACATTCCGCAACTCGACCGTGACTGACGACATCGCGACCTCCGCGATTAAGACGTGCGCGTCTTAATGCTAGCGCATGACCGCTTGAGGTGGAAACGTGGAACTGACGTCCTTGCCAAGAAGGCGGGCACTGGAGGCATTTGTGTGCGAGATAGTCTTCCGCCTTTTACCACTGTTGTGCCCGCGTAGGCATAGGTCTCCGCAAGCGATACGGCGGGCTGGATTCCCGACTTCGCCGAAATGACGGGACCAGCGGCGACGACGGACGTTTTGTCGTCCGTCGTCTCGAGTGTGCGGTGGGGCAGACTTACCGCCAGCCCAGGGCCGGCGCGACGTGCTTCAGGATCGAGCCGATCACATGGGCATTATAGTCGACGCCCAGTTGGTTCGGCACGGTCAGCAGGAGGGTGTCGGCTTCGGCGATCGCCTCGTCCTGCTTCAGTTCCGCGATCAGCTTGTCGGGCTCCGCCGCGTAACTGCGCCCGAACACGGCGCGGGTGTTGTCTATCACGCCGACCGAGTCCTGATCCGGGCGGCTTGATCCGAAGTACATTCTATCCGTGTCGTTCATGAGCGCGAAGATCGACCGGCTGACCGAGACGCGCGGCGTGCGTGTGTGACCGGCCTCCTTCCAGGCCGCGCGATACTTGCGGATCTGGTTGGCCTGCTGGACATGAAACGGCTCGCCGGTTTCGTCCCATTTCAGGGTCGAACTCTGCAGGTTCATACCCATTTTTCCCGCCCATTCTGCGGTGCTATCGGACGCCGCTCCCCACCAGATGCGATCGCGCAGCCCTTCCGATAGCGGCTCCAGACGCAGCAGTCCCGGCGGATTGGGGAACATCGGCTGCGGGTTGGGCTCAGCGAAACCTTCGCCGTCCAGCAGTTTCAGGAAGATGCTGGTGTTGTTGCGCGCCATGTCCTGGTCGGTCTGGCCCTCTTCGGGCTGGTAGCCGAAGTAGCGCCAGCCTTCGATCACCTGTTCGGGCGAGCCGCGACTGATGCCGAGCTGTAGTCGCCCGCCGGAAATCAGGTCGGCCGAGCCCGCATCCTCGATCATGTAGCACGGGTTCTCGTAGCGCATGTCGATGACGCCAGTACCAATCTCGATGGTTTTGGTGCGTGCGCCGATGGCTGCCAGCAGCGGGAATGGCGACGACAATTGCCGCGCGAAATGGTGCACGCGGAAATAGGCGCCGTCCGCTCCGAG
Source organism: Pseudomonadota bacterium (assembly GCA_023412745.1). Lineage (GTDB taxonomy): Bacteria > Pseudomonadota > Alphaproteobacteria > Rhizobiales > Hyphomicrobiaceae > ZC4RG25. The sequence continues at coordinate 6,566 of JAEZBZ010000277.1, read as the reverse complement.
TTCTTCGGCCGCAACTGCGAGATCGATGGATTGCAGCAGGACGTCGCTGGCCGAGCGGGTTTGGGATTGCGGCGACGGGGTCCAATGTCCGAACGACAGGAAGCCAATTTTCTTCATCTGGAAGTTCCCTCGCGAGGGGGATGCCCCGCGGCGATCAAGATGGGGGTGGGATAGACAGGCCGCTGATGCGCGGCTCCGCTTCCTGCGGATATTGGGCGCCAGTGGCTGCTTTCAAGCCGCAAACATCAGCGCTGGCGATGACGTGACTGTGAAGTGGTCGCGGGCGCTATGATACGACGACCGGCGTTTTGCCAACGTACGCGTTTTCGGCGACTTCCTTGACCAGGAAATCCGCCACATCTGCGCGGCTGATGCTGTCGGCATGCCAGGTAACCGGGTCGACGAGGACGCGGTAGCGGCCGGTGAATGCGCCGTTGGTCAACAGACCTGGCCGGACGATGGTCCATTCCAGGTCGCTGTTGGTGATCATGCGCTCCTGGATATCCTTGTCGTCGTAGACGCGTTTCAGGATCATCGGGAAGAAAAGCCAATCATAGAACGCTCCGCCGTGACCACGGCTGTCGCCCGCGCCGATGCCTGTGACGGCGACGAGCCGCCGGACGCCCGTCTCGTCCATGGTGTCCACCAGGGCGCGGGTCGCGGTCGAAAACAGGTTTGTGCCGGAAACGATCCGTGCGGCGCTGGGCTTGACGCCAAGCGTCATGATCACGGCATTGATTCCGATCAGCGCATCAATCAGCGTCGCCTTGTCGGTGGCGTCGCCGTTGATCTTTTCAAGATGCGCATCATCAATCGGGATGTCGCGTGCCGAACGGGCCAGGGCGCGCACCTGATGGCCGGCGGCCAGTGCGGCCTTGACCGTCTCAAGCCCGATGCCGTGGCTCGCACCGACAACCAGAATATGCGCCATGATGCGAGCCTCACTGGCTGCTCCCGCGAGAACGCGCCGGAACGGCGCGTCACATTTCTCGATATCGGGAGCCGCCCGGGCGTTTCAAGCCGTGAGCGCGCGGCGGATCTTCTCGGCGTTGGCGGCCAGGACGTCGGGCTTTTCCATCTGGCCGGTGTGCGGCCCGAGCTTTATGCCATCCCAGCGGGGGATGACATGGAAATGCAGGTGAAACACCACCTGTCCGCCGGCCGGCTCATTGAACTGCTGGATGGTGATGCCCTGGGCGTCGAAGGCGGTCATGCTGGCCTTGGCGATGCGCTGCACGGTGGCCAGGCAAGCCGCGAGCTGCTCGGGCGTGGCGTCGAGCAGGTTGCGCGCGGGCGTCTTCGGGATGACCAGTGAGTGACCGTCGGCGCGGGGCATGATGTCCATGAACGCGAGCGTGTCGGCGTCCTCGTAGAGTTTCTGCGCCGGCAGTTCGCCGCGCAGGATTTTCGCGAACACGTTGCTGTCGTCGTAGGCCATCCGGATGATCCTTCTCGCGTATCGAGCTTTGCGAAGTTCAGGGGTTTCGTATCAGATTGCTTCGTCTTCGGCTGCGGTTTTCCGAAACGGGCCGTAGGCGGCGAGCAGTTCGACGTTTTCCGCGACGTGGCGGCGCTCGCCGTCGAGATAACGCGCGACGGCGCAGCGGAAATTACGATCGGCGATCCAGTGGGATGAATAGGTCGGCGTCGGCATGTACCCGCGGGCGAGCTTATGGTCGCCTTGGGCGCCGGCTTCGACGCGGGCAAGGCCATGCGCGATGGCGAAGTCAATTGCTTGATAATAGCAGATTTCGAAATGCAGGTAGGGATGGTGCTCGATCGCGCCCCAGTAGCGACCATACAGGCAGTCGCCGCCGATCATGTTGAGCGCGCCTGCGATGTAGCGATCGCCGCGACGCGCCATGATCAGCAGGCAGTGGTCTGCCATCGCGTCGCCGAGCAGCGAGAAGAATTCCCGATTGAGATAAGGGCGTCCCCACTTGCGCGACCCTGTCTCCTGGTAGAACGCGAAGAACGCGTCCCAGTGCGCTTCGGTGATCTCGGAGCCGGTGATCAGTTCGACGGTTAACCCATCTGACAACGCTTCCAGGCGCTCTTTTCGCACCGCTTTGCGCTTGCGTGATGCGAGGTCGGCGAGGAAATCATCGAAGGTCGCGTATCCCGTATTACGCCAGTGAAACTGTTGGTCCGTGCGCTGGAGGAAGCCCGAGGGCGCCAGCATGTGCCACTCAACTTCGGTGAGGAAGTTGATGTGCAGGGAGGAGACACTGAGCTGTTGCGCCAGTTGGACGGCGGCGGTGGCAAGGGTCTGCGCTCGTTCCTCGCGTCCTGGATCCGAGCCAGCCAGAAGGCGACGACCTGGAACCGGCGTGAACGGCACCGCGCACAGCAGTTTCGGGTAGTAATCGCCGCCGGCCTGTTCGTAGGCTTCCGCCCAGCCTTGGTCGAACACGTACTCGCCACGGCTATGACCTTTGAGGTAGCACGGCATGACGGCGCTCACCGTCCCGTCCGCGTCCTGCAGGGCGAGATGGCGCGGCATCCAGCCGGTGCGCGGCGTCACCGTTCCGGCGTCCTCCAGCGCCTTGAGGAAGGCGTGGCTGACGAACGGGTTCAGGACGGACGGATCGGGATTTGCGCAGGCGTCCCAGTGTGCGGCCTCGATCTCTGCGATCGAAGCCGCAACCCGGACTACTACACTGGCGCTGGGATCCATGTCGTCTCCTGGAGCGGCCGCATCGCAGCAATTATAGACGACCGGCGGCCGGGATCACTGCGTCATGCGTGATCGAGCAGTTTGAGTCCCAGCACTCCGGCCACGATCAGGCCAAGACAGACGAGACGGGCCGCAGCGCGTGGTTCATTCAGTAACCACATGCCGATGATGGCCGTACCCACCGCGCCGATGCCGACCCACACCGTATATGCGGTGCCGATGGGGAGCGTACGCGCCGCGATCGCCAGTAGGTACATACTGACCACCATGGCGATGATGGTGAGAATGGAGGGCCAAATTCGCGTGAAGCCGTGCGTATATTTGAGCCCGATCGCCCAGCCGATTTCCAGCAACCCTGCCGTGACCAGATAAATCCAAGCCATGACGGTATCCCCTTCATCTCAGGGCCGTCCCTGCTGTGGTCTCCTGGCCGGTGGGGTCGTCCCCACGGAGGTGTACGAAGCCAACCCTAATTTAGGACGTCGGCAGGGTGGTTCAAGCGACGTTTGCGATGCTATGGCGCCGGCGTGCAGCCTTCGAATATCGGCGCGGCGGCCCACGTTGCGGCCCGCTGCAATTGCGCTTCGGTGCGAACTGTCCAGGTGAACAGCGGCAAGCCCATAACGTCGCGCGCGAAGCGGGTCACAGGGGTGGGCAATGCGTTGATATCATAAGCTATAAAGCTCAGCTCGGCGGGGCCGGATTCCAGGCAGTGGGTGAGGCGGAAGGCGCGTTCGGCATCGATCTTGTCGGGCCACCAGTGCGGCCCTTCGTAGTGCCCGGAGATGATGCCGCGCGGCAGGCTCGGGGCCAGCTCCTTCATCACGATGATGACGGCCGGATCGAACGACATCAGCGCCAGCGGACCGCGGTAGGCAAGCGACTGCTCCGCAATGGATTTCAAGAAGCGGGGATCGGGTGCATCCCACTCGCTCTTGATCTCGACCAGCAAGGGTACCCGGCCGCTGGCGAGTTCGAGAAATTCGGCGTAAGTCAGGATGTGGGCGCTTTGACCACGGTAGCGCAGGCTCGACAGCTCGCCGGGCGTACGAATTTCGAAGGGGCCGCTGGCATCGACGAGGCGATCGAGGCGATCGTCATGAAACACAAACGGCGTGCCATCGGCCGCCGGACGCAGGTCACATTCCAGTCCGTATCCTCGCGCTAGGCCGGCGCGGAATGCGGGGGCCGTATTCTCCAGCAATCCCGCCGACGCGTCATGCAGCCCACGATGCGCGATCGGTCGAATGAACTGGCTTCGATCAAACATATGAGAGGTCTCCGGCGAGCGGCTATGTGAACGACACTTTTACCGTACATAGAAACCACGAACTGATTGATCCAACACTGTCTACTTTGCAATCCGCCAACGGCGCTCTAGGCTTTCGGCCAAGCGAGGCGTGCGGCCAACTCGCGGGAGATACCGAATGTACGTAGAGTCGAAGGCGTTGGCGGCGGGGGTTGTGCTTGTCGCAACGGCAGTCGGCACTTCGGTCGCCACCGCGAATCCCGCCGTGCTCACGCCGCATCGCGCCGTATACGACATCGCGCTGGTGGCCGCGCGTGCCGGGGCGGGCATGTCCGAACTCAGTGGCCGAATGGTCTATGAACTCACCGGTTCGACGTGTGACGGTTTCACGCAGAGCATGCGCTTCGTCACCCGCACCACCAACCAGGAAGGCCAAGTCAGCGTGAGCGATATGCGCTCATCAAGCTGGGAAGATCTGGCCGGCAACAAGTTTCGCTTCAATTCGAGCCAGTATCGCGACGACACGCTGCAGGACCAGACGTCAGGTGAGGCCACGCGGCGCAAGACCCCGCCGGAGATCCGCGTCGAGATCACCCGTCCGAAGAAGAAAGTGAATAAATTGCCGGTCGATACGCTGTTTCCGATCCAGCATTCGATGCAACTGCTCGGAGCGGCGCGGGACGGAAAAACGATGTTCACCGCAGATCTGTTCGACGCATCTGAGAAGGGTGAGAAAGTCTATTCCACCCACGCCTTCATCGGCGCCAAGCGGGAGCCGGGCTACAACAAATCACTTCCCGAAGTCAGCAGCGCCGGCGCCCTGGACGGGTTGGCCGCCTGGCCGATCGCGCTGAGCTACTACGATCGCGGCAAGGAGAACGAGGACGCGGTGCCGTCCTACGAATTGGCATTCGTGTTCTTCGACAACGGCGTGTCGCGCCGGATCCGCATCGACTATGGCGACTTCTCGATCCGCGGCGATCTGAAGGAGCTGATCATGCTCGAACCTGGAAAGTGCGATCCGGCGAAGAAGTAAACCCGCCGGATGCCGTGCCTTCCGCGCGATCGGCGGACGCGCGACCCCATAGCCAGGCGGCACCACGCACGCCGCTGGCGTCGCCCCATTTGGGTGGCCGCAGATCGACCAGTGCATCGTCGCTGAACACATAGGGAGCCATCAGGGCCGGCACCTGCGTGTATAAGTGCTGAAGCTGGCTCAAGCCGCCGCCGATCACGATCACGTCGGGATCGATGACGTTGACGATCTGCGCAAGGCCGCGCGCCAATCGCGAGGCGTGGCGGTCGAGGCTGGCGCGCGCGTCCGCGTCTCCGGCGGCTGCCCACGCCGCGATGTTAATCGAGTCTCCTGCAGTGCCGGTTTCGCGCGCATGTTCAGCGGCAAGCGCCGGCCCCGAGACCCATGTTTCCATGCAGCCGAGTCGTCCGCACCAGCACGGCGGTCCCGGCACTTCTTGCGCGGTCGGCCAGGGCAGGGAGTTGTGTCCCCATTCGCCGGTGATTCCGCGCGGGCCATTGATCAGCCGGCCGTCGATGACGAGACCACCGCCGCATCCGGTGCCGAGAATGATGCCGAACACGCAGTGCGCGCCCGCCGCCGCGCCGTCGATGGCCTCGGACAGTGCGAAGCAATTGGCGTCATTGGCCAGCCGCACCTCGCGCTGGAGGCATTCGGCAAGGTCCCGATCGAATGGCTGACCGTTGAGCCAGGTTGAATTTGCGTTCTGCGCCAGACGATTACCCGGTGCGATGGAGCCCGGCATACCGATGCCCACGGTTCCCTGCTCGCCCGCCATCTCTTCCAGGTGCAGGACAACGCCACGAATGGCGTGCAGCGTACTGGTGTAGTCGTCGCGCGGCGCGGGCATCCGGAACTCGGCAGCGACAGTATCGTCTGCGCGCAGCGCAATACCCGCGATCTTGGTGCCGCCGAGATCGATCCCGATCCGGAGTTTAGCCTGAACGCCGTCAGTCATTCGTCATATCCGTGTGACGATGGACCGGATAATACCGAGAGGGCTTGCGGGATCATCTCCGGCGCCAGCGAAGCAGAGGTTGCGAAGACCAGAAGAAGCGATTCATCGCCGGTGATATATTCGAGGACGGCCGAAGTTATACCTGTGGAGCCAGCGCTTTGACGGAGTTCTTCCACCGAGAGGCCGGTGAGCGCAAGGAAGCGGCCCAGACGCGCTTCGTCCTCGGCCAGAAAGCCCAATGCCTTGAGCCCAATGACCTCTGCGTCTTCCAGTGACAGCCGCTTAACTTTGTTTCTGAAAGTCATAATTCTGCACCCGGATAATATTTCGCATGACTGTACACCTTTAACTGTTGGTTACGTCTTCGGGGGGACACTGCGCCTGCTGTGCGCCCTTCGAATCGGTGCAAGAGTTGGGTGGGGCATGGGTGAGTTGGCCAACGCCATGAATTACCAGGATCGTAGCGGGATCATCAATGATCTGAAGGCGCGGGGACATCGCGCCGTGAAGGTCGTGCTGATTGTGGAGGATAACGAGCTCAATATGAAGCTCTTCCACGATCTGCTCGACGCGCATGGCTACGCGACGCTGCAGACGCGCAACGGTATTGATGCGCTGCAGGTTGCCCGAGATCACCGTCCCGATC
>JAEZBZ010000259.1 GCA_023412745.1 Pseudomonadota bacterium | reverse complement strand
GCCAGGATGTCCGCTTCGCTGGGCGGCGTCTGGTTCGGCAGCGGGCTAAGGATAGCGACAACGCCCTCGCCGAAATCGGGATGCGGCACACCGACCACCGCCGATTCATTGACGCCCGGCAGCGCGTTCAGTTCCTCTTCGATCTCCTTCGGATAGACGTTGAAGCCACCGGTGATGATGAGATCCTTGGCGCGGCCGACAATGGTCACGCGGCCGTCCTCCGCCATCGTGGAAAGGTCGCCGGAGATGAAATAGCCGTCGGCGCGAAATTCTTCCTTTGTCTTCTCGGGGTTGCGCCAGTAGCCCTTGAATACGTTGGGACCTTTGACTTCGAGCACGCCGACCTCGCCGTGCGGCAACACCGTGCCGTCCTGAGCGGCGATGCGCACGGAAATCCCGGGCAAGGCATAGCCGACGGTTCCGGCAACGCGCGCACCGTCGTGATAGGGGTTCGACGTGATCATGCCGGTTTCGGTCATGCCGTAGCGCTCCAGGATTTTCAGCCCAGTGCGCGCTTCGAACGCTTCATGAGTTTCAGCCAGTAGCGGCGCCGATCCGGAGATCACCAGCCGCATCTTCTTGCAGTGATCGATGCCGAAGGCCGGATGCCCGAGTAGCCGCGTGTAGAACGTCGGCACGCCCATCATCACGGTTGCCTCGGGCATCAGCCGCATGACGGCTTCGAGGTCGAATTTCTGCAGCCAGATAATCCGAGATGCATTGAGGAACGCCGTGTTCAGCGCAACAAACAGGCCATGCGTGTGAAAGATCGGCAGTGCGTGCAGCAGCACGTCGCCGGGCACGAAACCCCAATAGCCGTGCAGCACCTTGGCGTTCGATGCGAGGTTGCGATGGGTGATCATCGCGCCCTTGGAGCGGCCGGTGGTGCCGGACGTATACTGCAGCGCGGCCATATCATCCGGATCACGTGGTACCGTGACATGCTGGTCGCTTTGGTTGCGTGCCAGATCGACGAGCGATCCCGTGCCGTCCGCATCGAGGGTGGCGATGGCCGGCACCTGCTTGGCGGCCGCGATCGGCTCGATCTGTGCGAGCTTGTCGCCGCCGATCACGATGAGCTTCGGCTCCGCGTCGCCGATGAAATACTCAAGCTCCGCAATCGTGTAGGCCGTATTCAGCGGATTGAAGACCGCGCCGACCTTCAGCGTCGCGAGATACAGCAGAACGTTCGGGATGGATTTCTCTACCTGGACCAGAACGCGATCGCCGGGTTCGACGCCGAGCGCCACGAGGGCGTTGGCCATGCGTGCGACATCGGTTGCCAGCTTGCCATAGCTAAGGTCTGCAGCCCCTGGGGTGGAAAACGCAGGCGCCGAGCCCGCCGCTTTGAACCGCTGCTCGAAGGTTGCGTAGAGATTTCCGTCGATAGGCATTGGCGCTCGTCGCGTTAGGGCACGCAGGGCATACCGCTGGTTGAAGCCGGGGGGATAAAACGGCTTTTGGCGTCGCGACGCAAGTGCATGACCGGCCGGCTGGCCTCATTCTCCGTCATGCACCTATGCTAAAAGGTGCAACGCCGGGGCTAACCATTGATGCCGAAGTGAGGGCTTGTTTGATGTCTCGAACACGATCTCTGTCTGTTTCAACGCTTTTGTTAGCGAGCGGGATGCTGGCCGGCGCGGCCGAGCCGGTCCAGGCCGACGCCCTGGTCATCGCCTCCAAGATGCCCAATATCCGCGTAGGCATGACGTTGGCGGATGATCGGGTCCTGGACGTTCCGGCCGGCCAGCAGGTCACGTTGCTGCTCGTCGACGGCCGGACGCGGACCATCAGCGGACCGTTCAAACAGCCGGTTGGCGGGTTCTCCAAGGGGCGTCCGTCCGATGACACCTTGTGGCGGGCGGTGGTCGCCAGCCTGCGGAAACAGCAGAGGCCGAGGATCGGTGCGGCGAGACCGCCGGTTGCCGCTTACCGCCCGTCGCCCCCCGATCCTGTCGGCAGCGGTCGGACTGCAGCGCGCAGCTTCAGGCCGAGTGCGTCGAAGGAAGGAGCCGTGGGCGGGGCAGCGATCGGTTCCGCGATGGCTTTCTCGTGGGCACGGATCCCGGTCACCGCAAAGGGCGACTATTGCGTGCAGAAGGGGGCCAACCTGGTACTCGTCGGCAGCGCAGGGACGCAGGCGGCCACTTTGGTCGACATCCGTGCCGGAGCACAGGCGCAGGTCATCTTCGCCACCGGCCTGACCGAAGCACCGTGGCCGCGCGCGATTACCGCCCGCACGGGGCCTTACGCACTGCGCCTGCCTGACGGTCCACCAAAGCAGTTCCGGCTGAGGGTTATCGATCCGCTGCCGCAAGCCGATGAAACGCTGCGTCTGCTGCATAGCCAGAAGTGCCAGTCCCAGGTCGAGGCCTGGGTGCGGGGCGTGGCGACGGCCAGCAGGTAAAGCTCTTTCGCCGGATGCGCACGAGGGCAGGGCAACGCCCCTGCCGCGCGACCCGCCATGCGTCAATTGCGGCCGGTGACCAATTCCTGCTCGCGCGGCACGGCAGCGGCTGGGCCAGCGCCATCGCCGCGCGGATCGAGTTCGAAAACGCCCGGTGTCGTACGCGGGACCGCGACGAATGCCTCCTTGTTCTCGGTCGGCAGTGTCGGCCGCAGCTTTGCGCGTACCAGCATGACCAAGGCAATCATCGCATGCGCCGCTGCGGAGTGCAGAAACAGTGCGCCAGGACCTGCCGAGCTCATGATCGTGGAGGCCATAAGGGGACCAAGTACCGCGCCGATGGAGAATGTCATCAGCAGCCCGCTCGAAACTTCAACCGCACGCTTCTTGCTGACGAGGTCGTTGGCGTGGGCGACGCAGAGCGTATAGATCGGGAAAGCGCAGGCACCGTATATCAGGGCCAGCGGGAAGATCGCGCTGGGGCTGCTGGTGCCAAGAATGTAGAGCCCGATACCTGCTGCCGACGCGACCAGCCCGGTGATGATCAGCAAAGGGCGTCTTCCGACACGATCCGACAGGTAGCCGACGGGCCACTGGCTTGCCGCGCCGCCGAGCACGACAAACGTCATGAATATCGCGACTTCGGCCAGCGAAAAGCCGGCGCTGCGACCGTACAGGGGCGCCAGCGTCCAGAATGCGCTTTGGGCGAGGCCGGTGAAGAAGCAGCCGATCAGGGCTGCTGGCGAGACACCAAATAACCAAACCAGTCGCAGCTTGGCGGTGCGCGGCGGCACGGGCGCTTGCGTATTGGTCAAGGCGATCGGCACGGCAGCCAGCGAGTACAGGATGGCGACCAGTGAGAACAGTTCAAACCCGCGCGGCGACGTCAGCGACATCATCTGCATGCCGAGCGTGACCACGGTCAGGTTGATCACGGTGTAGGAGCCGAGCACCCGCCCGCGCGTTTCAACCGTTGACGCGCCGGTTAACCAGCTCTCGATCCCCATGAACAGACCGGCGAAGCACAGGCCATTGAGGGCGCGCAGGACAAACCATGCGATCGGATCGGTCCAGATGGCATGCATCAAAGGCGTGATGGTCGCGACTGCGGTGAAGGCGACGAAGGAGCGGATGTGGCCAACCCGTGCGATGACCAGGGGCGCAAGCAGGCAGCCAGCCACCAATCCAGCGTAATAGGCGGAGCCCATCAGGCCGATTTCGATGCGCGAGAACGCTTCGATATCGGCGCGCAGCGGCAGCAGCACGCTGATCAGGCCGTTGCCCATGAGCAGGATTGCTGCCGCAATGAGCAAGGCTGTGACGGGTCTGAGCAGGCCGGCCATGAGCTAGGAAACCGTTGGATGAGAGGAAGGGCGAATCATTCGTTGGTCATCGCGATACGCCGCGCGTCGGACAGGATTTTGGCGTGATCGAAGGCCAGCGGCAATCTGCGCCAGCCTGTGACCCAGCGGGCATCGGCGGCATCATCGCCGGCCTGGATTTTCCGGCTGCGAACCCGCGTGATGAAAACCGCGGATACGGTATGGCCGCGCGGATCGCGCTTAGGATCGGAATAGACGCCGAGCAGCCGCAGCCGTCCGGCTTTGACGCCGGTCTCTTCCATCAGCTCGCGGCGGCAGGCAGCCTCGACGGTCTCGCCGACCTCGACGAAGCCGCCGGGTAGCGCGAGTCGGCCTTTGAACGGCGGGAACTTGCGCTCCACCAGGAGCACCGCGTTGTCAGGGTTGAAAACGACGCAGTCGGCCGCGAGCAGCGGCGTCACGGGTTTCGGCATCAGCACTTCCCCCGGTGTCAGCAGATCGCTGAGTGCCCGCGCTGACAAGGTGTCTCGCGGGAGGATACCAGAAGGCAACAAAGCACGGCTTGGTGGCCGAGTGCAAATTGCGCGGATCTCGCGGGCGTGCGCGAGGGAAGGCGAGCTGAACGCTATTCGGCGGCCACCATTACCGGCGCCGGATCGGCCAGGACTTTGCGCAGGTCCGCCTCGCGCTGCTTGGCTTTCTTGTAGTTATCGAGCTTTACGTGGCCGAAGCCTTTGACGTCGAGCGGCAGTTCGGCCAACGCAACGGCCGTCTCGTGGGTCGACTGATCAAGCCGCGCGACCACCTCGTCGAGCAGCATTTCGTAATCCGTGATCATCTGGCGTTCGAGACGCCGCTCGGAGCTGTAGCCGAAGACATCCCAAGGGCCGCCGCGCAGCGATTTGCCCTTGGCCAGAATGCGGAACACCGACAGCATCCAGCGACCGACCTTGATCTTGCGCGGGTGGCCGGTGACCTTGTCCTTGTAGAACGCAGACAGGATCGGCGGCGCCATGTGTAATTCCAGCGTGCGCACGCCGTCGAACTGGGCGTCGATCTGCTTTTGGAACGTCTCGTCGGTGAACAGGCGCGCGACCTCGTATTCGTCCTTGTAGGACAACAGCTTGTGGTAGGCCTGCGCGGCCGCTAGCGCCAAGCCGGTGCGGCCCGGCGTCTTGTCCTTCTCGATGCCGGCGATCCAGTTGATCTTCGAGCGATAGCGCGCGGCGAGCTGCTCGTTCTGGTAGGCGGCGAGATGCCGGGCGCGGAAGTCGATGACCTCGTCCAATGTCTTGGGCACTTCGGCCTGGATCGGCTTCGGCTTGGCGATGCGATCAACCGCGGCGCGATCGTGTACGGCGAGGCGCCCCATCCGGAACGCGGACGTGTTCATGCCCACGGCAGCGCCATTGAGGGTGATGGCTTCCTCGATCGCCTGGGCGCCGATCGGCACAAAGCCGAGCTGGTAGGCATAGCCGAGCAGGAACATGTTGGAGGCAATCGAGTCGCCGAACAGCTTCACAGCGTAATCGTGGGCGTCGAAGGTGTGCAGCGGGCCCTTGCGCACGCGGTCGGCGATCGCCTGCAGCAGCCGACTGCCGGGTACGATCAGGTTTGGATTGCGTGTGAAATCGCCGGTCGTCATCTCGTAGGTTGAAACGATGACCGCAGTGTCGTCCGGCCGCACGGTTTCCAGGATCTTGTTGGACGCAGTGACGACCAGATCGCCGCCCATCACCAGATCGGCATTGGCCACGCCGACGCGGATCGCGTGGATCTCGTCAACCGTGCGCGCGACCCGCATATGGCAGGCCACCGCGCCGCCCTTCTGGGCGAGGCCGGTCATGTCAATTGCGCCGAAGCCCTTGCCCTCGATATGTGCCGCTTGTCCCAGAACCGCGCTGATTGTGACGACACCGGTGCCGCCGACGCCGGTGACGAGCATCGAGTACGGTCCATTGCCGAGCAGGGGCTGTGTCGGCTCCGGCATGTTGGCGATGAGTTGGTCGAGGTCGCTGCTCTGAGCGGCTCCTTTCGACTTCTTCACCTTGGCGCCGTGCAGGGTCACGAAGCTGGGGCAAAAACCCTCAAGGCACGAGAAGTCCTTGTTGCAGGCCGACTGGTCGATGGCGCGCTTGCGGCCGAGCTCGGTCTCCAGCGGCACGACAGCCACGCAGTTCGACTTCTTGCCGCAATCGCCACAGCCTTCGCAGACGGCTGGATTGATGAAGACGCGCTTGTCGGGATCGGGAAATTCATTCCGCTTGCGGCGCCGGCGCTTTTCGGCCGCGCAGGTCTGGTCGTAGATCACCGCGGTGACGCCATCGATCTCGGCAAGCTGGCGCTGCACGGTCATCAGATCGCGGCGGTGATGAGCCTTCACGCCTGCGGGCAGGCTATAGTCGCCGGTATACTTGTCCGGTTCGTCGGTGACGACTTCGACGCGCTTGACGCCCTCGGCGAGAAGCTGGCTGGCGACGCGCGGCACGCCGATGCCTTCTTCCAGCTTCTGGCCGCCGGTCATGGCGACGGCGTCATTATAAAGGATCTTGTAGGTGATATTGACGCCGGACGACATCGCGGCGCGGATCGCCAGACTGCCGGAGTGCAGGTAGGTGCCGTCTCCGAGGTTCTGGAACACGTGCTTGCGCTTGGAGAACGGTGCTTCGCCCATCCAGTTGGCGCCTTCGCCGCCCATATGGGTGAAGCCTTCGGTCTGGCGGTCCATCCACTGCGACATGTAATGGCAGCCGATACCGGCGTAGGCGCGCATGCCCTCTGGAACGACGGTGGAAGAATTATGCGGGCAGCCGGCGCAGAAATACGGCGTGCGCGAGAAGGCTTCCGGCTGAATCGGGCGATTGCCCTTGAGAGCTTTCAGATCGGAGATTTTGGTTTGCACCGTCTCGCCGCCGAGCCCGCGACGCAGCAGCCGCTCGCCGATCTCGATGGCGATGTCGGTCGGTTCCAGCGCGCCCTTGGCGTGGAACAGCCAGTTGTTGTTTTCGTCCTTCTTGCCGATCACGCGTGGGCGGTTCGGCGTATCGAATAGCTGCTCCTTGACCTGCGTCTCGATCAGCGAGCGCTTTTCCTCCACAACCATGATGGTCTCGAGGCCGTCGGCGAACTTCGCGACGCCAGTCGGCTCCAGCGGCCACACCATGCCGACCTTGTATAGTCGGATACCGAGTTCGTTTGCCTTGACCTCGTCGATGCCCAGTTCATCCAGCGCTTGACGGACATCGAGATAGCTTTTGCCGGTGGTGATGATGCCGAGCTTCGCCGCAGGTCCGCCGCTCAGGACGATGCGATCGAGCTTATTGGCGCGGGCAAATGCCAGCATCGCGCCGCGCTTGTAGTCGTGCAGCCGCGCTTCCTTGGCCAGCGCCTGATCGCCGAGCCGGATGTTCAGCCCGTCCGGCGGCATACGGAATTCGTCTTCGCTGGGAATTTTAATCTCGACGCGATCGATGCGGCCGTCGACGGTGGCCGTGCTCTCGACGTTGTCTTTCACGCACTTCAGGCCGACCCAGACACCGGCATAGCGCGACAGCGCGAACGCCAGCAGCCCGTAGTCCAGTATCTCCTGCACGCCGGCCGGATTGATCACCGGGATCATGGCGTCCATCATCGCGAATTCGGACTGATGCGCCGACGTGGAGCTTTCGCAGGTGTGGTCGTCGCCCATCAATGCGATGACACCACCATGCTTCGACGTACCGGCGTGATTGGCGTGGCGGAATACGTCGCCGGTGCGATCGACACCAGGGCCCTTGCCGTACCAGATACCGAATACGCCGTCGTATTTGCCTTCGCCGCGCAGCTCCGCCTGCTGCGAGCCCCACAGCGCGGTCGCGGCGAGATCCTCGTTCAGGCCGGGCTGGAAATGGATGTGGTTCTTCTCGATCAGCGAACGTGTACGCTCCAGCGCACCTTCGAGCCCCGCGATGGGCGAGCCGCGATAGCCGCTGATGTAACAGGCCGTGTTCAGTCCGGCGCTGACGTCGCGGGCGCGCTGCATCAGGGCGAGGCGAACGATGGCCTGCGTTCCGGTCAGGATCTGACGCGTTTCGGAGAGGTCGAACTTGTCGCTGAGGCTGACAGCGCGTTTGGGCATTAAGCACCTCTGCTTGGAGCTCCAAATGGAAAGCAATCCACGAAGCTCGAATTAGGTCAGCAATGCTGACTTAAATTGTACGCGATCCGGACGGGTTGAGCAAACGGCGACGATGCAACCCTTGTATGTCTCCACAGATGTTGGGCACTCGGCACTCGGATGCAACCGGGTTGGTGTGCGTTGCGGCGCCATGCATCCCGTGCGTCGCTATCACGATATCGTTTGCAGACGGTCGATGGTGCCGCCGACGGTTTTACGAAACGCCAGATAGCTGTGATGAATGCGGGCAACCGTGACCGATTGCGAGGTCTTCGCGACGAGGACGTCGGCGGTTGCCGCGTCGACGGCAGCGGCCAACGATGCCGGGAGCGGGGCGATTGCCAGTGACGGTGTTGCGGCGATGGTGTCGAGGGCGAGCTGGGCATGGGCCCGGGCTTCAGCGAGCGACAGGGCGAGTTCCCGGGCGGCAATGCCTTCCAGAATGGCCTGTTCACTTGCGCTCATCTTCTTCCAAACGTCGAGACGAATGTTCAGCGCGGTCGTTCGGCCAGCCGGATGGATGCCGCCAGTATAATAGTGCGAAGCCACTTGCGGCAGTCCGAGCATCAGGCCGCTCAGCGGTGAGCCGACTTCAGCCGCTGACAGAGATCCATCCGTCATCATGGCCGCGATTTCGGTTGCCGGCACGTGCGTTGGCCTCGCGCCGAGAGCTCGGAGCACCTGCCCGCCCAGTCCGCTGATGGCGACGTCGCACCCGGCCAGATCCGTGGGCGTGGTCAGCGGACGATCGGACCACAGCCCGGTCTGCGGTCCCGTGTGGCCGACGAGCAGCGGTTTCCAGCCGTCATGCGCGGCGAGATCGTCCCACAGCATCTGCCCGCCGCCAACGGCGAGCCACGCCTGCAAGTTTTCGGCAGCAATTCCGTGCGATCCGGGAAGTCCGGCGAAAAACGCGTATGCCGAATCGGGATGAACATCCGGCGATGCGAGGCGCAGATTTGCTGCGGCAGCGTCGTCGGCGTCGGAGGCGAAAACGTTGATCCGCGCGCCAAACGTCTGCTTGAGCCGTTCCGCGATGCGCCCGGCGGCATCATTCAGCAACGGCCCGGCGGAGTTCGGGGGAAGGACGAGCGTCAGTTCCGGCGCACCGCCGATGATCGCGGGTGCGCTGTTTGCTGGTGTCGCAGCGACCGCGGCCGTCGAACTCGCGGCAGCGGCGGCTGTCGTGGTCTTCAGGAAAGTTCTGCGATCCATTGCGGCTGTGTCCCCC
>JAEZBZ010000141.1 GCA_023412745.1 Pseudomonadota bacterium | reverse complement strand
CGCCCGAACAGTTCACGAACGGGTTCATCAAGGAGTGTACTGAAACGCCACTTCAGTTCGACGGATACCGGAGAAGCGCTCGACTTGTGCGGCACCGGATCGTTCCAGGTAATGTGACTTGTACCCTCCTGGATATTCGGGATCGATGAAGTCTGTGCCAGCGCCGGCGCGATAAGTGCCACCCCCAATAGTACCGGCCCCAGTCCCCATCTGCGCATCCGAAAGCCCCTTGCCCCAATGTATTCCGGCATCAGAGCCGAGTGTCCTAGTGCCCAGGATTCGATCCTGTAACGTGAAGGGGAAGTGGGCTCAAGCATCATCTGGGAAACATTGCCGGCATCCTCAGGCTTGGTGATGGCTCGCTCCGATCCAGATCGAATGGTGATCGATCGCGGCCTGGTTTTAACGCCCGAGCGCGGCACTGCATCTCCCGCTCACCTGAATGCTTCTGGCAAGCTGGCTTGCGTCGCTGGCAAGATGGACGCGAAGGTCCAGCCGGCCATCGGCGCGCCTTCAGGGTGCCGCCGACCGCTCAGCCAACAAAGCTGCGATGAAGCCAGAGATAGGCGGACGGATTGAACCGTCCGCCCGACGAGAAGACTGTGCGACCGATCAACCTCTATCGCCGCTCTTGGCAGGCTCGCCTGCGCGAGTCTTCAACAGCGAGAAAAGGATGCCGCCGGCGAGCAAGGTCACGATCACACCCAGGCTCGCTTCCGGCGGGATCTTGCCGATAATCTGCTGAATGAAGATCTTTGTGCCAACGAAGACAAGGACCAGGGCCAGCGCGTACTTCAGATAGTGGAAGCGGTCGACCACCGCTGAGAGAACGAAGTAGAGCGCGCGCAGTCCCAGAATGGCGAAGATGTTGGAGGTGTAGACGATGAACGGATCCTGGGTGATGGCGAAGATGGCCGGCACCGAGTCCACAGCGAAGATTAGGTCAGCAAACTCGATGAGAACGAGCGCCAAGAAAAGGGGAGTGGCATAGCGAACAACGCGGCCACTCTTGGGATCCGGCATTCTGACGAAGAAGTTTGGGCCATGCAGTTCCTTCGTCACGCGCATGTGCTTGCGCATCCAGTTCAGCAATAGATTTTTGGCAAGGTCGGGCTTTTGCTCGGCCATCATTATCATCTTGATGCCGGTGAAGATCAGGAAGGCAGAGAAGAGATACAGGATCCAACCGAATTGGTGGACGAGCGCAGCGCCCAGCCCGATCATAATCGCGCGCAGCACGATGACACCAAGGATGCCATAGAACAGTACGCGATGCTGGTATTTCGGTGGAATTGCGAAATACGTGAAGATCATCGAGATCACGAATACATTGTCGAAGGCGAGCGTCTGCTCGACAATCCAGCCCGTCAGATACAGCTCCCAAGCCGTCCACGCCCGCTCGGACGGCGTCGCGGCGGCCGCAATCACCGGATCGAGCGAAGCGGCGGAGCCGGAATAATAGAGCCACCAGACAACAGCGGAGAATGACAGACCGAGCGTCATCGCCGTGCCGGCGATTGCCACGCTTTCGGCCATGCTCGGCGTATGAGCCTCGCGATGGAAGATGCCGAGATCGACGGCGAGCATGGTCAGCACGATGAGCAGGAACGACAGCCAGGCCCATGCCGGCATGCCGAGCCACGTGCTGCCGAGGTAACTGAGGATCACGTCCACGAACTATTTCTCCAATCTGGCAGAGGGTTGACGGATGTACGAACGATCATTTCTCGACTGCGAGGTCGTCGAGCTGATCGGTGACAGCCGATTTGAAGAATTCAGCGAGCTTCAGGTAGGACGCTTGCTGAGCGCTGGTCTTGCGCCAGACCATGCCGACTGTGCGATGAAGCGCACGGCCGCGTATGGTCAGCAGTCTCATATTGGGATCGCCGACAATCTCCCGCCGGGCATACAGCCCCGGTAGGAAGGTGATTCCGAGTCCCATCATCACCATCTCGCGGAGCGTATCGAGGCTCGTGCCCTCGAACTCGTAGCGGAGCTTGGCTCCAAACTCGAGGCAGAGCGACTGCACCGCATCGTGCAGCTGATGCCCCTTGCCAAGGGCCAGGACATCCTGACCGGCAAGGTCTGCGCGTTCCACAACCTTTAGCGGGGCGAACGGATGGTCGGGGCCGACCGCCAGCAACAGCGGCTCACGAAACAGGAACGTGCTCTCGAAGTCCGCGCCCTGCACCGGCAGCATCGTGATAATGACATCGAGAGTGCCATCTTCCAAGGCATGCGGCAGGGCGCTTGGCGGGCTTTCGCGGATGTAGAGTTTGAGATCGTGATGCGCCTTGTGCAGTGCCGGCATCACGTGCGGAAGTAGATAAGGACCGATGGTTGGCGGCAGGCCGAGCCGCAATAGTCCCGAGAGCTCGCGCCCGCCACTGACGGCCAGCGCCCGGATCTCGGCGATGTCGACAAGAACCCGGCGGGCGACCTCGACGACCTGCAACCCGACCGGAGATATCACCACCCGGTTTCGGTTGCGCTCCACCAGCAGTACGCCGAGTTTGTCCTCGAGCACCTTAAGCTGCCCGCTCAACGTCGGCTGCGTCGTGTTGCACCGCTCGGCTGCCCGCCTGAAATGCAAGGTGTCGGCTATGGCGACCAGATACTCGAGTTGCCGGATATTGGGCATTGAACCACCTCCCCCCCGTTTGAGTCCTGCGCTGATCGTCACTTGGCCAGCGCGTGATCGGTGATATGGGCACGGCCCGCTTTCCTTCCAGTCTGATCGGAAAATACGATCAGATGCACGGCCATGTTCGATTGGTGATGTTCGACCGACCGCTCCATTTCTCGACTGTACGACCGGCCAGCGAATCCCGGCGGGTGAGGCAAGAGGAGAGACCATTGAGCGACAGGCGAGTTCCGCAGGCACAGAACGGCAGGATGGCCGAACCGCCGAGAGGGCCACCCATCAGGGCAACAGCCGTCGGGACCGGCATGGTCAACGGGCGCGCCGTCATCGCGACGGTGGGCGACGGCCTGCCAAATCAGAGCTGAAAATCAGGTACGGAGAAACAAATGTTCGATTTCGGTCGCGTTGGTGAAATTGTCACCGGCCTTCTCGGCGGGGCACAGCAGGAGACGTCCGCGCCCGCGAGCGTTATGGAGGTCCTGGAGCGGGTGGGCATCGATCCGGCGAATTTGGTGGGGCTTGATCAGGTCCAGATCCTGGAAACTCTCGCTCAGCATGGCGTGGACGCGAGCGTGCTGGAGAACCTGGATTTTGCCACGCTCGCCGAGGTGCTCGGTCAGGGTGAAGGCCTGCAGGCGGTCGCCGACGTCGTCTGCCACATGACGCAGCGCTGAGAACAATCTGCCCGCTGGTGCCGCACTACTGATCAGAGGAGACAAATGCCATGTCTATGCCGCCGAACCTAGCCAAAGGTTATGAGCTGTTCCGTCGTCAACGGTTTCCCAAGGAGGTCGAGCGTTACCGCGCACTCGCCTCTGGGCAGCAGCCGGAGACGATGGTGATCGCGTGTGCCGATAGCCGTGTCGATCCGGCTGCGATTTTCCACGCCCGGCCGGGTGAGTTGTTCGTCGTACGCAACGTCGCGGCGCTCGTGCCGCCTTGCGAGGCGGATGGCAGCTATCACGGCACGAGCGCGGCGATCGAGTTCGCCGTCACCGGGCTCGGCGTCAAATCTATCGTCGTGCTGGGTCACGGCCAGTGCGGTGGCGTGGCGGCCTCGCTGCGGATGGCGGGAAACGGCCCGCCAGCAGGCGCCTTCATCGGACCTTGGGTAGCTCTCATCGCCAGCGCGCGCGATGATCTGATCGAGCATCGGCCCGATCTCTCTGCGGGGGATCGCCAGCAGGCGCTCGAGTTCCTGGCGGTGAAGCAGTCGATTCTGAACCTGACCACTTTTCCTTTCGTCGCGGCAGCCACCGAGAAAGGAACTCTCGAATTGCACGGAGCTTGGTTCTCGATTGGCCACGGGGAACTGCGTTGGCTCGATCACGACAGCGGAACGTTCGACGTCGTCACGACGGGGGCGCCGCCGACTGCGTCTGTACCAACCTGCATTCCAGCCTGAGGGACAGGAAGCAATCTGACCCAGCCTTCGCTGCCTCGGCGTGAGCGACTTCTGGCACGTGCCGCCCTCTGATGCGCAATTGCCGCGTTCATGGTGCTCGCGTGGCTTTCAGATCAGACCGCGAGCGTCCTGTTCGCTCCCCCGTTGCTCTGGGTCAGCTTCGCTGCGGTATTCAACCTGCGGATTTGCCTGCTCAATCCTGGTTTCCACGAGATGCGCGCCCCCTGTAATCCAAAATGCATGCGCCAGCGTAAAAGAACCTCTGAATATCGACGAGGATCACCATGGGTGGCGGCAGGATCGGAGTGGTGGGAAGCGGCATAGCCGGGCTTTCGGCCGCGTGGTTGCTATCGAAGCGGCATGAGGTGACGCTGATCGAGGCCGAACAGCGAGCGGGCGGCCACAGCAACACGGTCGATATGGACGTCGGCAATCGTCATGTTCCGGTCGACACCGGCTTCATCGTCTACAACACTGCGAGTTATCCTAACCTAGTCGCGCTGTTCAGCCATCTCGGCGTTCCGACCGCTCCGTCCGACATGAGCTTTGCCGTGTCGCTCCACGAGGGGGGCTACGAGTATGCGGGATCGAGCCTTGCATCCTTATTCGGTCAGCCGTCGAACCTGCTTCGCCCATCCCATTGGCGCATGCTTGCGGATACGCTTCGCTTCTTCCGAGAAGCACCTGCCCTTGGCGACGATGTTTGCGACCCGGGTCTGACGCTTGGCATGTATCTCTCGCGGTCCAACTACTCCGAGCCCTTCGTGGCGCGTCACATTCTACCAATGGCTGCGGCGATCTGGTCGACGCCTTCGCGCGACGTGCTCGACTTCCCAGCAGCGGCGTTCGTAAGGTTCTTTGCCAACCACGGTTTGCTCCAGCTCGCTAACCGCCCGCAATGGCGAACCGTGATCGGTGGCAGCCGCGAATACGTCCGCCGGCTGCTCGCTGACTTCTCGGGCGACATCGTGCTTGGTGACCCGGTTCGAAGTATCGTTCGCTCGCCGGACCATGTGTCCATCATGACGTCTCGCGGCGAACGTCGCTTCGATGCCTGCGTGATCGCCACCCATGCGGATGAGGCGCTCTCACTGCTGGCCCATCCGACGACCGATGAGCGAAAGGTGCTTGGGTCCTTCCGTTATTCGCGCAATCGTGCCGTATTTCACAGCGACGCGAGCCTTATGCCACGGCGACGCCGGCTCTGGTCCAGTTGGAACTATCTCGGCAATGGCGAAGGCCGCGATGCAACGCTTTCTGTCACATACTGGATGAACAAGCTCCAGCCTTTGGGAGCCGATTCGCCCGAACTGTTCGTGACGCTCAATCCGCCACGAGAGGTCGACGTGGAGCGTACAGTCGCTTCGTTCAACTACACGCATCCCATGTTTGATGCCGCCGCTATGAGAGCGCAACGCCAGCTCTGGAGCCTGCAAGGCGCGCACAACACCTGGTTCTGCGGCAGTTACTTCGGTTACGGCTTCCACGAGGATGGTCTGCAGTCCGGACTCGCTGCGGCCGAGGACATCGGTGGCGTACGTCGTCCGTGGAGCATTGCCGACGAGTCCAGCCGTATTCACCTCTCACCAAGCGACGCGCGCCCGCAACATCACTTCGAGGCCGCTGAATGAGTGGGCTCACCTCCTGCCTTTACGAAGGCACCGTCGTGCACAAGCGGCTCACGCCGCGCCAGCATGCATTTGGCTATCGCGTGTTCGCTCTGTGTCTCGATGTCGACGAGATCGACGAAGTTGGCCGGCGCCTGCGTTTCTTCTCGCGAAACCGGCGCAACCTGCTCGGCTTCCGCGACTCCGATTTCGGAGCGGCAGGAGAAGAGCCGGTCGCACTCAAGGCACGGCGCCTGCTCGACCGGTGCGGGTTTGGCTCATGCGGCGCTCGCATCGAGATTGTCTGCTATCCGCGCCTCGTCGGCTACGTCTTCAATCCGCTGAGCGTCTATTTCTGCCATGATAGCAGCGGGGAGGTCGGCGCCGTCATCTACGAAGTCACCAACACATTCGGAGAGCGCAAGAGCTACGTCATTCCGACGGATGAAGGGGGCGCGACAATCACGCAGCAGTGCACCAAGGAGATGTATGTCTCTCCTTTTACTGGCGCGTCTGGCCAATACGGCTTTCACGGTATTGCACCGTCTGACCGCGTCGTCATCGGCGTCAATTTCCGCGAAGAGGGAAGGCCGGTACTCAAGACCCATTTCAGTGGTGTACGTCGGCCGCTGACCGACAGCGTCATTGCCCGAGTGGTGGCGCGCCATCCCTTGATGACGCTCAAGGTGATGGCTGCGATTCACTACGAAGCCCTTCGCCTCTGGGCCAAAGGCGTGCCCTTGGTGACGCGGCACATTTCTCCTGCCTATTCCTTCACGATCGTCGACCGCCCTACTCGGAAGTCCAATCATGCGTGACAACTTCACCCACATCGGCGCGACCGATAATAGTACTGCGTCCTGCGGGAGATTTCGTGTCGCGTCCCTAATGCTGGGATACTGCCACCGGTTGCTTCAACGTCAGGGCATTGGCCGTCTTCATTTCGAGCTGCCTTCGGGCGCCAGCGCAGTGATCGGTCATCCGGCCGTTCCGGCCGAAGCGCAGATGGCACTGCGATCCTATACGGCGCTATGGAAGATTGCGCGGCGCGGTGCTCTCGGATTTGCCGAGAGCTACATGGACGGCGACTTCGACACGGTTGATCTCAAGGAACTATTCGAGTTCTACCTCGCAAACGAGCCTGCGATCACCCGTGCCCTTCCGCGTGTCAATGAGACCCGCCGCTTCTATCGCCGCTTTCATCTTTCCCGGCACAACTCGCGCGCCGGCAGCCGGCGCAACATCGCCGACCACTACGATCTCGGAAACGCCTTCTATTGCCTGTGGCTCGATCCCAGCATGCTCTATTCGAGCGGGATATATGAGCAGGCGGCCGACACGCTCGAAGTGGCGCAGGCAAACAAATTGCGCCGCATACTCGACAGCCTCGAATTGCATGGCGGCGAGTCGCTGCTCGAGATTGGCTGCGGCTGGGGTGCGCTGGCCTGTGCCGCGGCCGCGCGTGGCGCACAGGTGAAGGCAATCACGATTTCCGCCGAGCAGCTTGCGGGCGCGCACGAGCGCCTATCAGCGGCAGGCCTTGATGATCGTGTCGAACTGCGGTTCGAGGACTATCGAGACACGACAGGCAAATTCGACCGGCTTGTCTCGATCGAGATGATCGAGGCGGTCGGTGAGGAAAACTGGCCGCTCTTTTTTAGCACTGTCGGCGAGCGGCTGCGGCCGGGCGGCGTTGCGGTGATCCAAGCCATCACCATTCGTGAGGACGCCTTCGCGCAGTACCGGCGCAACCCGGATTTCATCCAACGCTACATCTTTCCGGGCGGCATGCTGCCGACGGTGGAGCTGATGCATCAGCGCGCCAGCGAGGCCGGACTCGAGTTCGAGACCATCGAGCGTTTTGGCGGGTCCTATGCCGTGACGCTCGCCGAGTGGCGCCGCCGCTTCGAGGCGGCGTGGCCTGAGATCGCGAAGCTCGGCTTCGACGAGCGCTTCCGCCGCATGTGGCGCTATTACCTTACCTACTGTGAGATCGGTTTCGAGCGTGGGCTGATCGACGTAGGCCTCTATAGATTGCGCAAATCTGGGTGAGATGAACTGTATCGATATCGAGAGCAGAAACTGATGCCGCAGCAATTGGCCCCCGTTTGCAAACCCAACCCGACTCTGTTCGAGCTAACATCGTTTCTCAAAGGCCGCACCCGTGCCTGGGGCGTGTTCGAGGACCGATTCGGACGGGTGCGGCGCCGCCTGGCCGTCGACATGCACGGGCGATGGCAGGACGGGACGTTCGTGCTCGACGAGCGTTTCGAGTACGATGGCGACGCGGTGGAAATAAGAATTTGGAAGGTCATTTCGCTCGGCGGCGGTCGGTTCAGAGCCACCTGCGCCGACTGCGTCGGGGATGCGGCGGGCGAGTGCAGCGCGGATAGCGTGCGCATGTCCTACCGATTTCGCCTTAAACTCAAAAATCGCGAGATCGTCGTTACGTTCGACGATCGCCTTTATCGGCTCGGTGATACGATCGCCGTTAATCGCGCGACCATGAGCAAGTGGGGTGTTAAGCTCGGCGAGCTGTCACTGTTCTTTCAGAAACTGCCGGACGAGGCCGTTCGCACCGCCAAAGCCACCGCCTGACCGAGGCGGCCTTAAAGTCGACTTGCTAGACGCAAATAAAGGCCGTTCGGCATGAGACGCAGCAGCTTCAGCATCATCACGAGCTGCCAGGGAAATGCGATCTCGAACTTGTTGCGCGCCAAGCCTTTCAAGATGCGTTCCGCCGCATCGTCGGCTTTGATAATGTACGGCATAGGAAACTCGTTGACCGCAGTCATCGGTGTTTCGACAAAACCCGGATTGATAAGGCTCACGGTGATTCCATGCCGCGGCAGCTCAAGACGTAAGACCTCAGCGAGCGAAATGACAGCGGCCTTAGACGGTGCATAGGCCGCAGCCTTCGGCAGGCCGCGATATCCAGCGACAGACGCCACCAGCGCGAGATGACCCTTGCCGGCCGCGATCATGCCCGGAATAAGCGGCTCCAGGGCATTGGCGATGCCGAGGTAATTAACGCTCATCGACTGCGCCACTTGCACCGCATCGTAAGCACTGGCGGCCATTGGGTGCCACACACCCGCATTGAGCACTGCGAGATCAACGGTACCGATCGTTTCCACGATGCGCCGGTGAGCTACCGCAACGGCGGTGCGATTTGTGACATCGACCGGCACCGGGACGATGCCAACTTGCGTTTGAGCCAACTCAACGAGCCGGTCCGCCGAACGCGCCGACGCGGCGACACGAACACCATCGCGTGCGAGCTTCACTGCGATCTCTCGTCCGATCCCGGTGCTCGCGCCGGTAATCCAGGCGGTCTTCCAGGTTCCAGACATCCCGATGCCCAACCTACAGGCCAGTCCATGGTTGCATCATGCGCCCGATGAGCGACTTGAAACGGGCAGGACGGTCGCTGGCGATCAAACAGATGCAATCAGCCTCCGCACCGACAACCGGCTGGTGCTCCACCTCTTCGTCGACATCCTGCACGTCACCGCGCCGGTATTGTCCTGTCACGTCACTGTAGGAGCCTTCGAGCATTAGGGTCAGCTCGGCTCCGCCGTGGCCGTGATCGGGCATCTTGCGCCCGGCCGCGATCTTAAGCAGGCGAAGATCGCCTTCACGATCCTGCCGCAGGGCCAGTCGATGGTGCCATACGCCCGGGCCCAGGCGACGCCAGGGGATGCGTTCCAAGGTGAGGCCGTAGGTGGCAACCAGCGGTGCTGGCAAACGCTCGTCGCTCCGATCGATGCGGCGAGGCGCCGACCAAATCGCGCTTTCGGGTGGGTGCCTCGGTTCGAGCGGTCTGTCTTCTGGCCGCTTCGGCTCAGACAACATGAGGGCCGCGCCCATCCGCTCGAGATCGCGCACCTCCGCCCAACAGCTCGGGCACATCGAGACGTGGCAGGCGACCACCGCGGCCAACGGCTCGGCGAGCGTTGCGGCGGCATAGCTCATCAACGTCGAGCCGTCGGGGTGATGTGTGATCGAGTTACTCATCTAAGATCCTCGAGGCCCGTCCGCAATTTCTGATAGGCGAGACGCATGCGGGACTTGACGGTACCCAGCGGTAGGGACAGGCGCTCGGCTATCTCACCGTGTGCCAATCCCTCGACGAACGCCAGGATGACCACCTCTACTTGCTCGGGTGGAAGCTCCTTGATCAGGGCCTGCACTCGCGCCTGACGTTGGCGAGCGTCCACGACCTCGTCGGCCGCCGCGTCTTCGGAGGGAAGCGTTGCCACGTGCTCTTCAGTCAACTCCTGCCATACGCGCCGTCGGCGAATGTGGTCGGTGCGCAAGTTGCGGGCGATTGTGTAGATCCAAGTCGTCGCGCTGCCCTTGCAGGCGCTGTACAGGCCCACCTTGCGCCACACGGTGATCAATGTTTCCTGCGCCAGTTCCTCCGCCATCTCCGGATCGGCGCCTTGTTTCAGCATGAAGTTGCGGACCCGTGGACCGTACTCATCGAATAGGCTTCTGAACGCCGCATCGCTTCGGTCCGTAGTGATCCGAGACAGCAGATCGGACATGGCTCCCCTGGCAGATCTTTGAAGCCCTCTGCCAGTCGGCCGGGCGGTTGTCGCAAGCTGCAACATAGGTTTTCCCCGTCTGTTGGCAATGTTTACGCGAAGGACCGATCCGTGGATCATCTGTGATGCATAGCGAGCCCGGCGGTCGCCCCGGTCACCGCCGGTGATCCAAGACAGCGGGCCCGTCGTTTATTTGACGTAGGTTCCAATGTCGGGCCGGCGGCACCGTCTTGGCCGAGCCCGTCGTCATTAGGTCCCGGCAGGATTTAGTAGCTGCGACAACACGGCGCGGGAAACAATGGCTGTGTTTGCGATGTTCGAAGCGAGCGGGGCCCGGCGCAAAGGAAATTCAAATGAGGACAGACGGTCGTGCGTTGGTTGTGGCCTCAGCTACTTCGTTCCTCGTGTTCGTAATACTCGACGCGGCATGGCTTCTCCTCGTCGCTGTTGATTTATTCCAGATGCGGCTCGGCCCCATTCTGCGCCCGGCGCCTGTTTTCGGCGCTATCGTGGTCTTCTACTTTATTTATGTGGGCGGCCTAGTCGTGCTGGCGGTGCAGCCCGCGCTGGGGCGCAACGCGTGGCCGAGTGCAGCGTGGCGCGGAGCTGTGCTCGGTCTTACGGCTTACGCGACCTTCGATCTCACTAACCTTGCAGTGATCGAGCGCTGGACCGTCGGTCTCGCCGTTGCCGACATCGCATGGGGTGTGACAGCGTCCGCGATAGCAGCGTCTGCCGGCTATGCCGCCGGACGGCTGACCTCCTGGTCACTGATATTTGAGCGAAAGAAATGAAGCTTTTGGTCGAGCGGTCGATGCTTCCTCCGCTTGCATTCCAGGGAGTTTGGCTCGTTTGTGCAATCGGGGCCGCGCACGGCAATAGCACTCCTGGTATCGCTGCATCCCTGATATTCGCTGCGGCAATTGTCACCTGGAGTCACAAACCGAAGCGCAACGCGGTCCTTGTCGCTGCAAGTGGGACCGTGGGTTTCCTCGTCGAAAGCGCGCTTGTGATCGCGGGCATCATTCGCTTTTCCGCATCTTGGCCCTCAGAAAGCGTTGCTCCCGCGTGGATCGTCACGCTGTGGATAGCATTCGGCGCGTCGCTGCCGTCGATCGCTGATAAACTCGGTATCCATCGGCTGAAGACCGCCGCCGCCCTGGGCGCCGTCGCCGGACCTCTGGCGTACTTGGCAGGCGCGAGGCTTGGAGCCCTGCAATTCGTCGGGCCGCCTTTATGGAGCTTCCTGGCCTTGTCGATCGTCTGGGCCGCGGTGATGGCAGGCCTCGTTGCACTCCACGCGAGGTTCAATCGAAGAGTGGGCCGGTAACTCCTGTAGGCGAGGCCAGAATCAACACGTGATCCAAAGCACGAGTTTGTTCGTTCAAGCTGAGACAATAACGATCTTTAATCCGTACAGGGCATGGCATGAAGGACGAAATAACCGGCGTCGCGCCGCCACCCGTCGCTCATAGTCATTCGACTCCCGTATCGGAACGCATCCGCGACCGAATTCGATCAGCGAATGTCCGTTTCAACGCTAACGACAATATCGCCTCATTCATCGAACCAGGCGAGCACGAGGCGCTGCTCGACGAGGTTACCGGTAAGATGCGCGCTGTTCTCGATAGCCTGGTGATCGACACCGAGAATGACCACAACACTCAGGACACAGCGCGTCGGGTTGCCAAGATGTATCTCAACGAGGTGTTCCGCGGGCGTTACTGGTCGGCGCCGCCCGTCACCGAATTTCCGAACATCACCAGCCTAAACGAGTTGATGATCGTCGGTCCCGTCACTGTTCGTAGTGCGTGCAGCCACCACTTCTGCCCAATTATCGGGCGGCTCTGGATCGGCATTATGCCCAATCAGCATTCCAACCTGATCGGGCTCTCGAAATACGCGCGGCTTGCAGAGTGGGTCATGGGGCGTCCGCAAATCCAAGAGGAGGCCATCAGCCAACTCGCCGAGTTGCTGCTCGATATGGTCAAACCGGATGGACTGGCTGTCGTTATGGAGGCGGACCACTTCTGCATGCATTGGCGTGGCGTCAAGGATACCGGCGCGAAGATGAAGAACAGCGTCATGCGCGGCTCGTTCCTGAAGGACGCGTCGCTGCGTCGTGAGTTCCTGTCGCTCATTGCGATGAATGGTTGAGGGCTGAAATGCTTGTCCGCTGCCTTTACGCCAGCCGTTGCGCCACTCCGCAGCCAACGGCGCTGCTTGAACAGATCCTCGTTCAATCGCGCCGCAACAACCCGCGCCGCGGCATCACCGGTCTATTGTGCGCGACATCCGAGGTCTTCGTGCAAGTCCTGGAGGGAGGGCGAGACGAGGTCTCCGCGCTCCTCTGCAGCATCCTGCGAGACGACAGACACCGGGATGTGCGCCTGCTGAGCTACGAGGAGATCGCTGAGCGCCAATTCGGCAACTGGTCGATGGGACAGGTGGACATTGAAAGCGTCAATCGCGCGCTATTGTTAAAGTACGCGCCGCGACCTGGCCTTGATCCGTTCATGGGCTCAGCGCGCGCAACGATGTCGCTTCTGACTGAGCTCGTCGCCACCGGCGCAATCGTCAGCCGGCACACGTGATCCTTTTTGCCTGGGCGACCTCAGTAAACGGAAGAAAAAGGCAGGGTTCGAACATCCAAAGTGGAGACCTCCTGATCGACCGGGCTAAGGCGAATTCCTGGTGCCGATCGTGTTCATCACTCTTGCAGCTGTCTTTACCTCTATCCTGGTCGCGCGTCGCGCCGCTCGGATCGACCGGCCCAGGCTATCGGTTCATGAGGGGACATGCCCCCCCCGAGACGGTGGTGCTCAGGCCCGGAGGCAATGTCAGTCAATGTCAGGCGGCCAGCGCCAGCGGTAGCCTGCACTTTGATGGTTCTGGCAGACCAACTAACGAGGAATCTCTAGCGGCAATCGGCGCGCGATCGTGAGGGTCGCAGAGGATGCTACGCAACGGCATAATGGGTCACGTCAATAGCACTCACTCCACGTGCTTGGCGGGCGAAGCCCTTAGTAGGCTTGCAGCGGAAGAGCGCCGTTCGGGCCGATTAGAAGCCCCCAGATCTCGCTGGCGCCAATGGTAACTGTCTCTTCGAAGGGTGGTTTGCCTACAATACGGACAGTCGCTCGGTGCGTGCCGGGTTTCAGTTCGATTGTCGGGCCATCGGTTCCTTTTGTGCCGACACCCGCCGGCACATCGATCGTGCGCCCGCCTATGCTCACCTTGCTCGCGACATCCGGCATGCTTCCAAACAGCAGGCGTGCCATGCCCGGCTTCGGCATAAGCCCCGATTTGCGCGCCTCTGCTTCCTTGCGGACGGCAAGTGTCACATGGGTCTCGTCATCTTTCGACAACAGGGTCAGGTTAGCTGGACCGTCGGGTGCCTTGAATTCCGCAACAGTCGTGGCGCCGGAGATTTTCGCCGGTCCAACTTCATTCCAGCCGCGCGCCGCCAGTTCCTTGCGATAAAAGGCCAGAACGGCTTCGGCGGACGCCGAGACGACCGCTGTCGCCTCGTATCTGAAGAGCGAAGTCACCCGTCCAACCGAGCTGTTGGGCTTGGGGACGGGCAGCCCATTGCTCTCCATCGCTTCTAGGGGCAAGTTGGCTTTTAGTGTCTCGCCTTTCCCAGTTGGTGCCTCGGTAGCTGCTGTGGCTTCCGACGTGAGACCGTCACCCTGCGCCATGACGTGAGTAACGTTGCCGATCCGGGCAATTGTCACAGTAAGCGATTTGTCTGCCCGCCCGAAGACGAGCCCGATCATGTTAGATCTGTTTACGCCATTGGGTGTCAGCGTCCATCCGGCCTTCGTTAGCTCCGATCGGTAGAAATCGGCAAGCGCCTGAACGCTCGACTGACTTTGGAACTCGAACATTCCCCGGGCGCCATCAAACTTCTGGTTGCTGGCCCTCTCGGGCAATGGGATGGGCGGATTTTTGTTCGCCCGTGATGGAGCGCTTGCTGGCGATTTTGGAGCGGTCGGCCGCTCCCGCGGCGACGGCGCAATTGCTTGGTGGGGAAGATTGAGCCCTTCTCCGCTGCGTGCCTGCCTATCAATTCCTGGGGACGCGCCGATGCCCTGCAGCTGCTTCTGCACATCGCGCAGCACATCACCAACAAGCGACTCGACCTGCCTCTCGATGTCGTCAAATTCCTCGCGTGCCGCGGCTTTTGGTGTTGGCGGCTGTTGGCGTTTGGGCTCCGCTCCTGGCAGCAAGCGCGGGGAAACAGCTTCAAGCTTCACGGCGAGGCTGCCAGTTTCCAGCTTTCTCATGAACAAGAGCAGTGGGCGTTGGCCGGCCTTGGTCAGAAACGCGCGTTGGCTCGTGCCATCACCATCGAAAGCGTTACCACCGTCCGGCGCCGGATGCAGTGTCCAGCCACGTGTCCGCATCTCTGCGACATAGAACTCGGAAATGCCGCTGAATGACTTGCCGGTGACGGCCTCGAGGTGCGGGACATTTGGATCGAATTTGATGTCCGAGCCGTCAGGAGGAAACGGAATGTCATGGCGCAGTGACGCGCTGACATAGTTGATCGTCGTGGCGTTGTCCTGCGCAGGCGCGGGCGCAATTCGCACACGTAGGTTGGTTGCTCCTTTGCGGACGACAACATGGCGCGCTTGAGGATCGACTGTCGTCCGGCTGCTGGGATCGGTATAGCCTTGCCAAGCTGCTGAGAGGAGAAGGCGCTCGACTTCCTGGGCCGCTGCGTCGACGCTCAGAGGCACCGACAAAATCGTCGTCTGTGGACTTTCAAATAGGACATGAGCGCCTATGGGGCGTGGGAGTTTGCTCGTGTCAGCGGGGTCCTGCGCTGCGGCGCGCGGGGTTTCGAAAATTACGAGCGCGATAGCAAGCCAACTTGCAAGCGCAATGAAGCGCAGCCCCATGTCTAGACCTCAGGCATTGCGAGCACGATGGATCGCATAGCAGCCAAATTGCTCAGTTCCAAGACGTTCGTCGAAAAATTGGTGGGCTTGCCAACCTTTGGTAAAGAAAAGCGATGGGTACGGCTAATCCGCAGGACGGTGGGTCCGAGCAAGTGTTCCCCGGCATCTATCATCCGCAACAAGCTCAGTTTGCGAGGCGGACATTGCTCCTGCCGATTATTCGCTTCTCCGCATCAGTAGTGGCGCACAGACGATGACGAAGCCGCCGAAGGCTGCAACCCATGCCGTCGCGGATAAATGCAGTATCGGTTCGCGCAGAATGTCGAAGGCGGACACGATGCGAGCCACGGCGGCAGTGATCGCGGCCAGGTAGATGAGCTGGATCGGGCGTGAGGCCGTGAGTTGCCGTCCGGTATGGCCAAGGCTCGCACGGGTCATGACAGCAAGCGTCATGATGCCGATAGCGCCGACTGTCCAGCCATGCAGTGCACCGGTCGGCGCAACCAAGCCCGGCCCGAGAATGCCAAGGGCGAGAAGCACGAAGCCGATGGGGACGAACGCATAAGCAACGTGCAGGATGAACACCAGAGGTTCGGCTGCGGTGCGATCGCCTGCCCAGCGTGCCAATCGTGCGATGTTCATGGCCGCCGCTGCGAGGCTCAGTCCTGCCGTCAGATGCGAGCCGGGCGCGATCACCCAACTGGCGAGTGCAGCGCCGCTGGCCGCAATCACTGCGATATCGAACCGGTTGAATGGCACCGGCAGGCGACCAGATCCAAGACGCGCGAGCCAATTGCGCGTGAAGCTCGGAATGATCCGGCCACCAATCAGCATGATCAAGAACACGGTGGCAGCTATGCCAAGTCGTGCGCCTACGCCGTTGCCGATGCCCGCAATCGCCTCCAGATGAAATAGTG
>JAEZBZ010000067.1 GCA_023412745.1 Pseudomonadota bacterium | reverse complement strand
TCAAGTACATCAAGTCGGTTCCGGTTCACTTCTTCCCGATCACGAAGTCCATGCGCACCAATCCTGACTATCTGGCGATTCCGGATATCAAGAAGTGGGGCTTCTGGACCGACGCCCAGCACAAGGTGATCGAGAACAACGAGCCGAAACCGGTCATGATCACCCAGTGGAGCGATCTCGATCTGCCGTTCATCGCGGAAATCGCCGGTTCGACGATCCTGATCGACATGGTGACCGAGGTTGTTCGCGGCACCCGTTCGCCGGAAGATGCGGCCAAGCGCGCTCAGCAGCGCGCTGAAACGCTGATCACGCAGCTCGGCTACAAGAAGTGGTAAGTGCGGAGTAATTCTCCATCGCTTCCCGGTTTGCTCCTCCCGCGTCAGGGCTATTGGCCTCGACGCGGGAGGGCTTTTCTAAAGCTAGATTTTACCCGGTGCCATGACGCAGCAAAATGACGTAGTAGCCTCGCCGGAGGCTTTGACGCCCGTTATCAACAAAGGGGTGATGCGCAAGCCGCGACCCCGGCGTTTTCCGGAGCATTGGTGGGGGTATGTGCTGCTGGCACCCGCTGTTCTTATGGTGGCCGCGCTTATTCTGTATCCGGTCGGATACTCATTCTGGATCAGCTTGCACTCCAAGCATGCCTATATGCCGATCCAGACGTTCATCGGTCTCGAAAACTATCGCTATTTCCTTTTCGAAGACGATGAATTCTGGCGCTCGCTGAAGCTCGGCTTCATCTTTGCGTTTGGTTCGCTGTTCTTCCAGATCGTCGTGGGTGTCGCCGCGGCGCTGCTGCTCAACGAAACGTTCGTTGGCCGCGGGTTCGTGCGTGCCTTGACACTGTTCCCCTACATGCTGCCGACCATCGTCGTCGTTATTTTGATGCGCTGGATCTTCAACGACAGCTACGGCGTCCTGAAGTACGCGCTGGAATCTTCCTTCATGGAACGCGCCATCGTCTGGTTCGATCCGTCGAACGTCATGATGACGCTGATCCTCGTCAGCACATGGCAGTTCTTCCCGTTCGTGGTTATCGGTGTACTTGCCCGCCTGCAGAGCATCGATCAGGAACTCTATTCTGCCGCGATGGTCGACGGTGCCGGTCCCTGGCGCCGCTTCATCTACGTGACGCTGCCGCAGATCCGCGACGTGCTGTTCGTGATCATTCTGCTGCGCTTCATGTTCATGTTCACGAAGTTCGACCTCATCTACCTGTTCGCAGGTGCCGGTGGTCTTGGAAGCTTCGTGCGTACGCTGCCGATCTACACGTTCACGAAATCCTTCGGCGAACTGCAGGTTGGCATGGGCGCAGCGCTGTCCACGATCATGTTCATCATGCTGGCCATCTTCGCGATATTCTATTTCAAAGCCTTCCGTAAGGACGAAAACGCATGAACCCCAGGCTCACGAACGCACTCGCGTGGGTCGCCCGTTACTCGGCTGCCTTTCTTCTCATCATGCTGTGCGGCTTTCCGCTGCTGTGGATGTTCCTGACATCCATCAAGCCGGATCGCGAGATCCTCACTGCTATCCCGACGTTCTGGATCAGCGAACCGACGTTTGCCGCTTACACCCGCCTGTTCGAGCAGACCAAGTTCTGGATCTATTTCAAGAACTCGCTGATCGTGGCTGGCGGCACGACGCTGCTGACCATCATCGTCGGCAGCCTGGCAGCCTACGGCATCACGCGCTTTGCATTCAAAGGGCGTAACTTCATCGCCGGCGTCATGCTGTTCACGTACATGTTCGCGCCGATCATGATCGTCATTCCGTTCTACATCATGATGCGCCAGGCCGGGCTGACTAACTCGCACTTGGGCCTCATCCTGGCTTACACGACGTTCTGCCTGCCGTTCTGCATGTGGCTGCTGCGGTCGTTCTTCCAGTCGATACCGATCGATCTGGAAGAAGCCGCGATGATCGACGGCTGCTCGCGGCCGCAGGCCGTGGTGCGCATCATCTTCCCGTTGGCTTTGCCCGGCGTTATCGCGGTCTCGATCTTCACGTTCATCGTCGCGTGGAACGACTACCTGTTCGCGCGCGTGCTGATCGGTGCCGATGACCTCAAAACGCTGCCGGTCGGTATTCAGGATCTCTATGAATCCACCGTCACGGACTGGGGCATGGTCATGGCCGCAGGTGTCATGATTTCTATCCCGGCCTTGCTCTTCTTCCTTGCCGTGCAGCGCTACCTGATTGCGGGTTGGGGCGCAGGCGCCGTCAAAGGCTAAAGAGCACGCGAGCTGAGGGCCTCTGCGGCGTGAATGCCAGCGGAGGCCTCAGTGCGCCAAATCGTGAGCAAAACAATAAGGGTAGAACAAGTGTCGGTAATCGAGGCGGATGTCGTCATTGTTGGTGGCGGCGGAGCAGGGCTGGCGGCAGCAATTGAAGCTGCACGGCTGGGCAGGAAAGTCATACTCCTGGAGAAAAACCAGCAGATCGGTGGAACCACGGGCCGGTCAGTCGGCTCCATCACATCCAGCTCGACACCGTTTCAGGCCAAGAAGGGCATCGTCGATACGCCACAGGCGCACTTCGAGGACATGGCGCTGTTCGCCAAGGCCGCCGGTCACGATCCCGATGTAAAAGATAATCTCGAACTGCGCCGGTTGCTGGTCGAGCACTCGCCCGACACGATCAACTGGCTGACCGACATGGGTATCGTGTTCTTCGGGCCGATGGCCGAGCCGCCGCATCGCGTTCCGCGCATGCACAACATCCTGCCGAACTCGCGCAGCTACATCTATCACCTCGAAAAGAGCGCGCGCCGTTTTGGCGTCGACATTCGCACTAACGCGCGCGCCGTCGAGCTTCTGCGTTCCGGCAATCGCGTGACCGGTGTCGCGTGCGACGTGTCTGGTGCGACGCAGCGGTTCATGGCGCGCTCCGGTGTCGTGCTGGCGGCGGGTGATTACAGTTCCAGCCCGGAATTGAAGAGCACGTACCTTGCGGCGGATCGCTCGGACATCGAAGGCATCAACGAGACCAGCACAGGCGACGGGCAGCGTCTTGCGGTGTCGGTCGGTGCGGAACTCGTCAACGGCGACGTGGTATTCGGCCCTGAGATCCGCTTCGTCGCGCCGCCGACGCGTAAGCTCATCGCGATGATACCGCCGTGGCGGCCAGTCGGTCTGTTCATGCGCTGGTCGCTCGAATACATGCCGTCCTGGCTGCTGCGTCCGTTCCTGATGATGTTCGTCACGACGTTCCTGGCTCCGGCGCCCAAGCTGTTCGAGGAAGGTGCCATCCTGGTCAACAAGAAGGGCGAGCGGTTTGTTGACGAAACCAACAAGCCGCATTTTGCCATTCCGAAGCAGCCGGATCGCGTCGCTTACATCATCATGGACGAAGCGATCGCCCGGAAGTTCGAGGCCTGGCCGAATTTCATCTCAACCGCGCCCGGCGTCGCCTATGCCTACCTCGCCGACTACAAGCGCAACCGCAAAGACGTTTACGCCAGCGCCGCCACGCTGGAAGAACTGGCGCAAAAAGTCGGCATCCCGGCGGCGCAACTACGCGAGACGATCAACACGCACAACGCCAACCTGCCGGCCGGCAAGCCGCCGATCCAGCAGGGGCCGTTCCACGTGCTGGGGCCGGCCAAAAGCTGGATCCCGATCACGGATGGCTCGCCTCGCATCTCGACGCGTTTTGAAATCCTGGACCGGGCCGGCCAGCCAATTCCTGGCCTGTACGGCGCGGGTTCAAGCGGCCAGGGCGGCGTGTTGCTGGAAGGTCATGGGCACCATCTCGGCTGGGCTCTGACGTCAGGCCGGCTCGCCGGAAAATATGCAGCGTTCGGCTCGGACGGCGACGCGGTAAAGACTTCGCAATCGGTGAGCCCGGTTGCGTCGACGAAAATTCATTGAGGACAGGAAACATGTACAAATTCGACGGCAAGGTGGCTCTGGTGACCGGAGCCGCATCGGGAATTGGTCGCGCGATCGCGGTGCGTCTCGCCCAGGAAGGTTGCGACGTCGCAACCGTCGACATCGATCTGGCCGGCGTGCAGGAAACCGCTGCGCTGGTCGCAAAGGAAGGCCGCAAGTCCTACGCCGCAAAGGTCGACGTGGGCGAGTGGGAGCAGGTCAACTCCAGCGTCCAGGACGTGCTCGCCAAGTTCAGCAAGATTGACTTCATGTACAACAACGCCGGTATCATCAGCGTTGGCACGATCGCGGAAACGTCGATCGAAGACTGGAAGCGGTGCTACCGGATCAATGCTGACGGCGTTTTCTACGGCTGCAAGGCTGTGGTGCCGCACATGGAAGCGCGCGGCTCGGGCCGCATTATCAATACTGCGTCGTGGTTCGGCAAGATCGGCAAGGCGTCGTACGGCGCTTACTGCTCATCGAAGTTTGCCGTTATCGGGATCACACAGACGCTGGCCGCCGAACTGGCGCCGAAGGGCATCAACGTGAATGCGATCTGCCCCGGCACCATCGTTGCCACGCGCATGCGTGACGAGGCCGACAAGAAGTCCATCGAGCAGGGCCTCAAAACTGCGAAAGAGCGCGAGTCGGCCATCCCGGTTGGTCGCGTTGGTCTGCCTGAAGACATCGCGCGCGTCGCGGTTTTCCTGGCGTCGGAAGAGTCCAGCTACATGACCGGCCAATCAATCAACGTCACCGGCGGTCTCTGGATGCATTAAGTCATCGCCATTGAGGTGATGTCGCGACAAGAAGCCCGGAAAAGCCAGCGCGCTTTTCCGGGCTTCCCTTTTCTATCGGCCGGCGCCAGCAAGGGTGTCTGCCACCTTGCGCGCCGTCTTCTCGCCCGCCGACGCGACCGACGAAGCGGTTGAGCGGGAAGATTCCAGAAGCCCGGTCACGAGCGTCGCCAAGCGATCGAACAGAGCGGGATCGCTGGCGCGCTGCACCACATCCTGTGCGCGCGACTTGCTGGCCTCGATGGTATGGCGCAAGTTCGACGCAGCATCGCTTAAGCTCGACGCCATCCGGTGCATGTCCCGGCTGGCTCGGCGGCCAAAGTCGGAGTGGCGCGCGTGGCGCCCGCTCCGTTTGGGGACCATGAAGCCCAGGACAAGCCCGAACCCAAGCGCAATACCAATCGCGGGCAAGGGATTTTCTCGAATGAGGTCTTCGGTACCCTCTGCGATCTGCACGGCGCCGTCTTTTACATCACTGGCGCGATCCGCGAGATAAGTTTGCA
This sequence comes from Pseudomonadota bacterium, assembly GCA_023412745.1. Taxonomy (GTDB): domain Bacteria; phylum Pseudomonadota; class Alphaproteobacteria; order Rhizobiales; family Hyphomicrobiaceae; genus ZC4RG25. The sequence goes on along the minus strand of JAEZBZ010000067.1, from coordinate 7,553 downwards.
CCTGGCCAGTGAGTTTGGCCAATTCGTCCCGCAACTCCTGCATCCTATCTGCAAGATCACTGGAGTCGTCAGTCGTAGGTCCGCCTGGAGAAGTCATGCCGCTCTTTTCCGCTGCCGATAGAGTTTCCGGTTAAGGCAAAAACGCCGACGCCTGCCGCACGGTTCCGTATCGCGGCCACGGCGATGAGGGGCCGCATGCCGCATGGGCTCGCCAAGGCGTATTTCGTTACCCAAATATGTCTGTGCGGCACGAGGGGGAACCAAACGCTCCCTTTGCGTGTCATATTTTGTCTGAGCTCGGTGTCCCGGAGGGCATCGTGGGTAGTTCCGAGGTGCAGTTGAATCGTCGGCGGGGATGGCCGTTATCCGTCCTACTATTGGCAATGTGTCTGGCAATTCTTTTGCCTACGATCGCGCTCGGCGGCTTGGCGCTCTGGCAATTGATGGAGGCCGAGCGCGGCGGCATAGAAGCCCGTATCCTGGGCGGAGTGGAAAGTGTCTCCACCGATCTGGATCGCGAGATGATGGGATATTGGCGCCTCGGCGAGGCGCTGGCCTCATCGCCGATGCTTCAGGGAGGTGACTATGACGGCTTCGCACAACGCAGTCGTCAGATGCAGGGTTCTCGCGGGTGGGTCGTTATCGTAAATCGGGTGGACGGTACGCAGATCGTCAATACGTCCTTGCCGTCACGCGTTCCAAATCCTCCGCCGAATGACATAGAGCGGATCAGAACCGTTCTTCAGACCGGTATGCCCGAGATAACGGGTCTATTTTATGAAGGCTCGCCGGTTAAGCCGATGGTTGGCGTCCGTATTCCTGTGATAGCGGACGGGCAATTCAGGTATGTTCTGACAGTCGCCATTCCCACAGAAATACTGGTACCGCTGTTGGAAAAGGATATCGGCTCGCGTGCCGCGTCCATCGCTATCACGGACAAAAGCGGGAAGCTCATCGCCGTTTCAACCCAGGGCGAGGGACGGATCGGCGCATCTGTGTCCCCGTCGGAAGCCGCGCAGATTAAGCACAATGTGGCCGTCGCCAAGGGAAAAAATCGACAAGGCGTCGAAGTCATACGCGCTATCAACTCGTCGGAATTAACAAATTGGACGACGGCGGCGGCGGTGCCCGAAACCGCCTTGCAAGCGGTTGCACGAAAGGAATGGCTGAGATTTGCGATCATCGCCGCAGCACTGATTTGTGCGTCAATCGGTTTAGCAGCTCTATTTGCCCGGCGGATTGCCGCGCCGATTCAATTTCTGACGAATATTACGAATTATACGCGATTTGACGCCGCGCCCCAAACCGGCCTTGCCGAAGCGGATCGTGTCGGTGCGGCCTTGGTGAAATCGATACGCGAGGTGGGCACGAGCGAAGAGCGGCTGCGCTTGGCGCTGACGGCGGCGGGAGCAGGGGTTTGGGAATACGATTTCCTGGAAAGGAAGGCCAAATGGTCGCCGGAGATGGCCGTTTTGTACGGATTTACGGAAACGGCCAACCCTCCTCGGCGAAAAGAATTCTGGTCGCAGATCGATGAATCGGATCGCGATCGTATCATCAGCGAAACCGTGCAGATCGAACAGGGTGGACCATTCGCCTCCGAATTCAAATTCAATAGGCCTAATGGAGAAGTGATCTGGGTCAGTTCGAGGGGAACGGTGGAATTGGGTTCGGACGGGCGCGCCCGGACCGCCAGAGGCATTGATCAGGATATAACGGAACAAAAAGAATCACAGGCGCATCGCGAAGCATTGCTTCGGGAAACTGCGGAACGCTTGGACGAATTGCAGTCGCTTTACGATTCCGCAACGATAGGGCTGGCGCTGCTCGATCGTCGATTGCGGGTCCGGCGCATAAATCGCGTGCTGGCAGACATGATCGGATTGCCTGCCGAGCAGCTTATTGGCAAGCCGTTTCTGAAGATGGCGCCTTGTGTGGTCGGAGCCGTAGGGCCGCAGTTGCAGCACGTGTTGGAAACCGGAGACCCTGTAACTGGGCTGGAATTTACTGGAACAACGCCGGATAGGCCCAATCTCGAACGCATATGGGTGGCGCAGCTTTATCCGCTGCGTGTCGAGGGAGACGTCGCTGGGCTCGGTGTCATTTGTGAGGAGATTACAGAAGCGAAGAAGGCACAAATTGTGCAGGCGCATCTTGCGGCGATTGTCGAAGCCGCATCGGATGCGATTGTCAGCATGTCTCAGGAAGGTCGCGTGCTGAGCTGGAATCCGAGCGCGGAACAGATGTTTGGCTATACGCCCGCGGAGGCTATCGGCCAGCCGAGCAATTTTCTCGTGGCCGGGGTTGGAGAGCGATCCAATAGTGTTTTCGATGCTGCAATCCGAGGAGAGTATGTGAGGCGGGAAGACATCCGCCGTCGCAAGGATGGCACGACCATCCCGGTCTCGATCAGCGGTTCACCCATGCGCGATGCGGATGGTCACATTATCGCGGTTTCGATCATGTTCCGCGATATTTCAGAACAGAGACGCAGGGAAGATCATACGCGGTTCATAATGCGGGAGCTGTCGCACCGCTCCAAGAATCTGCTGGCTGTTATACAGGCGATGGCGCGGCAGACCGCACGCACCAGTCGGGACATTCAGGATTTCAATGGTCGTTTCAATGCGCGTCTCGCAGGCCTCGCGCAATCCCACGATTTGCTGGTTAATCAGGACTGGCGCGGCGTGCCCGTCATGGAGTTGGTGCGTGCACAGTTGTCGCCTTTCGTCGACCTGTCAGAAGATCGGTTGGTGCTGTTGGGGCCGTCGGTAACATTGAAGCCGGAGGCGGCGCAAAATATCGGCCTGGCCCTGCACGAACTGGCCACCAATGCATCCAAGCACGGGGCGCTCAGCACGCCGGGGGGACGTATCGAGATCGGCTGGGAAATTGAAACGCGCGAGGGAAATCGCCGCTTCCGCATGAATTGGCGGGAGAGCGGCGGTCCCGATGTTGCCGTACCCCTGGAGCGTGGATTTGGCAGTACCGTGGTCGAGGCTATGGTCAGCCGCGCCCTTGATGGGGAAGCGCGGTTGGAGTGGAAACCGCATGGCATCGAATGGCATTTGAATGTTCCGGCGACATGTGTGGCGGCCGAGATGAAGGTTGGGGGCAGCGGTGATGGTTTGCCGCAGACCGCGGCTTATGAATTGCAGGCTGTGTGCCGCTCCTGGACGCAACTGAAGAAGGGGCGAAGCTTGCCGTGCCTGGATAAGCTGCACCTCGAAACCATGCCGGGCGCCGGAAATGCTTTCATCGTTTCAGTGGGCGGCAGTGCCGGGGAACCGAAGTTTGAAGTCACCTCCGTCGGTCCGGCTTTGGTGAAGCGATTGGAGGAACGCCAGCGCGCTGCCGATCCGGCCGACATTCTACGGTCGCTGGATGCCGCGTATCGACGAGCGGCCAGCGAAAGAGGTTGTTTCTATGACAGGGCGAGCCTGTCCTTGGAACGCGGAGCTCCACTCAGGTTTGAGTATGTCGTGCTCCCTATCTCGGAAGATGGCAAGCGCACATCGCATCTGCTCGGAATGATTGCTTTTACCGATGCCCCGTAGCGCCGCGCAATCGTCAGGCAGCGGATCGTCCTGTGGCATTCGGGTAGCCCAGGCATAAATTACTCGTGATAGTTCAGGATCGGGGAACTTCTCCCCTGCTTGTGGGTCTTTTTAGTATGACCCAGAAAGCTTTAGCAGGATTGAGAATTTTGCTCGTGGAGGACGAGCCGTTATTGGCTTGGGACCTTGAAATTGCGCTTGCGGCTGCAGGCGCAACTGTTGTCGGTCCTGCCAATACTTTGGCTATCGGTTGTGCGCTCGCCCGGCAGCGCGGCTTAGCTGCAGCGATACTGGACGTTCGGTTGGGGCGTGAAGAGGTCGGTCCGCTCGCGGCGCAGCTCCATGAGATCGGCGTTCCGTTTCTCTTCCACACAGGTCACGGCAGCAAGCATGAGCTTGCGCAACGATGGTCGGCTCCCGTTGTCAACAAGCCAACCGATCCGGACGTGATCATTCGCAACGTGGCCAGCCTCGCGAAGCCGAACGAGGCTGCGGACTCTCTATAGTTTCATAGTTTTGTCCGCCCGAGCCGCAGCGCATTGCCAATCACGCTGACCGAAGACAGCGCCATTGCAGCGGCCGCAATCACCGGCGACAGCAGGATACCGAACGTCGGATAGAGAATGCCGGCCGCGACCGGTACGCCGAGCGCGTTATAGATGAACGCGAAAAACAGGTTCTGGCGGATGTTCCGCATAGTTGCGGACGACAGGTGCCGGGCCCTGACAATGCCGGTGAGATCACCTTTCACCAGCGTCAGTCCGGCGCTCTCAATGGCGACATCGGTGCCGGTGCCCATGGCGATCCCGACGTCGGCGGCGGCGAGCGCAGGGGCATCGTTAACGCCGTCGCCGGCCATGGCCACGACGCGGCCTTCATCGCGCAAATTGGAGACGACCTTGGCTTTGTCCTCCGGTAGCACCTCCGCCTTGACGTCGTCGATGCCGAGTGTCTTCGCTACGGCGCGGGCGGTCGCGGTGTTATCTCCGGTTAGCATCACAACACGAATTCCGTCTGCGTGCAGCGCTGCGATCGCGGCGGGCGTCGTCGATTTGATTGGATCGGCAATTGCGATCACGCCGGCGGGCTGATCATCGATCGCAACCAGAACCGCGGTGGCGCCATCGGCGCGCAAGCCATTCGCTTTGCTTTCCAACGCGCCGGCGTCGATACCGAGATCCTGCATCAGGCGCTGATTGCCGACCGCGATGCGGCGGCCTTCCACCGCTCCGGTCACGCCCTTGCCGACGGGAGAGTCGAAATCAGTCGCAGTGCTCAGCTTCAGGCCGCGCTCTTCAGCGCTGGCGACGATGGCTGCGGCGAGTGGATGTTCGCTGCCGCGCTCCAGGCTGGCGACCAACCGCAGGATATCGTTCTCAGTGTGTCCAGAAATCCCTTGGATTGCCATGACCTTCGGGCGGCCTTCGGTCAGCGTGCCGGTCTTGTCGACGACAACGGTATCGACCTTCTCCATTAGTTCCAGCGCCTCGGCATTTTTGATCAGCACGCCGCTCTGCGCGCCGCGGCCAACGCCAACCATCACCGACATCGGCGTGGCGAGCCCGAGTGCGCAGGGGCAGGCGATGATCAGCACCGATACCGCCGCGATTAGTGCGAACGTCATGCGCGGCTCCGGCCCCCAGATTGACCAGGCCGCGAAGGCCAGCACCGCGACGGCCAGCACCAGCGGCACGAACCAGCCGCTGACCTTATCGGCGACGCGCTGGATCGGCGCGCGGCTGCGTTGGGCTTGCGCCACCATCTGCACGATGCGGGCCAGCATGGTATCGCGGCCGACTTTGTCGGCGCGCATGGTGAAGCTGCCAGTCTGGTTCATGGTGCCGCCGATCACGGGCGAGCCGGCCGTCTTGGTCACGGGCATCGACTCTCCTGTGACCATGGATTCATCGACCGAGCTACGGCCCTCGATCAGTTCGCCGTCGACCGGCACGCTTTCGCCGGGGCGCACGCGCAGCGTATCGCCCGCCGCGACGAGATCGAGCGAGACGTCCTCGTCCGTGCCGTCCGCGCGGACGCGGCGGGCGGATTTCGGGGCGAGATCGAGCAGCGCGCGAATGGCGCCGCCTGTGCGTTCGCGGGCGCGCAGTTCCAGTACCTGCCCGAACAGCACGAGCACCGTGATCACGGCCGCCGCCTCGAAGTAGACGCCGACCGCGCCGTCATGTCCGCGCAACGCCTCAGGGAACAGGCCCGGCACCAGCGTGGCGACCACACTGTAGAGCCAGGCCACACCGGTGCCGAGCGCTATCAACGTGAACATGTTGAAGTGGCGTGTTTTCAGCGAATGCCAGCCGCGCTCGAAGAATGGCCAGCCCGCCCACAGCACCACGGGCGTAGCGAGGATGAGCTGAATCCAGTTGGAGTTCTGCTGGCCGATCCAGTGCGTCAGGCCGGTCAGATGGCCGCCCATTTCGAGAATGAACACCGGCACTACCAGCGCACCGCCGATCCACAGCCGCCGCGTGAAATCGATCAGCTCGGGATTGGGTGCCGCGTCGGCGGTGACGAGTTCGGGTTCCAGCGCCATGCCGCACAGCGGGCAGGAGCCCGGACCGACCTGCCGGATCTCGGGATGCATCGGGCATGTGTAGATGGTGCCTTCGGGGACAGGCTCAGCAGGGTGTTCCTCGGGCTTCAGGTAGCGATCTGGATTGGCTTCAAACTTGGCTTTGCAGCCGGCGGCACAGAAATAATAGGTCGTGTCGTCGTGCACAGTCTGATGCTTTGCGTTGGCCGGATCGACGGTCATGCCGCAAACCGGATCCTTGGCCTGCCCGTCAGCAATGGCTGAAGCATCAGTATGCGCGGCAGACTTCAGGTAGCGATCTGGATTGGCTTCAAACTTGGCTTTGCAGCCGGCGGCACAGAAATAATAGGTCGTGTCGTCGTGCACGGCCTGGTGCTTTGCAGTGGCCGGATCGACGGTCATGCCGCACACCGGATCCTTGGCTTTCGCGGCCGTTGCGCCGGATGTGTCGTGGTTGTGCGCGCAGCAGCATGAGCCGCTAGCAGGCTTCGGCTGGCCGTTATGATGATGCTCATGGGCGGACATGATGCTCTCCGCAGTAAACCCCCGGGGGGTATGTTGCTGGCTTGACGACTATACCCCGTTGGGGTATTTGTCAACGCCATGATGAAAGACACTAAAGCGTCCTGCCTGAAGCGGCTCGGCCGGATCGAGGGCCAAGTGCGCGGTCTGGCGCGCATGGTCGAGGACGATCGCTACTGCATCGACATCGTGACCCAGATCGCGGCGGTGACGGCGGCGCTGCGCCGTGTCGAGGAGGAAGTGCTGCGCGAGCACGTGGCGCACTGCGTCGAGCATGCGATCGCCAGCGGCGACGCGGATGAGCAGCGCAAGAAGATCGCCGAGCTAATCGAGGTGCTGTCACGCGCCAACCGGTGAGCGCGGCTCACAGGTCGGTCGGCGGGGCGCGCGGTCGTCAATGCCGGATCATGCTCAGCACGGCGCTGCACGCCTGTTCGCATTCGCGGCAGGTTTCCGCACAGACGCGGCAATGATCGTGCTGCTTGGCGTGGCGTTCGCATTCGTCTGCGCACACCCGCATGGCGGTGATGCTGGCCTGAAGCTGGGCTGCCCAGACTTCCGGCGCGGCCATGCTGGGCCGTGACAGCAAGCGCGCCGTCACGCCGCACAGATCCGCGCAATCGTTGTTGAGGCGCACGCAGCGCACCATCGTTTTCACGTCTTTTTCGCTGAGATCGGCGTCAGCACAACTCGTGCACGCCTGCGCGCAATCCTGAAGCGCGCTGATGCAGGCCGCGATTTTATCGAGCGCCGCGGGCTGCGGATTGGGATGCGTGCGCAGCATCTCGGCCGTGTGGCTTTGGCTCATCGTCATTCTCCGCAAAGGGGTTGCGCCTGTGAGGAGAACGAACTCGGCGCACGATCGATCCTCTTGTGCCAGGCAGACCCTGGCGTGCTGCACGGCTCGGCCTGTGATCGCGGGTCAG
>JAEZBZ010000107.1 GCA_023412745.1 Pseudomonadota bacterium | reverse complement strand
CCATTCTGCCGCTCTGCTTTTTTAGAGCAAGCGCTCGTTCAAAAAACGACGCGTCCGACTGCGTGACTTCAGTGGACCGCTGCTGCGACGCGGCGCCATGCGGAACTCGCATGTGAATAGCCTCGTCTGTTAATGCAGCCTGTCCAGGCTCTCGCAAACTGTCAGATTGTTCAAATGCTTGGCGATTCGGTAGGCGTTTGATTAACATCAATGCTCAGGTCTCGCTCAAGCGGGATTACTAAGCTGTGGCGACAATCATTACGTCGATCAAGCTAATGTTCTTCATCCAAACCGGAGGTTCGGTTATGGCTCAGGAAATCAAAAAGAGTGAAGCAGGCGCAACGCCGGTTCAGCGCTATGTCGATCCGTTTTTGACGATGCGGGCCGAAATTGATCGCGTGTTCGACGCTTTCCTTGGCAGGGGCTTTGGGCATTTCCCGGCGCTTGCAAAGGGCGAGAGCAGTAACTCCATCTCGCCGAGCATCGATGTGCGCGAGACGGAGAGCGAACTCGTCGTCGAAGCTGAGCTTCCGGGAATGGATGAGAAGGACATCAGCGTAACGCTGAACAACGGATTCCTTACGTTGAAAGGCGAGAAGAAATCCGAGCGCGAGGAGAAAAACGACGAGTATCACCTGACGGAGCGCAGCTACGGCAGATTCCAGAGGTCATTTCAAGTGGCCGACACAGTCGATGCCGACAAGGTTAAAGCAGAGTTTCAAAAGGGTATTCTTACGGTCACTCTGCCGAAAAGAGCAGAAGCCATGAAGACGGAAAAGCGCATTCCGATCGGCAAAGGCTGACGGCGTCGTCTGGCCCCTAAGTATCAACGTGATGCGATCCAGCCCCAGCATGCGCCGGCAGGATACCAATACGGAGTTTCTCTATGTCCCAAACTGCCGCAGCCAAAGTCCGTCTCGAGGCGCAGCTCGCCGAACTTGAAGGAAGGCGGGAGCGTATCCATCAGGATATGGACGAACCGCTTAGTCGTGACCTGTCCGAGCAAGCAATCGAGATGGAAGACGATCAATCTCTGGCGGGACAAGCCGCGCTCATTACACGCGAGATTGCGTCCGTTAAGCGGGCGTTGACACGAATTGAGCAAGGCACCTACGGGGAGTGCGTGCGGTGCGGCTCCGAAATCTCCGCCAAGCGTTTAGAGGCTCGCCCGGAGGCAGCCCTGTGCTTCGCCTGTGCAAGCAAGGAACAGTAACTGTCTGTCAGGTGTCGAATCGTAGGGTCATCAAAAAGGGACGTCATGTCGAATACGCCGCATACATTCGCAGAAGAATTCCCGGATCAGCTCGATGCCATTCACAAGCTGAAAGTGAGCACTCCTGCCTTCGCGCATTTGCTAAAGGAATACGATGAGGTGAATGACGAGATCCACCTTGCCGAAACCAACGTAAAGCCCGTTGAACACCTGCAGGAAGTTCAGCTTCGCAAGAGGCGCCTGGAGATCAAGGATGCGATCGCCGAGGCATTGGCGCAGTCATCCCGGTAACCGCTGATCGGCTAACATGCAGTCGATAATGTTTCACCGTACCGACGCGAGAAACTTGAACCCCGCCTTAAAAGGTGGGGTTCCGTTTGGCGTGTCGAAACGACTATTGTCTGAGACGGCACGAGCCCCCCGCGCGCAGTAATCCGACAAGACAACGCAAATGCGGCTTGGTGTGCCTTCGGGCGCTTGAAGTGATCTGCTACATTTGCTGGCAACGCTGAGTTCGCTCTAATTCGCGGGCGGCCGTGATCGTCCGCTGTTTTGGCTCATCGAATTTCAGCACAATGGGGGCAGAAATGGCGACTGAAGTTGATCAAACAACCGCGCACGTCGGTTTGAGACGCTCCCTCACCTTTTGGCCCCTCCTGCTATACGGGCTCGCCATCATTGTGGGTGCGGGCATCTTCGTTGCGACCGCATCTGTCATCGGTCGTGTCGGCCCAGCCGCCCCCGTGTCTTTTTTGCTCGCTGGCATCACCGCGGGCCTGACCGGACTATGCTATGCGGAACTGTCCAGCCGGTTTCCGGAGGCTGCCGGCGCGGCTGCCTTCGTTAAGGAGGGTTTCAACTCCGACCGTGCTGCACAGATGACTGGAGTGGCTCTGACGCTCGCGGTTGCAGTCGCCGCTGCCTCCGTTGCAAGCGGAGCTGTGCATTATCTCTCCGTTTTCATTCGCTTGCCGCCGGCAGCTCTTATCGCCGTGTTGATCGTAGCCTTTACCCTTCTCGCGATCGCCGGAGTCCGTGAGAGCGCAATCTTTGCCGCGGCGATAGGTACGGTTGAGATTCTAGGTCTCGTCATTGCCGCGTGGGCGGGGTTTCTCAGTGCGCCGAGCTTGGATGTCGTTGTCATGTTGCCCACGAGCGTCGCTGCGTGGCAGGGCGTCGTGGCAGGTGCCTTTATCGCGTTCTTCGCTTTCATTGGCTTTGAAAGCCTGGTGAACATGGCTGAGGAAACGAAGGATCCGCGTCGTACGGTGCCTTACGCCATTGTCGGCGCGATCCTTGTTTGCACGCTTCTGTATGTGGTCGTGGCGGCGTCGCTCGTGTTAGCCGGCCGCGGAGGCGAGAGCCCACTGCTGGATCTGTTTCAAGGTAACAATGCAAGGCTGTTTGCTGCGGTCGGCGCGTTAGCCGTTGCCAACGGTGTCCTGGTCGAGATCATGATGCTAGCGCGTCTCTTCTATGGCATGGCACAACGTCGGCAGCTGCCGGCCGCACTCGGCCGCGTCAACCCACGAACCCGCACGCCGATCGAAGCAACAGCCGTGGCGGGTGGTATCGTGCTGGTGACGGCATTGCTCTTGCCCTTCGAACAGCTATTGGCTCTGGCTAACGCGTTGACACTCAGTATTTTTGCTACCGTCGACATCGCCCTTTGGCGGATTCAAAGGCGGCAGCCACCCGTCGAAGGCGTCTTCTCGGTGCCGCAGTGGGTGCCGCTGGCCGGCGCTACGTTTTCGGTTGGGATGATCGTGGTCGCGGCTGCAACGTAACGGCGACCACGAACGGCAGCGGTTCTCAGAAGCGCGATTGGCCAAGGCCCAGATGGCGCCTTAGTGCGAAGCGGACGTCAAGCTGAGGCGGGTGGGTGCGCGGCGTTGATAAAGCGACGCTGGCGCCCGGTTAGCGATTCGCCGATGATCCAGCCTGATTTCAACGCGCCACCCTGTAGGTGCCTTCGACGGCTCCGATACGCCGCGCTGTTCTATTGTCAGGCTGCTAGAAATTGTACTGCTCGCGCGCGTACTTCCCTATTCCGATGGCATCGAGACGGCTCAGCGGGGCCAGAAACGTTACCTGAATAACGCCCGGCGCCCGCCCGATCTCGATGGCGCCGTTCACGGTCGCGCGGTTGCGTACTTCCGGGACGGTCATGCTGAGCAGTTTGGCAGCACGCTCAAGGCCATTGTCGATGGCGATGTTGAGCGTCGCCCCGGTTCCGATCACCGAGATCGGGGCCAGTTCCTCGACCGCGTCGATACCCCATGATTTGGCAAGCTGTGCAGCGCGTGCCCGTTCGGCGGCGGAGAAGGGTTTGGCCAGTGGGGGAAGATCCTCGAGCAGCGGAAAAAGAACCGGTCCGTCGATCCGAAAGTTCTTCAGAACCTCGACCTGAAGGGTGACGCTGCCCGAAACGTCCATCGTGTGCCCGGCAATCTCGCCGTCACCCTGGGCCGCGTGCATATCGCCCATATAAACGCCGGCACCTTTCACTTTCACCGGAGCGATCAGGATGGCGCCGGGACGCACGGCATCGATATCCATGTGCCCGTCGGTCTTGTGCTCTGCGAGCTGTTCGGCCGTGATCGCGTAGGCATGAGGCGCTCCGACCAGGAATGCACCGAAGTCGCCGGCATTGTGCGAGTCGGGCATCGCGATCGACGGCATCGTGCCGAGCTGCCCGA
>JAEZBZ010000062.1 GCA_023412745.1 Pseudomonadota bacterium | reverse complement strand
CGACCAGATCGCGCGTCGGCGCAATCGTCCGGCGCATGTGTGAAATATCGACTCCGGATCGCGCGTACCAGCCATTCTCGTGCAGGAAATCATTCTGCGGATCAATGACGACGACCGCCGTGTGCCCGGGCACGAGTTCCCATCGCGCGATGGCGAATGGATCGATTGGATTTGTCTGTCGATCGACGTTCGTCATTTCGGCCTCGTATTCGCTTCTCCCTGTCTCCCCCAGGATAAGCGAATACGGATGTCAGGCAATCGGCTGCTCTCACTGCAACCCGCGCGATAGACCAATCAGGCGACGCCCGCGCGCAGCAGATCGTGGACGTGCAGGATGCCGACCGGCTTGCCTTTATCGACCACGAACAGCGCCGTAATCCGGCTGGCATTGAGAACTTCCAGTGCCGCAGTCGCCAGCGTGCCCGGAGCAATGGTTTTAGGCTTGCGGGTCATGATCTCGCCAGTGGTGGCAGCCAGGAGCTTATCGCCCATATGACGCCGCAAGTCGCCATCGGTGATGACGCCGACCAGCTTGCCTTTCGCATCCACTACGCCGAGGCAACCGAAGCTCTTCTGAGTCATCGTGACCAGCGCCGTGCCCATTGGTTCTTGCTCGGACACGATCGGCAGCCGATCGCCCTTGTGCATTACGTCGGCGACGAACTTGAGTTGCGCACCCAGTGAGCCGCCGGGGTGGAACACTTTGAAGTCGTGCGCGGTGAAGCCCTTCGACTCCAGCAGCGCAATCGCCAGGCAATCCCCCAGCGCGAGCTGCATCGCCGTCGATGTCGTCGGCGCCAGCCCGTGCGGGCAGGCTTCCTTGGCGCGCGGCAGCTCCAGCACCACGTCCGCCGCCTTGCCGAGCGCAGACTCCCGCCGCGACGTGATCGCGATCAACGGCACCTTGAAGCGGCGCGAATAGAGAATGACGTTCTTCAGCTCCACCGTCTCGCCCGACCAGGAGATGGCGAGAACAACGTCATCGCTCGTCACCATGCCGAGATCGCCATGCGCCGCCTCGCTGGGGTGCACGAAGAATGCCGGCGTACCGGTTGACGCAAAGGTGGCGGCGATTTTCTGTCCGATGTGTCCGCTCTTTCCGATGCCGGACACGATCACGCGGCCCTTCGCGGAGGCGATGGTGTCGACAGCTGCCGAAAACGGCGCGGCCATGTCATCGGCCAATTTCCGTGCCAACGCCTCCAGCCCCTCGCGCTCGGTGGCGACAGTCCGAATTGCGCACGTCACGGCTTTATCCGCCGTGAATTTCACCTTGCCGGCAGCTTTAACGCCAGTGGCATGGCGGCCATTGCTGCGCTTGCCATTCGCACGTCCCGCGGATTTGGCATTGCGGACGGTATCCACCTGCGTTGTCATTGCGTCCGTCCCCCAAGGCGAGTTCACTTTGTGGTAGTGCGGCTGGCGCCGATACCCGTCTCTACCAGACAAGCAGGTACTCGCCAATGATCCCAATGGGATAATCCCGATTTGGCGCACAACTTCTGAAGGTTTGACCCGGCTTGTGGCCGTCTTGGCGTTCTTGCTAGACTCGGCGCAAAAAACAAAGACCAACATAGGAACGCCCGCCGATGAGCCCCGCGTCCAACCCGTTTTTTTGCCCACGAAAGCCGCCCCCTCTCGGATGGCGACTTCAAAGGCGAAGAGGTTGGACTGTCGAACCGCAACTCCGGCATACCGCTCGAAGCGCTACGCTATGATGTGACGCCCGCCGGGCTGCATTATCTGCTGATTCACTTCGATGTGCCGTTTGTGACCTCGGCGGATCACTGGACTCTCGATATCGCCGGCTGCGTGAGCACACCGAAACGCTGGACCATGGCCGATATCCGCGCGCTTCCACAGAAAACGCTGCGCGTGACGCTGGAATGTGCCGGCAACGGCCGCGCCAAGTTTTCTCCGCGGCTGGTGAGCCAGCCCTGGGAAAATGGCGCCGTCGGCACCGCCGAATGGACCGGAACGCCATTGCGCCATGTGCTGGAACAGGCCGGGATCACCGACAAGGCTGTAGACGTCGTGTTCTACGGCACGGATCGGGGCTTCGACGGAGGATCGGAACACAACTACGGCCGCAGCCTAAAACCCGATGCCGCGATGTCAGAAGACGTGCTGCTGGTGCAGGCGATGAACGGCCAGCCGCTGCTGCCACAGCATGGCTTTCCGCTGCGGCTCCTTGTGCCGGGCTGGTTCGGCATGGCCAGTGTGAAATGGTTGAACCGTATCGAGGTCATCGATACGCCATTCCAGGGGCATCAGCAGGTCAAGACTTACGTCTACCGCAAGGACAGCAACGACAAAGGCATACCGGTCAGCCATCTGCGCGTGAAATCGCTGCTGGTTCCGCCGGGAATACCGGACTGGTACACGCGCCGCCGTCTCGTGGAACACGGAACGGTGGAGGTCACCGGGCGCGCGTGGTCCGGCGCGGGTGTGCCGATCGCCAAGGTCGAATTCGGCGTCGATGGCCACTGGCAGGACGCGACACTCGACACTGAAGCCGGCCCTTACGCGTGGCGCGGCTGGCGCGCGACATGGCAAGCGACGCCGGGTGAGCACGAGCTATCCTGCCGCGCAACCGATACCGCCGGCAACGTTCAGCCGCTCGAAACACCTTGGGATATGGGCGGGTTCGGCAACAACGTTGTGCATCGCGTCGCCGTCACCGTGCGCTGACGGACAGCCATGGTCTCCGGGCGTTCCGGACCTATATCAAGGTTCGGGGTGCATACCCGCTGCTCCCAGGGCAACCGCTTCGCAAAGAGACCGCCATAGGTGCTGATCAGAGCCGAGAAGGACAGCGACCGCGACGCCACCCATGCGCTGTTGACCGACGCGTTTGGGCAGGCGCAGGAAGCAGACCTCGTCGACAATCTGCACGCGGACGGTGATCCCGCGATTTCCTTGGTCGCCAGGGACCGTGACGAGGTCATCGGCCATGTCGCACTATCGCGGCTCCGTCCGCCCGCAGGAGCGCTCGCACTCGCCCCCCTTGCCGTAACCCAATCTGGGCGGTGTTCCGGCGTCGGCGCATCGCTGGTAAAGGCCGCCATCGCTACTGCCAGCCAGATCGACGACAGCATCGTGTTCGTTCTGGGCGATCCCGCCCACTACACGCGCTTTGGCTTCGACGTCGAACTGGCGGCCGCCTTCCCCTCGCCCTATGCGGGACCGCACTTCATGCCCTGTTGCTCGCTGCCCATTCGCCGCCCATCGCGCCGGTCACGTACGGTGACGCATTCGACAAGCTGTGCTGACCAACAGGCCACTTCCGCGTTGGCGATCCAGCCCCTATCATCGCGGGCCAAAGGCAACACCCATCAAGCCCAATCGGCTCACGACGAGGAAACGATATGCGCGCCGCGGTTTTGACTGCAGTCAACAAGCCATTGGAAATTCTGGACCTTGAGCAGGAAGGCCCGAAGGCTGGCGAGGCGCGGGTGAAGGTCCGGGCCGCCGGCGTATGCATGAGCGACTGGCACATCATGAACGGCGATTGGCCGCTGCCCCTGCCGATGGTGCTCGGCCATGAAGCCGCCGGCGAGGTGGTCGAGACCGGCCCGGGCGTGAACCACCTCAAGGTCGGCGATCACGTCATCTTCTCGTTCCGCCCGCATTGCGGCCACTGCCCGTACTGTTCGCACGGCCGCACCGTGCTGTGCACCGGCCACAACGATACGCCGCGCTGGCGCATGCATGACGGCACCTCGCGCATCAAGCTGAATGGCGAGCCGGTCAACGTCATGGCCCGGATCGGCACGTTCTCCGAATATGTCGTGTGCCCAGCCGAGCAGCTCGTGCCGGTCCGCAAGGATCTGCCGTGGACTCACGCCGCCATCATCGGCTGCAGCGTCGCGACCGGCATCGGCGCGGTGATCCGCCATGCCGAGGTTCCGGCCGGCTCCACGGTACTCGTCGTCGGATGCGGCGGCGTTGGCCTCAACGTCGTGCAGGGCGCCAAGCTTGCAGGCGCCAAGACCATCATTGCCGCCGACCTGCTCGACAACAAGCTCGAATACGCCAAGGCATTCGGCGCAACGCACACGATCAACGCCCGCAACGAGGACGTTGTCGCAGTGGTTCGCGAACTGACCGGCGGCCTAGGGGCGGAGTACGCGTTCGACGCCATCGGCAGCGAGAAGACCGCCACCCAGGTGGTGGAGGCGGTTGGCCCCGCGGGTCACGCCGTCCTGGTCGGCATTCCGGCGTTCAGCGCCACCGCGCCGGTCGGGCTGTCGAACATGGTCTATCTGGAGAAGAAACTCACCGGCACCTACTACGGCTCGGTGCGCCCCAACATCGATTTCGGCATCCTGGCCGACCTCACCATGGACAAGCGCATCAACCTCGATGACCTGATCAGCCGTACCTACACGTTCGATCAAATCAACGAAGGCTTCGACCTGCTGCGCGCGGGCGGCGTCGCCCGTGGCGTCATTCTGTTTAACTAGGTCGTTCCGGCCGTTTGTCGGACACTTGCGGCGCGTGCAGGCCCCTGCACGCGCCTTTGCTTTCGGGGGCCCCGCGCAATCACGCGCCGACCGTGGAAACTCGACAATCAGCGCCGAAGTTGCGACCTTCGGCCGGCAGCATGCAACCGCGCATCGGAAACTGAACGAGCCAGGACACATGTCGGAACCCGAAACCAACACACCGCCGCTGACCCGCGCGTCCTATAATCACTGGACTACGGTCTCAATGCGCTACTGCGATCAGGATCCGATCGGCCACATCAATAACGCCGCGATGGCCGCCTACATCGAGCAGGGCCGGGTCGCCCTCGTTTACCCGATGCTTCAGGCTGCAAACGCAACGCATATCGAGCTGGTCATCGCGCGCCTTATCATCGACTATCGCGCCGAGCTGACCTTCCCCGGCACGATCGAGATCGGCTCGCGCGTGGCGCGGCTTGGCGGCAAGTCCTTTGTCCTGCATCATGGTGTGTTCAAAGGCGGTGAGGACACCTGCGCCGCAACCGCGCAATGCATCATGGTCTACTTCGACAAGACCAAGCGCCAATCCATGCTGCCGCCGTCCGATGTCCGCCAATCCCTGGAACGCTTCATGGCCGAGCAGCCGGCCTGATTCTGTGTTGCAGATTTGCCGCTGGCGATCAAAACAGCAGCCTGCGAGGGAACTTTTCAGCCATCTGACCGTTATGGTTGTACCGGTCACGTAGAGGGACTGGTAGCAGCGGGACCTGCCCCAGGAGCGATGCGCGGCGTATCCTCCTGGGGTTCAGCGGAGACCCTATTTCCGATCTTTCCCGACATACGGCGGCGCGCCTGGATTGAGGCTATCGATGTAGGCCAGCAGCGCGCGTGCCTCTTCCCGCGAGAACTCGAACATCGGCATTTCATCGTGGCCGGCAAACACGCCGGTCTGCGCGGCGTCGATCAGCATCGGGATCGGATAGGCATCCCAAAACTCGCGGAACGGTGGTGTGATGCTGTGAGGGCTTTCACCATCGGCGCCAACCGCGTGGCAGTGGCTGCATTTCGCCTCCGCCAGCGCGCGCCCGAGCGCGATGTCTGCCGCATCAGCCGCCCGCGCCATCTCAGCCGACAGCAGACCGGCGAGCAAGACGCTGCTGCCCCACCCAAACCCAATCACCCAGCCTGTCTTCACGATCCGTCCCCGCCACGCGCCAAAATGGAATTTGAGCACGCTTCCTCACCCGCCGCATTGAGCAGATGCAATCCGCCGCGTGCCCCTTCAGGCGCGATATCCTCAGGTTTTCTCGTCCAGCTCGGCGAACACACGCCGGGCAATGCGGAAGCATTCGACGCCAGCGGGCATGCCGGCATAGACAGCGATCTGGTGCAGGATGGATTGAATTTCGTCCCTGCTGACGCCATTGCGGATCGCGCCGCGCAGGTGAAGCTCCCACTCCTCCATGCGATTGACGCCCGCGATCAGCCCCAGATTGATCATCGAGCGCGTCTTGGCAGGGATCCGCTCATCGCCCCAGATGTTGCCCCAGCAGTACTCGTTCAGCATGTCCTGGAACGGCTTATTGAAGTCGTCGGCCGACGACAGGGCCTTCTCGACATACGCCTCTCCGAGCACCGCCTTGCGCTTCGCGAGCCCTGTCTCCCAAATTTTCTTGTCCATCCCGGTTTTCCTTTGGATGCGAATTCTCTCAAGCCGGCCAGTACTGTATATGAGATCCACTAATCAAGTCATCGCCGCGTCCGCTTCCCCGCATCCCCGTTGCGCCCGCGTCCACAAACACTTCGCTCGACTGGCCTTCGCATGAGCCGTTTCGGCATACCCAACCCCCGCACCATCGGCCTGCTGGCGCTATGTCAGGGCTTCTTCATGTCCGTTCAGTCGGCGTCGATCGCGACGACGCCGCTGGCAGGACACGCGCTTCTCGGCGTCGACAAGACCCTGGCGACGTTTCCGATCTTCCTTGTGCATATTTCCATCATGCTCACGACCATGCCCGCGTCGCTGCTGATGGGCAAAATCGGCCGCCGCGGCGGGTTCAGCGTCGGTGCGATATGCGGGATTCTGTCCGGCGCCGTCTCGGTTGCGGCCATCTACACGCAAAGCTTCGCGCTGCTCTGTCTCGGCGCTATATTCCAGGGCATGGCCGCCGCGTTCGCCTGGTATTTCCGCTTCGCCGCCGCCGATTCCGCCGAACCGTCGCTGCGCGCCAAGGTGATCTCGCTGGTCATGCTCGGCGGCGTGCTGGCCGGGTTCATTGGACCGCAGACCGCGAAATGGGCGGTGAACTGGCTCGACCCATTTGTCTTTGCCGGCGTATACGTGATGGTCTCTGTGTTCTCGGCCATCGTGCTTGTGCTGGTGCAGGGCATCAACATCCCGACCCTGACAGCTGCCCAAAAAGCCGAAGGCGGACGTCCCCTGCGCGAGATCATGCGCCAACCCACCTACATCGTCGCGCTGACGTCCTCGATGTTCGGCTACGGCGTGATGACGCTCGTCATGTCGGCAACGCCCCTGGCCATGCTGGCGTGCGGATTTGGCTTCCAGGACAGCGCCACCGTCGTCCAGGCGCACGTCGTCGCGATGTTCCTGCCGTCCTTCTTCACCGGCAGCCTGATTCAGCGTTTCAGCGTACTGCCTATCATCGCGTGCGGCGCTGTCATCCAGATCGCATGCGCCATCGTCAATCTGTCGGGGATTGAATTCTGGCACTTCTTCATCGCCAACGTGATGGTCGGGGTCGGATGGAACTTCACCTTCGTCGGCGGCACGACATTGCTGACCAGCACGCACCGTCCGGTGGAACGCGCGAAAGTCCAGGGAAGCCACGACTTCGCGGTCTACGGCACGACGGCCATGGCGGCCGGCGCCTCCGGCATCCTGCAGGCCAACATCGGATGGACCGTGGTGAACCTCGCTGCGCTGCCGCTGATGGCTATCGTACTGCTCGCCGTGCTGTGGCTGATGCAGCATCCGGAGCTGAATACGGCGAAGAGCAACAGCGGACCTTGAGCGCCTATCGGCGTGCCGATGCGTGTAATCGCGGCGCCAGCCCGAGACGCAGCAGCGCGACGATCGCGGGCGGCGTGAGAACCTCCACCACGCGTGCCGGCGCGAACTCTCGCGGCACGCCATAACCCTCGCATGTCCATGGCAGGAGGCGGCCGCCAGCAATCAAGCTGACGCCTTCCGCCTCGCGCACCATGCACCAGGACGGCAAGTCTCCAAGTCGCCCCGAGAACACGCGCTTGCCGCCATCGGGCAGCAGACGTTCCGCGTGGAGAACGCGATCCATATCCGCCGCCCTGGGCCTTGACGGACGCGCACAGGCCTCAGCCCACAGCTCCGTGAAGCGCATGGCATCCCCGCGCCGGCACTCGAAACACGGCCGATGCCCAGCGGCGAGCGCGGTTGTCTCGTCGAGAAAGAACAGCTCCGTATAACGGCGAGGGGCCATCACCTCGCGGTGACGGCCCCTGAAAGCCAGCTCGCAACAGATCCACTGCCGCGACACCCACCGCCGGCCGGCCAAGGCCTTGTCGGCAGTATGGAAGCAACCACCGCGATTGCCCATCATCGTGCCCCGCGCCGGCGTAGCGATGATTTCCCCCTCAGGCGTTACGCGGTTCTGAAGGGGCATGGGCTGCCAAGCTTACGATTTACGCTCGCGCTGGCCCAGCGTGCGCAGGCGCAGCGCGTTGAGACGGATAAAGCCTTCGGCGTCCTTCTGGTCATAGGCGCCGCGATCGTCCTCGAAGGTGACAAGACTCGATGAATACAGCGACTTCGGGCTGGTGCGGCCGATGACGATGACATTGCCCTTGTAGAGCTTGAGGCGAACCTCACCCTCGACGTGCTCCTGGCTCTTGTCGATCAGCGCCTGCAGCATCTCACG
>JAEZBZ010000097.1 GCA_023412745.1 Pseudomonadota bacterium | reverse complement strand
GGTCACGACCGGCCACCTCGATCACCGTGAACTGATCCGACAGGGCGTTATTGATGATCACTTCCGGCTCGACCGTGAAGGCCGTGATGCGCCGTTCCGCCGGGCGCCGCTGCGCCATTAGCGTCGCGACGCGCACCTCACCGTTCAGTGCCCGCTCGATGGTTTTCACGATGCGATCGATGCGGCGGGATTCGTCGTCGTCCTCCGCGAAGGCGCGCTGCAGAAGGAAGGTGTCGAGCGCCATGCCATCGCGCGTGGTGGACACGTGCGCGCCGATGATGTTGGCGCCTGCCGCTGCGCACGAGCCCGCGAACAACGCCAGCAGACGGGGATGGTTGGGCGCCAGCACCGACAACTCGGTAATCGCCGTGAAAGCGTTGGACGTGAATGTCGTCGCGATACGCAGCCCTTCGCTGTCGGCGCGATGGATCAGCCGCGCGTGCTCGACCTGCTTGCGCGTGTCGGTCTTTAGCCAATAGTCGTCATAGTGACGGCTGAGGAAACGCTCCACCTCCGGAGCCGGCCAACTCTCCAACTCGGCGCGAACCTGCGTCTGCGCGGCCGCAATGCGTTCGCGCCGCGACGTGTGCGTATGCCCGCCTGCGACAAGCGGCTCGGTTTCCCAATAAAGCTGCCGCAGAAGCTGGCCCTTCCAGCCGTTCCATGTGCCGGGGCCGACCGCGCGGATATCCGCGACCGTCAGTAACAATAGCAGCTTCAAGCGCTCTGGGCTCTGCACGATTTCGGCGAAGTCACGGATCGTCTTTGGATCGGCGAGATCGCGGCTCTGCGCGATGTTGCTCATCACCAAGTGGTTCTGGACCAGCCAGGCGACCGTTTCCGTCTCCGCTGGCGTCAAGCCGAACCGCGGACAAAGCGCCCGCGCGATCCGCTCGCCGACCTCCGAGTGATCCTCGACACGACCCTTGCCGATATCGTGCAGGAACGCCGCAACGTACAGCGCGCGGCGGTTCTGGATCGAGGGCACGATCTCCGTCGACAGCGGCAGCGTATCGGCGAGCTTGCCCTGCTCGATTGCCTTCAACTGCCCGACCGTGCGCAGCAGATGCTCGTCCACCGTGAAGTGATGGTACATATTGAACTGTGTCATCGCCACGACGCGCCCGAATTCCGGGATGAAACGTCCGAGCACACCGGCTTCGTTCATGCGCCTGAGCGTCGGTTCCGGATTCTTCTGCGACGTCAGCAGCGACAAGAATATGCGATTGGCTTCGGGATGCGCCCTTAGCTTGTCGTCGATCAGCCGCAACGAACTGCGGATCAGACGCACGGCGGAGGGATGGAAAAAGCTGTCGGTTTCCTCGGCAATCGCGAAGAAACGGATGAGATTGATCGGGTCGCGCTTGAATGCATCGGGGTCGGCAACGTTGAGACGCTCGTTATCGATGCGGAAATCGGTGGTGCGCCGGATGCGCCGCCGCGTCGCCCAGCTCACCGGATTGAGCAGATTATTGAGGCGCGGCGCGGATTTGAGCTGCTGTATCTCAAGCGCCGAGCACAGAATGGTGGTCAGATCGCCGACGTCCTTGGCCACCAGGAAGTAGTGCTTCATGAAGCGCTCGACACCGCGCAGCCCACCGTGCGTGCGGTAACCCAGGCGCTCCGCCATCGGGGCCTGCAGGTCGAAGCTCAGGCGTTCCTCGGCACGGCCGGTCAGGAAATGCAGGTGGCACCGCACGCTCCACAGGAAGTTCTCGCTGTGCCGGAAGGTTGCCACTTCAGCCGGCGTGAATGCGCCGCTGGCACCGTCCTGGCTGAGATCATGGTCGTGAAAGAACTTGGCCAGCCAGTGCAGCGTGTGCAGGTCGCGCAATCCGCCCTTTCCATCTTTGACGTTTGGCTCGACCAGATAGCGGCTCTGACCCGAACGACGATGGCGTTCATCGCGCTCGGTCATCTTGGCATCGACAAAAGCGCGTCCTGAAATCGCCACAACATCGGCGCGGAACCGGCGTTCCAGATCGGCGAAGAGGCTGGCATCGCCATGGATCAGCCGCATGTCGAGCAGCGCGGTCATGATGGTGAAATCGCCGAGCGCCAGCTTGAGGCATTGGTCGACGGTGCGCGTCGCATGGCCGACCTTCAGCCCCAGATCCCACAAGATGTAGAGCATGTATTCGGCAACACTCTCGCCCCACGGTGTCTGCTTGTAAGGCAGCAGAAACAACAGATCGATGTCGGACCCAGGCGCCATCAGCCCACGCCCGTAACCGCCGGTCGCCACGATCGCCATGCGCTCGGCATCCGATGGGTTGGTGGCGCGATAGGCGTGCGCCACCGTGTAGTCGTAGATCAGCCGGACCAGTTCGTCCTGGAACAGAGACAAGCCTTCGGCGCAGCGGCGACCGTTGCCATCGCACGCAAGCTGCTTCTCGGCCATAGCGCGGGCCTCGCGCATTAGGCCCTTGCAATAGTCGATGACGGCCGGACGCCCCTCGGCGACACTGCCAGCCTCACTGGCGATACGGGTCAGATCCCGCCGTGCGATCAGAGGATCGAAGTATGGGGCCGGGTCCGGTCTCGAAATGTCCATCAACTCGCCGAAGGCTGCAAAAATCTAGTTTGATCGCGATTTACCGCGTAACGCCTTGAGATGGTAGAGCGCCTCGAGCGCGGCCCGCGGACTGAGCTCGTCGGGATTGATCCCGTCAAGCGTCAGTTCGGTCTCGCTCGGTCCGGAAGGCTGGGTCTCGGCGGGCGGCTCGTGGGCGAACAACGGCAGGTCCGACAGCGATCCCGCCGATGCCGACCCGCGCCGATCCGCCTTCTCCAGCCGCGCCAGCACCTCGCGCGCGCGCTTCACCACCGGCCCCGGCAAGCCGGCCAGCTTGGCCACCTGGATGCCATAGGAGCGATCGGCAGCGCCCGCCTTCACCTTGTGCAGGAATACGATTTCATCCTGCCATTCCTTCACGTCCATGGTGACGTTGGCGAGGTTATCCAAGCGGCCAGACAGCACCGTCAACTCGTGATAGTGGGTGGCAAACAGCGCTCGGCAGCGGGTGATGTCGTGCAGATATTCCACTGCCGCCCAGGCGATCGACAACCCGTCGAACGTCGCGGTGCCGCGGCCGATTTCGTCGAGAATAACCAACGAGCGGTCCGTCGCCTGATTGAGGATGCCGGCAGTCTCGACCATCTCGACCATGAAGGTCGAACGCCCGCGCGCCAGATCATCGGCGGCGCCGACGCGCGAGAACAGCCGATCGATGACGCCGATGCACACCTGGCGCGCGGGCACAAACGAGCCCACCTGCGCCATCAGCGCGATCAGGGCGTTCTGGCGTAGGAATGTCGATTTACCGGCCATGTTCGGTCCGGTCACAAGCCAGATGCGCCCGGCCGCCTCGTCGTCGCGCGCCGCGCCATTGCCCGCCAGGAGGCAATCGTTCTCGATGAACGGCGCGGCCTTGGCCCTCCGCAGCGCCTGCTCGACGACCGGATGGCGGCCCCCGCGAATTTCAAACTCCTGCCCGCTGCTGATCGCGGGCCTCGTATAGCCTTCATCGAATGCAAGCTGCGCCAGCCCGGCGAAGCAATCCAGTTCCGCCAGCGCCGCTGCGATCCCGCCGAGCTCGCGCTCCAGGCCGCCGATAGCCCGCGCCAGCTCGACGAACACCTCCTGTTCGATGGCGAGCGCACGCTCGGCCGCCGAGGCGATACGGCCTTCGGTTTCGACCAGTTCCTGCGTTGTGAACCGCACCGCATTGGCTAGGGTCTGGCGATGCCGGAACTCATCCGACAGCGGCAGGGCCATCAGCGGCGCGGCGGCATTGGCCGAAACCTCGATGTAGTAACCAAGCACATTGTTGTGCCGGATCTTCAGCGACTTGATGCCGGTGTCGGCGACGTAGCGTGCCTCCAGCCCCGCCATCACCTGACGGCTGTCTTCCTTCAGCCGGCGCGCCTCGTCGAGATCGGCGCGAAAACCCTCGCGCACGAACCCGCCATCACGGCGATGCGGCGGCGGAGCATCGACCAGCGCAGCCTGCAACGACTTTGCCAGATCCGTCGCGTCCTCAACCGACAGCCGCGTCAGCAAGCCGGACAAGTCCTCCGGCAGATCAAGCCGCTGCCCTGCGCGCACCAGCAGTTCACCAAGCACCGCCGCCGCGCCGAGGCCATCGCGGATGGCGCCGAGATCATTGGGACCACCGCGCTGCAGGGCAAGCCGCGAGACCGAGCGAGCCACGTCCGGCACCGCCTTCAGCGACGCGCGAATGTCGTCGCGCAGCGCATCGCTGTCGACCAGATAGCCGACGGCATCAAGCCGCGCCGTGATCGTTGCGGGATTGCACAGCGGCGAGGCCAGCCGCGCTGCCAGCTCGCGCGCGCCCGGCCCCGTCACCGTCCGATCGATGGCGTCGAGCAGGCTGCCCTGCCGACCGCCGGAAGTCGAACGTACGATTTCCAGGCTCGCGCGCGTCGCCGCATCGATGGTCATGCTGGCGCCACTGCCCGAACGCCGCGGCGGGCGGACCACCGGCTGACGCCCGATCTGGGTTAGCTCGACATACTTCAGTAGCGCCGCGGCGGCCGCCATCTCCGCCCGCGAGAACTCGCCGAATGCCGTCAGATCAACGACACCCAGCCGTGATTTCAGTGCCCGCTTTCCCGCCATGCTGTCGAACATCGCGGTTGCCATCGGCGTCGCTGAGGCACCGACATTCTCGATCCAGCGGCGGGTCTGCGGGTCGGCCAGCAAGGCATCTCCGATGAGAACCTCGCTCGGCTGCAGTCGTACCAACTCGCCCGGGAAATCGGCCGCCGACACCGCGCCGATCTCGAACTCGCCGGTGGAAATATCCAGCGACGCCAACGCCATGGCCGCATCCTCGATGCCCGCGCCCGGCGTCATGTGCACAGCCGTCAGATAGTTGCGCGCCTTGGCATCGAGCAGCGCATCCTCGGTCAGCGTGCCCGGCGTCACCAGCCGCACCACGTCTCGCTTTACAATCGCTTTGGACCCACGTTTGCGCGCCTCGGCCGGGTCTTCGAGCTGTTCGCAGACTGCAACGCGGTGCCCTTGGCGTATCAGACGTTGCAGATATTCATCCGCGCGATGCACCGGCACGCCGCACATCGGGATATCCTGGCCCAGATGCTTGCCGCGCTTGGTCAGCACAATGCCGAGCGCCTGTGACGCGGTCACGGCATCGTCGAAGAACAGCTCGTAGAAATCGCCCATGCGGTACCAGAGCAGACTGTCCGGGTTGGCCGCTTTGATCTCGAGGAACTGCGCCATCGAGGGCGTTGCATCGGCTATCGGCAGACGCTCGTTCGCGCGCGCAGGAGTGTCGGCGTCCTCCTCGGAGACCGATACGGCGGCGGTTTTAGACTGCGATCGCGACGACACGTGGCGCTATTCCCCCTTCAGCCGTTAGCCTTGCCGCAACCACATATCCCGTCCCGCGCTGGTGTCAAAATTCGCCTGACGCAAACGGGCCCGTTGTCCCCACGTAGAAGAAAGGCCTATGCTGCCCCCAACCAAAGTAGGGGGAAATAGTCAGACCCATGGCTCCGAAATTCGCAGAAGCACGCTTTACCGAACAGGAAGCACTCCAGTTCCACGCCCAGGGTAAACCTGGGAAACTGGAAATCACGCCCACCAAGCCTTTGACAACACAGCGGGATCTGTCTCTCGCCTACTCCCCCGGCGTAGCCGTCCCGGTGCTGGCGATCGCCGAGGATCCCTCCCTGGCCTATGACTATACCAACAAGGGCAATCTGGTCGCGGTGGTCTCCAACGGCACGGCGATCCTGGGTCTCGGCAATCGCGGCGCGCTGGCGGCGAAGCCGGTGATGGAGGGCAAGGGCGCCCTGTTCAAGCGGTTCGCCGACATCGACGCCACCGACGTGTTGGTCGATACCCAGGATGTTGACGCCTTCATCAACTGCGTGCGCTACCTCGGCCCGACGTTCGGCGGCATCAACCTGGAAGACATCAAGGCGCCGGACTGCTTCATCATCGAGGAGAAGCTGCGCGAGCTGATGCCGATACCGGTTTTTCATGATGATCAGCATGGTACTGCCATCATCGCTGCCGCCGGCCTGATCAACGCGCTGCATATCACCGGCCGCGACATCAAGGACTTCAAGCTGGTCGTCAACGGCGCCGGCGCGGCGGGCATCGCCTGTCTCGACCTGCTGACCGCCATGGGCATGCCGAAAGAGAACGTGATCTTCTGCGACACCAAGGGCGTCATCTACCAGGGTCGCAAGGAAGGCATGAATCAGTGGAAATCAGCCTATGCCGCAAAGACCAAGGCGCGCACCCTGGCCGACGCGATGAAGGGTGCTGATGCCGTGTTCGGCCTGTCGGCGAAGGGCGCATTCACTGCCGACATGATCCGCTCGATGGCGCCGAAGCCGATCATCTTCGCCATGGCCAACCCCGATCCGGAGATCACGCCGGAAGAAGTCCACGCCATTCGCGAGGACGCCATCATGGCCACGGGCCGGTCGGATTATCCGAACCAGATCAATAACGTGCTGGGCTTCCCATTCATCTTCCGTGGTGCCCTGGACGTCCGCGCATCGACCATCAACGATGCCATGAAGATAGCTGCCGCCAATGCGCTGGCGGATCTCGCGCGGCAGGACGTGCCCGATCAGGTCGCCGCCGCCTTCCACGGCCGGCAGGTCAAGTACGGCCCGGAATACATCATCCCCGCGCCGTTCGACCCCCGACTCATCAGCCACGTGCCCCTGGCCGTGGCCAAGGCTGCCATGGAAACAGGCGTCGCGCGCAAGCCGATTGTCGATATCGAGCGCTACAAGGGGCATTTGTCGGGGCGCCTCGATCCCGTCGCCGGGTGGCTCACCAGCATCTTCAGCCAGGTTCGCGCCGCACCGAAGCGGATCATCTTCGCGGAGGGCGAGCAAACCCAAGTCGTGCGCGCCGCCAACGCCTTTTACAACGCCGGGCTCGGCAAGCCCGTTCTGATCGGCCGCCGCCAGCCGATCCTCGATGCGTTCGCGCAGGCCGGCATCGAACTGACCGACAGCATCGAGCTGCACGACACCAGCCTCGACGAAAACCGCCAAGCCTACGCGGAATTCCTCTACAGCCGCATGCAGCGCCACGGCTATCTGATGCGCGACTGCACGCGTCTGGTGAATAATGACCGCAACGTGTTTTCCGCCTGCATGGTGGCGATGGGCCACGCCGATGGTCTCGTCACCGGCGTCACCCGCAACTGGTCCGTCGCTTACAATGATGTCCGCCGCGTGCTCGATCCCAAGCCCGGCCAGCGTCCGATCGGCGTATCGATCGCGCTCAGCCGCGGGCGTGCTGTGGTTGTGGCCGATACCAGCGTGCACGACATGCCCAACGCTCGTGAGCTGTCGGAAATCGCCAAGGCAGCAGCGCAGGTCGCGCGCCGGCTGGGCCTTGAGCCCCGCGTCGCGATGCTGGCCTACTCGACGTTCGGCGAACCGCGTGGCGAGCGTTCTGATCGGGTGATCGAAGCGGTCCAGATCCTCGACGCGGAAGGCGTCGATTTCGAGTACGACGGCGAGATGGCGGCCGACGTGGCGCTCAATCGCAACCTGCAGAAGATCTATCCGTTCTGCCGGCTGTCCGACGTCGCCAATGTGCTGGTGATGCCGGCGTTCCACTCGGCCTCGATCTCGACCAAGATGCTGAAGGAACTGGGCGGCGCGACCGTGATCGGCCCGATCCTCGTCGGCCTGAATGGTTCGGTCCAGATCTGCCCGATCGGCTCAAAAGACAGCGATGTGCTCAACATGGCCGCGCTGGCCGCTTACGACGTCAGCGGATAGTGACAGACTAAACATAATGCGCTAACGGAAGCCAACGTCATATTGGTTGCGAGGGCCACCGTTGGTGAGATGACTGCAACACGCCATCCTGATCACTCCGAAACCGAGAGCATCGGGATGGCGAAGCTCCCCGTGAGCGTGATCGTCGTCAGCTACAATAGTGCGCACTGTCTTCAGCAGGCGTTTGAATCTGCCAGCGACGCGGCCGAATGGATCCTCGTTGACAACGCCAGTTCGGACTCATCGGCTACGATCGGCGAGAAGCTGAATTGCAAGGTCGTCAGCAACGCCAGGAACAAGGGGTTCGGAACGGCCTGCAATCAGGGCGCCGGAGTTGCGACGCAAGAATTCCTTCTGTTCCTGAACCCCGATGCGCAGCTTGCGTCGAGCGCGCTCAAGGCAATGTTCGGCACCTTGGCTGACAACCCCGGTATCGCGGCTGCCGGTCCATACCAGTTCAAGAATCCCGAGACGCCAGCTGCTCACGGCAATGCCGTGCATGACGCTGTCGTGGACTGCGCAAAGGGAGATTTTCTCAGCGGTGCGGGCCTGTTCTGCCGCAAGCGCGACTTCTACGATATCGGCGGATTTGACGAACGCTTCTTCCTCTACTTCGAAGACGAAGATCTCAGCCGGCGCTTCGCCGAGCGGGGGCAACTGGTACGCGTTGCCGGTGCCAAACTGTTTCATCAGCCGGGCACTGGTGCCAATCTCGTGGCACGACAGAAGTTCATGAAGTACCGGCATTACGGACGATCCCGCGCTTACTTCAGCCGCAAGTACGGCGTCAAATTCAGCTTCACTGGCGCTGCCTTGGAACAGGCCATCAAAGGCATCTTCGCCATCGCCAAATTCGAACCGGATCGCTCGGCCCAACATTTCGGGCGAGCAGTCGGATACATCGAAGGGCGCTATTTCGGGATTTCCTGAATGCAACCCGTCCGTGACCTGTTGGTGCTCGGCAATCGGGCAATTGGACAAGCCACGATCGCGGGCGTTCGCCTGCCGATAGACCGATCGATCATGACAGTCGATCTGGAACGCCTGCTTGCGAAGAGAACGTTCGAGCAGCCTGAACGCGAGGCAGTCCGCAAGCTCATCTCTCCCGGAGAAGTGGTGCTGGAACTTGGCGCGTGTCTTGGCTTCATCTCGACGTTCATTCGCAAGCATACGCGTGCGGGCAAGATCATCGCCGTTGAGGCAAACCCGCAGCTCATCCCATACATTCAGCGCGTGCATGCGCTCAATGGCGTGAGGGATGTCACCGTCATGAATGCTGTCGTGCTGCCGGAGCCGGGCGCGCCAACGGTAAAATTCTACTGCCGCGCGCAGGTGCCAACCAGTTCCCTGTCACCGGAAGGCGCGCCAGCGACCTCGATCGCGGAAGTCGCGACTGTCACCTTCGCGGACATCATCGCGCAATATGCGCCGAAAGTGCTGGTGGTGGACATCGAAGGTGGCGAGTTGGAGCTCTTTCAGGCGGAAACGCTGGGTACTATCGAGAAGATCATCATCGAACTGCACCCGCAGGCGTACGGCCTGCCAGGTATGCAGAACATCTTCAACGATATTCATCGATTGGGTTTTGCCTACGATGCCACCGCATCAGCAGGTCAGGTCGTCAGCTTTCGGCGACCATGATCTGAGTCCGGATAGGGAAACCGGAGCGCCGCGCAAGAATACGCGCTGACGTCCGATGTCCCCGCGGAAGGAAATCCTCAAATAACCCCGAGGGCGCGCATGGCTTCGGCGACTCGCGTGAAGCCGACGATGTTGGCGCCGAGGACGTAGTTGCCCGGCGCACCGTATTCCTCGGCGGTTTCCGCGCAGCGGTCGTGAATGTCGCGCATAATGGCGGCGAGCCGTTCCTCGGTCGCATCGAAGCTCCAGGAATCCCGCGATGCGTTCTGCTGCATTTCGAGCGCGCTGGTTGCGACGCCTCCTGCATTCGCAGCCTTGCCCGGCCCGAACAGCACGTTGGCTTCCTGGAAGATGCGCACCGCATCCGGCGTGGACGGCATATTGGCGCCCTCGCCCACCGCAATCACACCGTTCTTCACGAGCCTCTTGGCATCCTGGCCATTAAGCTCGTTTTGCGTAGCAGACGGCATTGCGATATCCGCCGGGACATCCCACACCCGGCCCTTGTCGACATAGACCGCACCCGCGCCGCGCGCGGCAGCGTAGTCCTTGACGCGTCCGCGCTGGCGTTCCTTCACGTCCTTCAGGAGAGCCAGGTTGATGCCGCTTTCCTCGACGACATAACCGTTGGAATCCGAGCAGGCGACGATGCGGCCGCCGAGTTCCTGGATCTTCTCCATGGTATAAATGGCCACGTTGCCCGTGCCGGAGACCACGACCTTCTTGCCGTCGAAATCCATGCCGCGCGTGCGCAGCATACGCTCAACGAAGTAGGTCGCGCCGTAGCCGGTCGCCTCGGTGCGGACGCGCGATCCACCCCACGCCAGCCCCTTGCCGGTGAGAACACCAGACTCGTAGCGATTGGTTATCCGCTTGTACTGGCCGAACATGAAACCGATTTCGCGCTGGCCAACGCCCATATCACCGGCCGGGACGTCGGTGTATTCACCGAGATGCCGACAAAGCTCCGTCATAAACGACTGGCAGAAGCGCATGATCTCCGCATCCGACCGCCCTTTGGGATCGAAGTCGGAACCGCCTTTGCCGCCACCGATGGGCATACCCGTCAGCGCGTTCTTGAACGTCTGCTCGAAGCCGAGGAATTTGATCGTGCCCAGGTAAACCGTGGGGTGAAACCGCAAGCCGCCCTTGTAGGGCCCGAGCGCGGAATTGAACTGGACGCGAAACCCGCGATTGATCTGGACGCGATTGTTATCGTCGATCCAGGGTACACGGAAAATGATCTGGCGCTCCGGCTCACACAACCGCTCGATCAGGGCGCCTTCGGCATACGACGGCGTCTTGGCGATGACGGCGCCAAGGCTGCCCAGCACCTCGCGAACCGACTGATGGAATTCTTCCTCGCCGGGATTGCGCCGGAGTACGTCTGCAAATATGGGCTCCAGCTTCTCGTCCAACAACATCCCGGTCCATCCATCGCGGTTGCGCAGCGTCAGGGCGCGGCTTCGCGCAATCCACGACACGTGCTTGGTCAAGGAAACGGTCAGAGAACCGTCGGTGCGGCGGCGTAGATATATCGAGAGAGAGCAATCTCAAAGCGGTTTGCTCGATTTTTTAGCAAAATCAGCGCAAACTTTGACCAATTCCAGAAAACGCTGCCCCCGCAATAAGTTGTCGATGCTGCCATGAAATCGACGCGAGCGGCTGGTTGTGTGCCGGCCTGCGTGTGGCGCGCATATCGATTGGGGCGGGAATTGCTTTGCATTCCTGGGGACGTCTGTTCATGCATTTTGTCCGCGCTGGCCTGCTTGGCCTTCTTCTGACCTTTGTGCTCGTGCCTGCCGCGAGCGCGCAGATGATGTCGCTGGCCTCGCCGAAGGGTGACCCGCGCAGTCCGTTCGGCACGCACGAACAGATCCTGAAATGGATCGACGGCTATCGCCTCGAACCGCAACCCAAGCATTTGCCGCAAGCGGTGAAGGCGATCAGTCAGCTCGGCCTGTTCCGCGACAGCGATGCGTCCGGCATCTTCGTCGGCTTCATGGCGGGTGTGCTGGGCAGCAATCCGAAAAATGCCAAGAAGCTCGTGACCGGCATGTTCCCGATGCCGCCGGAAGACCAGAGCGCGATCATCAAGGCTATCGCTTATTCAGGCCTTCCGGACTGGAGAAGCCTGCTCAGCCAGTTCGTCGAGCGCATGCCCGCGCGCAAGACCCTGATCGACAGCTACCTTCACGGCAAAGCCAAGCTGCTGCACGACCTTCCCCTCGAGTCCGGTCCCGCCGCGGTCGACACGCTGTGGGGCTACTATTTCGCCACCGGCTCGCACGAACCGGTTCGCCGGATCGTCACCGCGCTGCGCTGGTCGAAGGACAAGGCCGACGTCAACAAGCTGACCGTCGGCAGCATTTCCAAATGGACGCTGGCGAACAACGCGTCGCGCGACAAGGATCTGCTCGACCTGCTGCGTGACGAACAGCGGCTGTCCAGCCATGACAAGCACGTGCGCGCGGAACTGAAGGAAATCGTCGAAGCCGCTGAAACGTTCGAGACCGGCAAGATCCGCAAGGAAGCCCTGGCAGCGATCGAGGAATTGAAGCGCAAGGGCCCGCAGCCGAACAACGCGTGGTCGACCGCAGCGTATTGGGGCAGCACGGCCATCGCGGTCGGCTGTGTGGTGGCCAGCGCGGCGGGCCAAGTCGCCATCGGCCTGCCCTGCATCATCACCGGCGCGCTGTCATCGGCGGCCGTCAAGCTGCTGAACGGGTCGCCGCAGTAATGACAGCGTGCGGCGCGGGCACGCAGGCGTTACGCCAGCCAGCGCTTCCGGCGCTTGTAGGATTTGCCGTCGCGAAAGCTTTTGCGGTCTGCTCCCCCGATCCCGAGGTAGAACTCCTTCACGTCCTCGTTTTCGCGCAGATCGCGGGCTTCACCGTCCATCACCACGCGGCCGTTTTCCAGGATATAGCCGTAGGTGGAATAGCGTAGCGCGATGTTGGTGTTCTGCTCGGCCAACAGGAAGCTGACGCCCTCGTTACGGTTGAGGCCATCGACGATCGAGAAGATCTCCTCGACGATCTGTGGCGCCAGCCCCATCGACGGCTCATCGAGCAGGATCATCTTCGGCCGTGACATCAGCGCCCGACCGATCGCGGTCATCTGCTGCTCGCCGCCCGATGTATAGCCGGCCTGGCTGCTGCGCCGCTGCTTGAGGCGCGGGAAATACGCATAGACCTTCTCCAGGTCCTGCATGACGGCGGCATGGCCGTCGCGCCGCGTGAAGGCGCCGGTCAGCAGGTTTTCCTCGACCGTCAGGTGGCCAAAGCAGTGCCGCCCCTCCATGACCTGAATGCACCCGCGGCGCACCAGATCGTTCGGGGTCAGCCGATCAACACGCTCCCCCTTGAACGCTATCGTGCCTTTGGTCACCTCGCCGCGCTCGGAACGCAGCAGGTTCGAGACCGCTTTCAGCGTCGTCGATTTGCCAGCACCGTTAGCACCGAGAATGGCGACGATGCCGCCCTCTGGTACTTTCAGCGACACGCCTTTTAGCACCAGGATCACGTGGTCGTAGATGACCTCGATGTTGTTGACCGAGAGGATCGTGGCGACTGTCTGCGGTTCGGCCTTCGCGGCGAGGGGTGTGCTGGTCATGCCAAAGGCTCCGTCGAGGTCGAGAAAACGCAATAGGTGGTGCCAGCGCCAGCTTCCCCCATTGTTCCCCGGCGTGACGCTGACACCGTGCCTCGCTCACGTGGAGCGAGGCATCTATCCGCGATCAGCTCTCTTTGGAGCAGTCCCGCGGCGTGATGTTCTTCTCGGAGGCGTACTTCTCCGACACCTCTTTCACCAGCGGATCCACAACCGAGCGGTCCGCTGTGTAGTAGTCGGAGATGATCTTCCACTCCTTGCCGTCCCACTGATGCAGGCGGGCCTTGTCCGCCCCCTGATGGTCAGCGCAGGACAGCTTGATCGGCTCCAGCATTCCCTCGAAGCCCAGCTCTTTGATGCGCTCGGCCGTGAGGTTCAGGTTTTCAAAACCCCAACGCACCTGTTCGCCCGTCAGCGGCTTGTTGCCAAACTTGCCCTGCGCGGTGCGAATGGCTTCGGTGCCGATCAGCGAGTCGATCAGCCCGCGATTGTAGAGCACCTGCGCGAAGGTATCCTTACCAACGCCCTGGCCCTTCGCGAACACGTGCTTCTCGATATCGGCATGGACCCCGAACTTGCTGGCCGGATGCTGCAGCAAAAGCGCCTTGTAGCCCTTGGCCTGCTCGCCCGCCGGGATGACATCGGGCTCAGCGCCCGACCACCACACGCCGATGATCTTGTCGCGCGGATAAGCGACAGCCGCGGCTTCCTTGATCGAGGTCGAGTTCATCACGCCCCAGCCCCATAGCAGCACATAGTCAGGGCGATCCTGGCGGATCGACAGCCATTGCGACTTCTGCTCGACGCCCGGATGCGTGACCGGAATCAGCTTCAGATTGAAGCCGTGCTTCTTGGCGCGGGCTTCGAGCGCCGGAATCGGCTCCTTGCCGTAAGGGCTGTCATGATAGACGAGGCTTATCTTTTTGCCCTTGAGCTTGTCGAAGCCGCCCATTTCCTTGGCGACGTGCTGAATGGCGACATCGGCCGCGGTCCAGTAGCTGCCGAGCGCGATGAAGTTCCACGGGAACACCGCGCCATTGCGGCTATCGGAGCGCCCGTAGCCAAGCGTCAACAGCGGGATTTTATCGCCCGGCACTTTCTCGGTGAGCGCGAACGTGATGCCGGTCGATAGCGGCGAGAAATACGCCGCGCCGGTCGGGCCTTTGCCCTTCAGGCGTTCGTAGCATTCCACGCCCTTGTCCGTGGCGTAGCCGGTTTCGCACTCTTCCATGACGATCTTGACGCCGTTGATGCCGCCGTCACGTTCGTTGAGCAGCGTCAGATAGTCGGCGGCACCGTTGGCAAACGGAATGCCATTCGGCGCATATGCGCCGGTACGATAGACCAGCCGCGGGACGAACTGCTCGTTCTGCGCCAATGCCGGCAATGCGGTCAGCATGACCGGCGCAGCTATGACCGCTGCCGCGGCCAGAACCCAACTCTTGCGAGCCATAACCAGTTTCCTCCATTTTTCGAGCCCGACTGCAGCCGAACCCATATGCGCGGGCCTTTTTGATTGTTGTGGCTTCGGTTGGCCGCTCCGCAGTTGCCGACCAAAGCTTTCCGATAGCCGCCACTAATACGGGAACGGCCAAAGCCTCAGCTTCTCCTTGGTGATCGCCCACAGCCGCGCGAAGCCGTGCGGCTCCACAATCAACAGGATGCAGATCAGCGCGCCGGTGATGATGAAAACGAGGTGCGAGACAGTCTCGACCGACATCGACAGCCCGAGCGCGTGCGGCGCCTGATCGAGGAAGATCGGCAAGATCAGAATGAAGGCCGCGCCGAGGAAACAGCCCAGGATCGAGCCAAGCCCGCCGATGATGACCATGAATAGAAGCTGGAACGAGCGATCGATGTTGAAGGCGAGCGGCTCCCATGAGCCGAGATGCACGAACGCCCACAACGCGCCCGCTACGCCAATGATGAACGAGGAAATCGCGAACGCGGTCAGCTTGGCATAAAGCGGTCGGATGCCCATCAACTCCGCGGCGATGTCCATATCG
>JAEZBZ010000064.1 GCA_023412745.1 Pseudomonadota bacterium | reverse complement strand
CTTCAGTGCAATCGCACGTCCGATGCCCGCGCCACCACCGGTGACGAGCGCCACCTTGTCTGCCAATCCGTCCACTGCAATGCCTCGTGTCTTTGGTCTTAGATTGCCGTCATGCCGCCGTCGATCGTGAGGATCGAACCGGTTGCAAAGCTGCTCTCATCGCTGGCGAGGAACAGCATGCCGGCTGCGATTTCCTCCGGCTTGCCCATGCGCCGCATGAGCTGGCGATCTTCCAGGCCCTTGCGGATCGCGGCCGCGTCGGGGCTCTTGGCGAGGATTTCCTCGAAGTACGGCGTGTTAATCGTGCCGGGAGAAATCGCGTTGCAGCGAATGCCCTCGTGCACGTGGTCGATCGCGACGGCGCGTGTCAGCGCCGCCACAGCACCCTTCGATGCGCAGTAGGCCGCGCGGTTGTGAATGCCGACAGCAGCCACGACCGAAGCGGTGTTGACGATCGAGCCGCCACCGTTCTTGGCCATCGCCGGGATGGCGTACTTGGTGCACAGGAACACCCCGCGCACGTTAACCGCCATCAAGGCTTCCCAGGCGTCTTCGTCCGTCTCGGTGACGCTGCCCGCGATGCCGTAGCCGGCATTGTTGAGCAGCACGTCGAGGCGTCCATAGGTCTTGACGGTCTCGTCGATCATCGCCTTGACCTCTGCGGTCTTGGTAACGTCGACTTCAAACGGGATAGCCTTGGCGCCGAGCTTTTCGCACTCGGCAGCAACCGACGCAGCGTGATCCTTGCGCTTGTCAGCAATGACCAGCTTGGCGCCTTCCTTGGCGAACATCAGGCACGCAGCGTGGCCGATACCCGAGCCACCGCCGGTGATGATGCAAACTTTATCTTTGAGCCGCATGACGACCCTTGTCTCCTATATTCAGGCCTTGTTCTTGGTCCAGGCAAGGATGTGATTGCCCACACCGACCAGCTCACCGCGCTGGTTGACGACTTTGATCTCGCTGCGCGAACGACGCTTGACCGGATCGACCTCGATGATCGTGTAGGTCAGGTTCACGGTGTCGCCGAGGAAAACCGGACCCAGGAAACGAATCCGATCGTAGCCGAGCGAAACCGGGGTTTCCGTGCGATCCGGACCCGTGCTGTTGCTCTTGTCGATCATCAGCGTCGAGCAGGTCGACATGAAGCCGATCATCAGCGCGCCGTGCGCGATGCGCTGGCCGTACTGAGACGCTTCCATGTACTGCTGATTGACGTGGTTGCCGGACAGGTCACCGGTGATGCCGGCGAACATGTAGACGTCGGCTTCACCGACCGTTTTGGCGAACGAAACCGTGTCGCCGACCTTTACGTAAAAGTCGCTCATTCTACTTTTGCTCCGATTATACTTCGTTATTCCGAGAAACGTCAGCGCAACGCTGCGCCTGACGCTCCATCGAAAATGTGCAGATTGTCGATGTTGGTCGCGATTTCGACATTCGTGCCAGTCGACAAGGCCAGCTCGGGATCTACGCCAGCGATACGGATGTCGCTGTCGCCGATACGAACGGCCAGAAGCTGCTCGTCACCGAGCTGCTCGGTCACCATCAGCCTGCCGGCGATGCCGACCTGGTTGGAGCCGGCTGGTTTGCCGAGCGCCAGATGCTGCGGCCGCACGCCGATCGTGACGTTCTTGACGCCGTTGCCGAGGCCTGCGAGGCGCTGCGACGGCAGCTTGAAGCTGATGCCCGGGCCTGTGAGCTCAACCTGATCGCCGCTGCCAGCCAGGGTCGTTTCAAAGAAGTTCATGGCCGGAGAGCCGATGAAGCTTGCAACGAAACGGTTGACCGGACGCTTGTAGAGCTCGAGTGGCGAGCCGACCTGCTGAACCAGGCCGTCCTTCATGACGACGATACGGTCGCCCAAAGTCATGGCCTCGATCTGGTCGTGCGTCACGAAGATCGAGGTCGTGGGTACGCGCTCGCGCAGCTCCTTGATCTCCAGACGCATCTGGGCACGAAGCTGGGCGTCGAGGTTCGACAGCGGTTCGTCGAACAGGAACACCTTCGGATTGCGCACGATGCAACGGCCGAGTGCGACGCGCTGCTGCTGACCGCCTGAAAGCTGGCGCGGACGGCGCGCCAGCAATGGCTCGATCGACAGCACCTTGGCGGCGTGCTTGATCGCTGCTTCGATTTCCGACTCGGGGGTTTTCCGGTTGCGCAGACCGAAGGCCAGATTGTCGTACACGGTCATGTGCTGATACAGCGCGTAGTTCTGGAACACCATCGCGATGTCCCGATCCTTCGGCTGCAGATCGTTGACCACGCGATCGCCGATCGCGATTGTGCCGCCGGTGATTTCCTCCAGACCGGCGACCATGCGCAGCGTGGTGGATTTTCCGCAGCCTGACGGACCGACGAGTGCAACGAACTCCTGATCGGCGATATCGAGCGTGAAGTCCTTCACTGCGACGACATTGCCGTAGAGCTTGCGAACGTTCTTTAGGATGACCTCCGCCATTGTCTAAACCTTCAATCCCCGAATGACATACTTCTGACCAAAGACAGTAATGAGCAGCGCCGGGCCCATCGCGATCACGGCGGTGGCACTCATGAGGTGCCATTCCATGCCGAGTTCGTGAACGAACTGCGCCATCACAACGGTGAGAATGGGTGTGTTGTTTGCCGTCAGAATGAGTGCGAACAGGAACTCATTCCACGTGTACAGCCAGCACAGGATCGCCAGAGCAGTGAGGCCCGGGATCGCCGCTGGAAGAGCGACGCGATAGAACGCGCCCCACCGTGAGCATCCGTCGATCATGGCGGCGTGCTCCATCGACGGATCGATGCCGTCGAAGAAGCCCTTCATGATCCACGAGAAGAAGCAGATGTGCACGGCGACGTGCGGCAGCAACAGCCCCCAATAGGTGTCGAAAATGCCCATCGCCTGCGTCACGAAATACAGCGGCAGCACCCACGAAACGTAGGGCACGCAGCGGAACACGTAGATCAGGCCGAACCACGTGTTCGGGATCGGTCCGCTGAACCGTGACAGCATATAGCCCGAGGTGATGGTGACGCCGAGGGACAGGATTGTCGCCAGTGTCGAGATGGCGAAGCTGTTCCACAACGCCTTCAGGACCACCCCTTGCGACAGGACCTCCGAGTAGTTCTCGAGCGTGAAGTCCGTGCCCTGGTGGACGTAGTAGACAGCGTAGCCTGGCCGCAGCGATGTCAGGACCAGCCATAACACCGGGAAGGCGAACAGCAGGCAGACGGCTAACACCACGAGTGCGAAGAACACCTTTCTGCCGCCAGGGGCCAAGGCATCCAGGAAGCTGCGCCGCGGGGGCGCGGAAATCGCTTGGGCCGTGCTCATTTCGACACCTCCACCCAGCGGTTCAGGATGCGATAGAGCACCATTGCGAACAGCACGATGATAATTGCTCCAATGACGGCGGCAGCAGATCCGCGGCCGAAGTTCAGGAATTGGAATGCCTCGACATAGGCGTAGAGACTGAAGGTTTCCGTGGCGCGGGCTGGGCCGCCACCCGTAATCGTCCAGACGATGTCGAAGGTGCGGAATGCGTCGATTGCGCGGATCACGACGCAGACGACGATAACCGGTCGCAGCATCGGCAGCGTGATGTAGCGGAACGTGCGCCACGGCGATGCTGCATCGATCCGGGCTGCCTCGAAGGGCTCATGCGGAAGGCTCTGCAGACCAGCCAGCAGCAGCAGCGCGAACCACGGGGTCCAAAGCCACACATCGGTGATCAGAATCGTGAAAAACGCGAACCATTTCTGGGTGAGCCACGATATCGGTTCAAGACCGATTGCGGTGAGCACGACGTTCACGATGCCGAACTGGTCGTTGAACATCCAGCGCACCATGATTGCCGCGATAACCGGCGCAACCATCAGGGGCAGCAGAATGATCGTCTGCACCAGCCAGCGGCCCGCAAATTTCCGATTGAGCAGCAACGCGACGCACAGACCGAAAATCAGAGAGGTAACTACGCTGGCGAACATGAAGCCGAACGTGTTCGGGAGAATGGTTGTTAGAAAATCGCCGTCCGTAAGAACATACTTGTAGTTGGCGAGGCCAACCCACGTCTTTTGCGGATCATGCAGCGACCAATCGCGAAAACTAGCATTGGCGCCGACCAGGATCGGGACGATCTGGAATGCGACAAGACCTATGACGGCCGGCGCGATGAGCAAAAGCATAAATCGCTTTTTCTCGTCGAGCCCGAGGAACGTTCGTGATGCCATTAGGAGAACCTAAGCCGGAATTGTCATCGCCCACTGATGAGCGAGATATGACCCTATAACCGAGATCGCGGCGCTCATACGCCGCGATCCCTGGTTCGCAGAGGTCACCCAGATTTCTGAGTGACTTTCTATTGTCTTAGTTGCCCTTGGCCGCAGCTTGGATCTTCGCTGCGCCTTCTTTCAGGACCTTGGGGATGTCTTCGCGCTTGCCAGCCATGGCTGCAACAACCATGTCCGAGTAGGCCTTGTGAACAGCTGGCCACTCGGGGAAGTAGTAGGCAGAGTGCGCGACCGGCTTGTTGTCGAACACAGCTTTGGAGAGCATGTCGAAAACCTTGTCGTTCTCGCGGAGCTTCGGCCACAGCTTGATGTTCGGCGGAGGGCCACCGGTCTTGTCCCACATCGCCTTCTGGCCTTCCTCGTCTGCCAGCATGGCTGCCAGCATGTTCTTGGCAATGGCCTTGCGCTCAGCAGGAACGCCAATCGGGATCGCCCAACCCCAGACTTCATTCCAGGAGGTCGGCTTCTGAGCGCGGGGACCAACCGGCCACGGCGCCATGCCAACCTTACCCGCGATCTTCGCGCGCTTCGGATCGTTGAACTCGCCGTAGTGCGTCGAGTCGATCAGAGTGAACGCCGAATCGCCAGCCATGAAGAGGGCGTTCGATTCATTGCGGGTATAAGCAGGTGTACCTGGAGGGCTGATCTTGTGTTTGTGGATCGCATCCCACCAGAACTCGACGATCTCCTGATGGCACGGCTCGGTCACGGCCGGCTCAAAACCAGTCGCCTTGAGCTTTTCGTAGTTACGCTCAAAGACGGGCTTGAAGATATCGCAGTTGTTACCCCACATCGTCCACCAGAAGGTGAACCACGTGTTGTTCATAGCCATCGGGCCGGAGAAGCCCCACTTGACCTTGCCTTCTTTCTGAAGCCGCTGGCTTACGCTCACCAGCTCGTCCAGAGTCTTCGGCACTTCGTTCGGCTGCAACAGGTCGTTGCGATAGAAGAACGTTCCGACGGTATGCGCCATCGGCACAACGGTCGGCTTGTTGTCGTCATTGATGAAGGCTTCGAGAACCCACGGATCCGTGTTCTCCATGCCCTTGATGTCGTCGGTCGGCTCAACCCACTTCTTCCAGAGCTGGCCCCAGTCGTCGTTGTGCCAGATGATATCGAACTGGTCGGCACCGGACGTCA
>JAEZBZ010000061.1 GCA_023412745.1 Pseudomonadota bacterium | reverse complement strand
CCTGCCGCCGCCGGTGCGGGCTCGTTTGCGCCGTCTCGCGGGGCGGCGGCTGACCAAGGAGGGCGTGCTGGTGATCCGTGCCGACCGTCACCGCACGCAGGACATGAACCGCGCCGATGCCCGTGAGCGTCTGGTTGAGCTGATCCGGCAGGCCACCATCGCGCCGAAAATCCGCATCGCGACGCGTCCGACGCGATCGTCGAAGGAACGGCGGCTGGAGAGCAAGGAGCGGCGCGGCCAGGTTAAACGGCACCGCAGTTCGAAACCTGACTTCGATTGATTTCGTCGGCGGCTGTATCACGGAACCGGCCGCCGACTGAGCCATCGGCTAGAGTGACGGACCGTTGAAGTTCGGCCCGACGCTGCACGGCACCTGCCGCACGCGCAGCAGTGCGCAGATCCGGCCGCCTTCATCCGGGGATACCGGTCCGGCGACGAGCTGATAGGATGGCCGCTCGCGTGTACCGCCGACCAGATAGCGCGGCTGCAGGCCGTTCAGCGCACTGGGATGGCGTTCGGACAGAACGGTCCAGCGCAGACGGAGAATGTCGAGCGACGGCCCGGCATCCAGCACAATCCCGGTGTTGTCCTGCGGGGGCGATGGCGAAACCGTCGCGGGGCCGAACGTGATGGTCTGCTTCGGCGCGGGCGGCAGGCTGCCGGTTTCGATGGTTTTCGCGGCGGATTTGGCCGGCGCTGGCGCCTTGGCGGCCTCGGCGACCTTGGCGGGCTGTACGGCAGCCTTCGCTACGGGCACGGGCGGCGGAGTCGGCACGGCAATCGTCTCGACGGGTTGCGTCTGGATCGTCGGCTTAGAGTTCAGCATCACGACCTTCGGCTTTGCCCGGCCGTGGTCGTCATCGGCTGCGTCGGCCTGTTCCGATTGGCGCTCGAAACGCTCCGGCAGCGGCAGCGCCGGAAGTGGCGTTGCCTGCAATCCAGGCATGGCGCTGATCGGTGGCGGCAGCGTGTCGGTGCTCTGCGACGCCTGCTCGGGCGCCGTGTTGCGCTGGAAGAACGGCGGCTCCTTTTCCTGGCGCTGGGCTGTTTTGACGTAGGTCAGCTCGCGCTGGAGGTCGGCGACCGTGCGGCGCAGGGTTTCGACTTCGACGGCAAGCTGCTGCGGCGTGCGGCCGTTGGCAACCGGCGACTCCGTGCGCGGAGATTGCGTGGTGAGCGGCGCGGCCCAATTCGGCTGCATGACCAGCATGGTGAGATAGCCGGCTGCGACCGTGCCGAGCATGCCCCAGCAGGCCACATACAAACCACTGACGCCACGGCGGGCACGGGGAGGCGTGGTCTCGGCCTGATCGAGGATGTCTTCGTCGGCCTCATCCATCACGGGCGCGATGTGGATTGGTTCTTTCTGGCCAGGAGCAGAACGTTGGTCGGTTGGGGGTGTTTGGACGCGCATGTTGGCCTCGATGGTCTTCTCTTGGCGATCGGCCCGCCGTGCGTCTCCCCTTCGGCACGGCAGTCAGGCTGATTCGGTTGCTAGAACCGTCCGCTGAGTCCACACACCGGGTCAACGAATGAGACAGTTAAGGCGGCGCCCAACTGTGGAAAGATCTCAATTCCAAAAGTGATTGCCCGACCGCTGGGAAGGCTTCGGCTTGAAAGTCGCGCGGCCTTGCGACACCGTGCGGGACGACTGACGTTTGGCGCGTCGATGCAGGACAGGGTATGAGTGCGCTACCCTGGACACCCTCACCCCAGCAGCCGGTGACACCGATGACATCACGCTCCCTTCTCACGATTGTGCTGGCGGCCGGCAAAGGCACGCGGATGAAGTCGGCCAAGCCGAAGGTGCTGCACAAGGTCGGCGGGCTGTCCATGCTGGGGCATGTGCTCGGCGCCGCCGGTGGCCTGGGCGCCAGCCGCATCGCGGTGGTGGTCGGGCCCGACATGGAGGCGGTGCGGGCTGAGGCGCTGACGAAGGTGCCCGGAGTTGAGATTTTCGTGCAGGAGCAGCAGCTTGGTACCGCCCACGCGGTACTGGCGGCGCGTGCGGCGATCGCGGCTCATGATGGCGACGTGCTGGTGCTGTTCTCCGATACGCCGTTGATCACGGCGGAAACGCTGGCTGCGCTCACCGCCGGTCTCGATGCCGCAACACCGCTTGCGGTGCTGGGCTTCGAGGCGGTCGATCCGACCGGCTATGGCCGCATGGTGTGTGACGACGCCGGCAATCTGCTGGCCATCCGCGAGCACAAGGACGCGACCGAAGCGGAGCGGGCGATCACATTCTGCTGCTCGGGTGTCATGGCCTTTCGCGGCGAGACCATGCTGGCGCTGCTGGACCGGATCGGCACGTCCAATGCGCAGGGCGAGTACTACCTCACTGAAGCCGTTGCACTGGCCCGGCAGGCGGGCGGGCGCGTTGCCGCCACCCGCTGCCCGGAGGAAGAGGTGCTGGGTATTAACTCGCGCAATCAACTGGCGGTCGGCGAGTCCGTATTCCAGCGCCGCAAGCGGGCTGAGGTGATGGCCGAGGGGGCAACGCTGATCGCACCAGATACCGTCTGGTTCAGCCACGACACGCGAATCGGCCGCGATGTGACGATTGAGCCCAATGTATTCTTCGGCCCGGGTGTCGTGGTCGCTGACGACGTGGTGATCCGCGCCAACTGTCACCTGGAAGGCGCGCATCTGCAACCTGGTGTCGAGGTTGGACCGTTCGCGCGCCTGCGTCCGGGGGCGGATCTGGGCCAGGGGGTGAAGATCGGCAACTTCGTCGAGGTGAAGAACGTCAGCATCGCGCCGGGTGCCAAGGCGAACCACCTCGCCTATCTCGGCGACGGCGTCGTTGGAGAAGGTGCGAACATCGGTGCGGGAACAATTTTTTGCAATTACGACGGGTTCTTCAAGCACCGTACGGAAATCGGTGCGGGCGCGTTCGTCGGCTCCAACAGCTCGCTGGTCGCGCCTATCAGGATTGGCGACGGTGCATTCGTCGGCTCGGGAAGTGTCATTACGAAGGACGTTCCCGCAGGCGCCCTGGCGGTGGAGCGCAGCCCCCAGGACGTGCACGAAGGATGGGCAACCAAATTCCGTGCCATGATGCAGCGCAGGAAAGCCGCCAAAAGCTCGTAAGCGGGAAAAACCAAGAAATACAGATTGAGTTGTGCGAGTTGCCCCAACGCTGTAGCACGTTCGCCACAGTTAATAGCGAGGGACCTGACTCGGCATGTGCGGGATCGTGGGCAGTCTTGGCTCGAAGCCGGTCGCAGAGGATCGGGTTGATGCACTGCGGCGGCTGGAATACCGCGGCTACGACTCGGCTGGCATCGCGACAGTCGAGAATGGCCATCTTGACCGTCGGCGGGCGGAAGGCAAGCTGAAGAACCTGCAATTGAGACTGTCCAACCATCCGCTGCAGGGGCGGGCGGGCATCGGCCATACGCGCTGGGCCACCCACGGCAAGCCGGTGGAGCGCAACGCGCATCCGCACATGAACGATAAGGTTGCCGTCGTCCATAACGGGATCATCGAGAACTTCCAGGAACTGCGCGCCGAGCTGACGGCCAAGGGCCATGAGTTCATCACCGAGACCGACACCGAGACAGTTCTGCACCTCATAACCGAATACATGTCCCATGGGCATGGGCCGGTCGAGGCTGCGCGCCTGACGCTGCAGCGGCTGACGGGCGCGTTTGCGCTCGGCATCATTTTTGCCGGCCACGACAACCTGATGATCGGCGCGCGGCAGGGCCCGCCGCTAGCGATCGGCCACGGCGAAGGCGAGATGTATCTAGGCTCTGATGCCATTGCACTTGCCCCGTTTACCAACTCGATCACTTACCTTGAGGACGGCGACTGGGTG
The DNA here is from genome assembly GCA_023412745.1 of Pseudomonadota bacterium. GTDB lineage: Bacteria > Pseudomonadota > Alphaproteobacteria > Rhizobiales > Hyphomicrobiaceae > ZC4RG25. Next base: position 1,753 of record JAEZBZ010000061.1, on the reverse strand, counting down.
GTGCTTACGCGCGAGGGCGCGAAGATCTACGATATCACCGGCCATTCGGTTGATCGCCCGATTATCAAGTCGGTCGCCAGCTCGCTGCTGGTCGACAAGGGCAACTTCCGCCATTTCATGGCCAAGGAGATCCACGAGCAGCCCGAGGTCATCGGCCATACGCTGGCCAACTACATCGATATGACCGAGGGCAAGGTGGTGTTCCCGGATCTTGGCGTCGATCTCGCCAAGGTCTCGCGGGTGACGATCAGCGCCTGCGGCACGGCCTATTACGCCGGCGTCGTCGGCAAGTACTGGCTGGAGCGCTACGCCCGCGTGCCGGTCGAGACCGACATCGCGTCGGAGTTCCGCTACCGTGAAGCGCCGATGCCGGACAACGGTCTCGCCGTGTTCGTCTCGCAGTCGGGCGAGACCGCCGACACGCTGGCGGCGTTGCGCTACAGCAAGGCGCAGGGCCAGCGCATCGCCTCGATCGTCAATACGCGCACGTCCACCATCGCTCGCGAATCGCATGCAGTGCTGCCGATCCTCGCCGGTCCGGAGATCGGCGTTGCCTCGACCAAGGCGTTCACCTGCCAGGTCGCGGTGCTGGCCTGCATGGCCATCGCCATCGGCCGCGCGCGCGGCCATATCAGCGCGGAGCAGGAGAAGGATCTGGTCAAGGCGCTGATGGAAGTGCCGCGCCATATCACGACCGTTCTGCGTGGCGAGGAGCAGTACGAGGATCTGGCCGTGGCGCTGCACAAGGCCAAGGATGTGCTGTATCTCGGCCGCGGGTCGAGCTTTCCGCTGGCGCTCGAAGGCGCTCTTAAGCTGAAGGAGATTTCCTACATCCACGCCGAAGGTTACGCCGCCGGCGAGCTCAAGCACGGCCCGATCGCGCTGATCGACGAGAACGTTCCGGTAGTGGTGGTGGCGCCGGAGGACGACCTGTTCGAGAAGACGGTGTCGAACATGCAGGAGGTGGCGGCACGCGGTGGTCAGATCATCCTGGTGTCGGATGCACCGGAAGCCAAGGCTGGTTGCAAGCTGCAGACGCATTTGCACATGCCGCACGTGCATCCGTTCACCGCGCCGCTGGTGTACGCCGTTCCCATGCAGCTCATGGCCTATCATACGGCCGTGGTGATGGGCACGGACGTCGACCAGCCGCGCAACTTGGCCAAGTCGGTAACTGTGGAGTAATCCGTTCTCTGGGCATAATCTGGCGTCGCCGAATTGCCTCAAAGGGATGGTTGGCATAGGTTTCGCGCCAATGGAGGACTGTGCGCGTCGCCCTGAGGACATACTGCAAGGATCCCCGCGATGATGCGAGCCAACATGACCAGGACACGGCCGAGCCATGCGCGGCATGTTTGGGTGTGGGCCGCCCTTCTCTCGGTCGGAATGCTCAGCATGCACGATGTTTCGGTGCAGGCCCAGGCCGCCAAAGGCAAGGCCGCCAGCAGTCAATCCGCATCACCGGACAGCGCAATTTCCTCGGCGATCGCCCACCTTGAGGCAGGACGCACCGACACCGCGGTCAATCAGCTGACCAGTGCGATTTCCAGCGGCAAGCTGCCGACCAACCAGATGGCACGTGCTCTGTATTATCGCGGGCTTGCCTATCGCAAGCAGAGCAAGCCGGCGCAGGCGATTGCGGATTTCACCAGCGCGCTGTGGATGAAGAATGGCCTGGAGGCCGGACAGCGCAACGAGGCTCTCGCTCAGCGAGCCGGAGCCTATCGCGAAGCTGGCCTGACCGATCAGGCCG
>JAEZBZ010000312.1 GCA_023412745.1 Pseudomonadota bacterium | reverse complement strand
CGCTCAAGGCATCCAGAAACGCCCCGCCGCAGAAGAAACCCACGCCCAGCTCACCGAGCGCGCCAATCAGAATACGGTCTCCGTCATTTCCGGCACGCCGGCCGGCACCTACCTGACGGTCGCCTATGACAATGTCCGCAGTGCTCGACAGCGGTGACGTTTTGCGTGTGCTGGCCATCGCCGGCAAAGGCAGCCTGCAGAACGTGCGCGATATCCTGCATCTGCGCGATATCGACATGGGCATCGTGCAGTCCGACACCCTGACGCTGCTGAAGCAGACTCGCGAACTGGGCAACAACATCGAGCAGCGCCTTGTCTACCTAACCAAACTGTACAACGAGGAAATGCATATCGTCGCCGGACCCGGCATCGCGAGTATCAACGATCTCAGCGGCAAGAAGGTCAATTTCAGCGACGCCGGCAGCGGCACCGAACTATCGGCGAAAATCGTGTTCGAACTGCTCGGCGTCAAGCCGGAGCAGGTCAACATGGGCCAAGCCGACGCCTTGGTGAAGGTCAAATCGGGAGAGATCGCCGCCACCGTGTTCGTCGCCGGCAAGCCGGCCGCCGCGCTCGCCAAGCTGCCCAAAGATCCCGATCTCAAGATCCTGCCGATTGCCTATACGGAAGCCCTGGAGGACGCGAGCTATCTGCCCGCGAGCGTCAACAGCCAGGACTATCCGGGGCTCATCCCGGAAGGCCAGAGCGTCGACACCATCGCGGTCGGCGCGGTGCTCGCGGTCTACAACTGGCAGCGAAATACCGATCGCTATCGCCGCGTCGAGATTTTCACGAACGCGCTGTTCGACAAGTTCGATGAGTTCCAGAAGCCACCGCGTCATCCGAAGTGGAAGGAAGTCAACCTCGCTGCCAACCTCAAGGGCTGGCAGCGCTTCCCGGCGGCGCAGGACTGGCTCGATAAAACCGCGGTGCAGCAGGCGGCGATGCGCATCGATCCGTCGCTGGCACGCCAGCAGGCGGCGCGCGCGGCCCCAAACAACGCGGCCGAGCAGGAGCGGCTGTTTCAGCAGTTCCTGGAGTGGAGCCGGCGGCCGAAGCAATAGGGCGTTTCGTGGCGGGCGAACGGCCCGCGGATGGGGTGGGGGATGCAGCGTTGGCCAGTCTGACTATCAAAAAGCCCGATGGTGTCGGAGGGGCCTTGCTGGCCGCCACTGCCTGCATATGGCTAATAGCGACGACACCATCCAACGCCCAGGACGCCACACCCAAGCTCGCCATCAATATCGCTGCCGTGGTTTTGGCCGAGCCCGAGATCGAAACGCCGCTGCCCATTCAGATCGCGCCCGGAGATAAGCTTCCGCAAAACAGCTTCCTGCGCGTTTGGGGCTTGCCGCCGTCGGCAATCCTTTCGCTCGGCCATGTCATCTCGCCGGGATCCTGGGCTGTCCCGCTGTCCGCCCTTCCGACACTGAAACTCCAGGTGCCGGCTTCGGCAGCGGCCAGGTCTCAGCTCAGCATATCCCTCGTCGGTGTCGATGGCGCGGTGCTGGCTGAAAGCAAGGTCACTCTGGTAGTCATGGCGGCATCGGCCCTGTCGGTGGGTGGACAGGCCGCGCCCCCGCCCGCCAATCTCGCAGCGATCGGCTCGGCCAACCTGGCGCCGCGCCCCGCTCCACAGTCCGCAGCACCGTCGCCAAAGCCGCCGGAGAACCCGCGCGCGCTGGCGCTGGTGGCAAAAGGCAATGAGACCGCGCTGCAATGGTACGCGCGCGCGGTGAAGCTCGGCGCGCCGGAAGCAGGCGAACGCCTGCGGCGCCTGACGTCACGGTAAGGTACCCGGTCAGCTCTTCGTCCAGCGCCATTCCGGCCGCAGATGCCGGCCGGTCCAGCGGCCGTAGCGCCAAGGCGTCATGGCGCGGTGCTCATGGCGGATATCGGGCACCGGATCGATGCCCGCCGTACCGAACCGGTGGCAGCGACATAGCCGCGACGTGGTCAGCCAGAAGCCGCGCCAGGCGCCGTTCACCTCGATCGCCTCCAGCCCGTATTCCGAGCAGCTCGGCATGTGCCGGCAATTCCAGCCGACGAACGGCTTCAAGGTCCAGCGGTAGAGGTAGATCGGCGCCTTGAGGCCGGCCGCAAGCGCCACGCGCGACCAACTGCGCGGCGCGGAACCAGGGCTGCCAGTCGGCTTGCTCATTGCGCGGCTTCGACTGGCGCGGCCCCTGCTCGCCGTGCCTCGATGGCCGCGATCGCCCGCTCTACCGCATCGAAGATCAGCAAAGTCGACGCATGCCGTGCCTTGTAGTCCTTCACCGGCTCCAGCATGCCCAGATCCGCCCACCGCCCGGTCGGCACAGATCCGCCATCCTTCAGCATATGACGCATGATGCGGCCGACCTCGCGCAACTCGGACGCCGTCGATCCGACGATCTCGCGCCCAACGACTGACGCCGACGCCTGCCCCAGCAAACACGCTTTCACCGTCTGCCCGAACGCGGTGACACGCTCCGCGTCGTCCATCTTGAGGTCGATCTCGATCGTCGAGCCGCACAGCTTGGAATGCGCGCTCGCAGTTGCGTCCGCATCGGCCAGCCGCTGTTGATGCGGTATTTCGGCAGCCAGCTCGAAAATCCGCGTGTTGTACATGTCATTTAGAGCAGCCATCCCCTACTCCCGTACGCCATCCCGGCGATACGCCGGGTGCGACAAGACCGGCTCCCTTGCGGGTTGTCGCCCCACACTATATAGCGAGCTTAAGCTGTAGTGCGAGGTATCTGCGGGCCGGTGTTCAACGTGCCAGGTGTCGCATGCACTCGAGCCATGATTTCCAGGAACCGACCCCGTGACCAGCATCTCCGCGGCTTCGTTCAAGACCAAGAATTCGCCAGCCCTCCGGCCGACCCAGAAGGAAGTCGAGGACGCCGTGCGCGTACTGCTGGCCTGGGCCGGCGACGACCCGAGCCGGGAAGGTCTGCGTGATACGCCACGTCGTGTTGCAGAGGCCTATCTGGAGTATTTCCGCGGCTACGACCAGGATGCCGTGGCCATGCTGCAGGAGCCGACGTTCGAAGACGTCGGCGGCTATGACGATATCGTGATGCTTCGCGACATCCGGGTCGAGAGCCACTGCGAGCACCACATCGCACCGTTCATCGGCATTGCGCATGTCGCCTACATCCCGAATGGCCGCGTCGCCGGATTGTCGAAACTGGCCCGCGTCGTCGAGATCTTCGCAAAGCGCCTGCAGACCCAGGAAACGCTGAGCGCACAGATCGCCGGCGCCATCGAAAAGGCGCTGTCGCCGCTCGGCGTGGCCGTGCTCATAGACGCGGAGCACCAGTGCATGACCACTCGTGGCGTGCATCAGCCGGGTGTTTCTGCCGTTACCACGCGGTTCCTCGGCCAGTTCGCCACCGACAGCGCCATGCGCGACCGTTTCATGACGCTGACCGGCGCGCCGCGGCGTCCACGTTGAGACCACTACGCGACCGGAGGTCGTGACGTGACAGGATCACCTCGGACGATGTTCACGCCCCGCGGCACTACGGCGGAAATCGAGCACGGCGCTACGTTTCAGCCAAAGTTCGACGGCGATGGGCTGATCCCGGCCATCGTCACCGACGCCACGGATGGCAGTGTGCTGATGTTCGCGTGGATGAACGGGGACGCGCTGGCGCTCACGCTGGAGACCGGCATCGCCCATTTCTGGACCCGCTCGCGCGGCCGCATCTGGAAGAAAGGCGAGGAAAGCGGCAATCTCCTCAGCGTACGGGAGATGCGCACCGACTGCGATCAGGACGTGGTCTGGCTGAAGGTCGAGATCGCGGGCGACGGCGTCGCCTGCCACACCGGAGAGCGATCCTGCTTCTACCGCACCGTCAACTCAGACGGCGGATCAGTAGCGCTCCGCAACGCCCCATTGGAAAAGAAATAATCCTCCCCGCGGGAACCTGAGCCGTGAGCCGCAGCTTATGTAAAGTGCGGGTTAATCAAGCGCGTTTAGGATGAACTGGGGCATCTGCCGAATTCCACACCGCGGCAGCAACCTTTGAGTTTATTATTGCGGGCGTAGGGCCGTGGCCCCCTGCCGGGTGGGCGAAGGTATGTGCGTACATGTCTAAAGTTAGAATCGGCTTGGCTTTAGGGGGAGGAGCAGCGCGAGGGTGGGCCCATATCGGGGTTCTGCGCGCGCTCAAGCAGGCAGGCATCGTCCCAGACGTCATCGCGGGAACTTCGATCGGCGCCGTTGTCGGCGGATGTCATATCGCGGACCGACTGGAAGAACTGGAAGACTTCGCCCGTCAGCTCACCCGCCGCAAAGTGTTTGGCTACCTGGATTTCAACATGGCCGGCTCCGGCCTGATCACCGGCCAGCGCCTGTGCGACCGGCTGGCCCATCATCTGGGTGACGCCACCATCGAGAGCTTCACGACAGCCTTCACCGCCGTCGCCACCGAAATCGGCACCGGCCATGAAATCTGGCTGTCGCGGGGCCGCCTCGTCGATGCGATGCGCGCCTCCTATGCCCTGCCCGGCATTTTCCGCCCCATCAATATCGGTGGCCGCTGGCTATTCGATGGCGCGCTGGTCAATCCGGTGCCGGTCTCGGTCTGCCGCGCGCTCGGCGCCCGTTACGTCATCGCGGTCAATCTCAACGCCGACATGTGCGGCCGCGGCACCGTCGTTCCGCATATCGCGGCCGAACATCTGGAAGCCAGGGCCGCCGAAGCCGGAAGCCCGGAAGCCAGCAACGGGCACTCGGCTCTGAAACTGTTGCAGCGTCAGCTTTTCGGACGTGGCGAGACCACACCAGGCATCTCCACCGTGGTGGTCGATGCCTTCAATATCGTCCAGGACCGCATCGCGCGCTCGCGACTGGCTGGGGATCCGCCCGACGCGCTGGTCTGCCCGCGACTGGCCGGCATAGGCCCGTTCGATTTCCATCGTGCCGAAGACCTGATTTCACGCGGTGAAATCGCAACCGCGCGCGAAGTCGAGGACATCCAGAGCGAGATCGAATTCCGCACGATGTTCGAGCCTCGGCCGGCGCCGCAGACTGAAACGACCCCGGTTGTGCGCAACTAGACGGGCTGCCTGCCGTAAGCCGGCGGCGCCCATCCCGGGCGACGCCGCTTCGCGTGATCGGAACTAGCCGGCGACCAGGTACGTGCGCATCGCACTTGCTTCCATTTCGACCTCGGCGATGTGGTGCTTGACCACGTCACCGATTGAAACGATCCCGACCAAAGCGCCATCTTCCACGACGGGAATATGGCGGAACCTGCCCGCCGTCATCGTCGCCATAAGCTGATCCAGCGTGTCGCCTTCCGTGCAGGTAATGACCTGCCGCGTCATGAAACTGGCGACCTGCTCCGATAGACAATCGGCACCACGCTCCGAAATGGCGCGGATGATGTCGCGCTCCGACATGATGCCCGCGACCGTCCCGTTCTCACCGACGACCACGACCGCGCCGATGCGCTTCGTCGACATCTTCTTGGCCAGGGTCTGTAACGGCGTATCGGGCCGCACCGTCACCACAGCCCGACCTTTTCCCTTTAAAATGGCAGCCACATTCATGGACACGATCTCCGGTCCAGGCGGCTGGCAGACCCACCTGACACGCCGAGGGCGGTCGACCAAAGAGGCCGCAAGCGTGTCCTTTTCACCGGGTCATGCAACCGCGGTTCAGTTGGCCCTCATGGGTGGGAGTTCAACTCCCGGTACGCAATGGTGCTTCAACTCACGCTCGAGCGCAAGCTACCAGCCTCGCACTTGCGTCATCCCCACGGGCCCGTTCCTGGCTCAGGCTTAATGTCTGGTTGAGGTTCAGGCTCAGCTTTCGGCATTGGCCGGTCGAACAGGCCGAACAGCAGCAATCCGGCGAAAAAGCCGCCGAGGTGCGCCTCCCAGGCGATGGAGCCCGGTTCCGCGATGCCATCGATGCCAAGCGAGAAGACGAAGTTCAGCGCCACCCAGATCGTGATGGTCAGCACGGCCCGCCGATCACGCAGCATCTGGCCGAGACTCATCAGCGGGACATGGCGGCCGCCGCCCTGCAAGCCGCTGACACCGCCATAGTCGAGCGCACTGAACATGAAGCGCAGCAGGCCACCCAGCATGCCCGAAACAGCTCCCGAGGCGCCGACCATGGGAGCGGCAAGGCCCGGATTGAGCGCCAGGAACGCCAGCGCGCCGGCAATCCCGCACACCATGCTGAAAAGCAGGAACCGCACCCCACCGATCCGCTGCGCGATCGGGGTGCCGAAGGCCAACAGCCAAGCGCTGTTGATCAGGAGGTGGACCCAATCTCCATGCACGAACATGTGCGTCACGAATGAGGTGACGTCGGCGATCGTGCCGCCGGGAAAAGCGACCAGGCTGGTGCTGTCGTAGCGTGCCGGGATGAAACCCAGTCCCAAAACGACATACGCGTCCTGCAGCTCGGTCAGAATGGAACGCCCGGCATGGATCAGGGCGAGCACGGCGATCAGCCCCACCACCGCTCCTGGCGCATTGAAAATCGGTTCTCCGCGCCTCACCGGTGGGCCCTTCTTTGCATCACAACCCTGTACAGCCTGCGGTTATCGCCGGCAATGGCCGATCCGCACCCCACAACAACGCGGCCGCCTGGGCTCTGGCACGGATCGTGCTGAGGGGACACAGACTTGTGAAGCGCGACACGGGGGACATCGGGGCCCGCTTGAGCGCCCTGGCCGAGGATCGAGATGAAACACCAGACCAGCAAAACGCTCTACTCATACTGGAACGAAGTCCGTGGCAACAGGATCGCGCCCCGTCGTCATGAAATCGAGCCGGCACGGCTGGCCGGAATCCTGCCGGAGGCTTTCATTCTGGAGCGTGCCGATCCGGCGACCTACCGGTTCAGGCTGGCCGGAACGAAGTTGTGCGAGCAATTTGGAGCGGAATTCCGCGGCATCAACTTCCTCGATGGCTGGGAAGACAGCGATCGCCTGTCGCTCGCCCGCATCATGACAAAAATCGCCGACAAGGGCGCTGTCGGCCTGTTCGAGATGGAAGCCTGCACCGAGTCGGGGCGTGCGGTTCATTTCGAAGCGGTCATTGTCCCGCTGTCCCAGACCAGCACCACCATCGACCGTTTCCTCGGAACCATCAGCGCCACGCACGCACCCGAGTGGCTCGGCACCGAGCCGCTGGTGGAACGTTATCTGCTGCGCCATGAAGTGATCTGGCCGGATGGCCGCCCCGACCTCATGTCGACCGACATGAAACCCCTGGTCCTGCCGTCGGTGCGCGACGCCCGGCTTGTCCGCATGGATCGCCGCAATTTCCGCGTCTACGAAGGCGGCCTGTCGCGGCTGTACCAGGAAAAGGACTAAGCGCAGCCTTGAGCTGGAGCGTCCCAAAAGGACCAATCTGACGCATGCGGTTAGTCCTTCCTTAATCCATTCATTCGATAGTTGACGGAGATCTTCCAGGACCTCACCCTTTCGCTCTGCTTGTCTGCAGCCGAGAGGATGCCGACAGCACAGGGCCGACGATGGTGTCGACGTCGATCACAGCTCCAACCTACGAAGCCGCGATCGCCCGCGTCACTGAACATTCCGTCGCGGCCGCGCCGCTCGAGCGGCGGGCCCACAAGCGCTACAACATTACCCTGCTGGGTCGCTTCATGCGGCCCAACAAGCAAGAATACCCCTGCCGTATTCTCAATATTTCCGTCAGCGGAGTAGCGTTCACATCGCAGGTCGATGTGGAAGTCGGCGAGCGCATCGTCGCCTATTTCGACCACCTCGGCGGCCTCGAAGGCCACGTCGTGCGCACGTTCGATGGTGGCTTCGCGATCGAGCTCAAAGCCACCCAGCACAAGCGCGAGAAGCTCGCCAATCAACTCGAGTTCTTCAGCGGTCGCAGCAGTGCCGCGGAGCCGCCAGCCCGTCGCCATGACCGTTTCGCGATCCAGGAGCAATCGACGACGCTTCGTCTCGATGAAGGCATCGCCGTCCAGGTTCGGGTCATCGACGTGTCGATTTCCGGTGCGTCCGTGGAAACGGAAGCGCGGCCACCACTCGGCGCGGAAGTCGTTCTCGGCAAATTGCGCGCACGGGTCGTTCGCCACCACAACATGGGGCTCGGCCTGGAATTCATCGACATCCAGAACCCCGATGCCTTGCGGCGCTACTTCGGGTGAAGACGAGAGGGGGATAGCTGCACGTCGTGACTGTCCCCTGCGTGATACGGACGAAACACGATTTTGTC
>JAEZBZ010000268.1 GCA_023412745.1 Pseudomonadota bacterium | reverse complement strand
GCCTGATGCGCATCTAGCTCAGCCCGCACCACAGAGCAATTTCTCGCGATGCCCTGTTGTCCGCCGTCTCGATGCGAGCCCCGGATAACGACGTTCGTCAGCATCGAGACGGCGCGCATGCGGATCTGCTATAGTGCAGGTCTAAACTCGTCAAAAGGATCCGTGATGACATCGGGCAAGTGTCAGCGCCGACATGTCCTTGGAGGCCTTGCTGCGGGTGCCGCTGGTCTGGCGGTCGGCTCTCGCGGGCACATTGCCAAAGCCGGGTCGTCGATTGGAAATGGGGAGGCGAGCCGCCTAGATTTACAGGTCATCGACTTCCACAGTCACTTCGTCGGACCCGCATTCACTCCACTTGCTGGTGCTGCTGCGCCGCCTGCGCTGCGGGACCACTTCCGCGAGGTCAATCGCAAGCTGGCAAGCAGCGCATCCCTGCTAAACTCCATCGATGAGGCCGGGATCACGGCAAGGGTCATCAACACGCCGCTGGAATTTGTCCGCAGCATCGGCACAGAAGCCGAGATATCCATGGTCCAGCGCATCAATGATCAAATTGCCGATCTGGTGAGCCGTCACCCAGGCCGACTTTATGGAATGGCAACCGTGGATGCCTACAGCGGCGAGGACGGTGCCAAGGAACTGACCCGCGCCGTTCGCGAACTCGGGCTCCGCCGAGTTTTCTTGGAAAGCGCGCGGGGTGACCTTCTGCTTGACGCACCCGAGGCCCGTCCGACACTTGCAGCCGCATCCGCGCTTGGCGTTCCTGTCTTCGTACATCCGGTAAATGATCAACAACTCCGGCAGCGCTTTGGGCGTTATGGACGCGCTGGAATGATGCTCTCACGCGGCACCATCAACGCACTCGCGCTGATCGCTCTGCTCGAAAGCGGTACGTTGGACGAGCTGCCTGGACTTCGTATCGTCGTCACCACACTCGCCGTTGGCGCAGTCCTGCTGACGGGGGCATTTGGCGACGGGGCGCGGATCAGGCCGGACGCCCCGGAACAAGCCCGGCGACATGTCTACATTGACACCATGGGTCTCAATCCTGTGCTCATCCGCAGCATGATTGATCTCCTTGGGCCGGATCACGTGGTGGCGGGGACCGACTGGCCGATATTCACCGAGACCGCCACCACCAACCGGTTGCAACGCGTTCTGACGGCCTGCGGCCTCAACGCGGCCGAGCAACGTATGGTCGCCAGCGGCAATGCACTTAGGCTACTCGGCGTAGACAAGTAAAATCTTGTGCCTAGCGGAACCAGTTGAGATCGCGTCAACTTTTCGATGCGCCTTTTTTCGGAAGCCTAGAGCTTTGAAGGGCTTGAGAGAACTGCACAGCGAGTTCGAACAATTCGCCGCATGACCGCTTCGGTCGCGCGGTCTTTTCCGATTTTTCACGCAGAACCAATGCTTGTCTCTTCTGCGAGGCGATGCGCTGCTCGTAGGCATTGATGACGGAGTCCGATCCAGCCTCGATCCCACGGTCGCGCAGCTTCTAAATTTGCCGCTCCACTTGCTCTGCCTCGCGTTTGCAGGTGCTTGCGATTTCACGGGCCTGTGCCAAGCGCTGATCCCAAGCTTTCCTGAACATTGATGGTACGCGCTCTGGCAACGGCTCTATGCGCGGTTTGCTGCTACTGAGCGGAATATCGTTGCTCTCGTCATTCCGACCGTGCCGCAGGTGTTGCCGTGGACCTAGCATTTTGGCCGTGAATGGAGCAGGCCCTTCTGCGAGGCGCTCGCCGCAAGAGGTCATCGCATCTTCCTACGGCTACCAGCCGGTCAGCGGGCGGATGCTGTATCCTTCCGACGCGTGAGATCGTTTGGGCTAGCGAACCAAATCCCTCCGGCCTTCGATGAACCCCGATCGCCGCCAATGACATGCAACTTATCGCGCCTTGATGTAGGGCCTATCCGAGCCCAACGGCGGGCTTCTCCTGCCTTAACGAACGTAGACCGAGGCACTCAGATGTGGACGAGCCAACTGCATTCGCTCCAGGCGGAACGCAGGATGCGCGTCAGCATTCGTGAACGCGTTTGAACGCTCGCGTTCACATTTGTGAACGAGTGCTTTCGAGGTGTCGCGGTGGCAAGATATAAGGTATTGAATTAATAGTGGTTTTTCTCGTGGGCCGGGAGGGTTAAGCTGGCACGGAACTTTCATAGGGCTTAACCATGAACAGCCCTATGAACACGTTCACTCTTGTTATCATTGCCTTCGCTCTTGCACCCTTTGTCGGCTTGGCAGGCCGTCGGGGTTGGGGGCTTGTGGCCGTCGTACCTGCCGTCCTGTTCGCAGCATTCTGCTTCTACCTGCCTGACATTTCCGCAGGGCAGTCCGTACGCGAGGTGCACTCCTGGATTCCCAGCCTCGATGTGGCTGCATCGTTTAGGGTCGATGGGCTGTCGCTGACCTTCGCGCTGCTGATCACGGGTATCGGCACGGTCGTCTTTTTCTACGCCTCTGCGTACATGCGCGGCTACCCGCGGCTGGATCGGTTTTTCATCGTCCTGACGCTGTTCATGGCGTCCATGCTCGGCGCGGTTCTGGCGGACGATCTGGTCCTAATGATCGTTTTCTGGGAACTGACCAGCCTGACCTCATTTCTGCTGATCGGCTTCACACCGGAAAAGAGCGAGGCGCGGCGTTCGGCACAGCAAGGGTTCCTTATTACTGTGGCGGGCGGATTGGCGATGCTCGCCGGAGCCATCATGCTGGCCACCGTTGCCGGTACGAACTCTATCAGTGAAATCCTGCAGCGCGGCGAGGACATTGCCGCCCATCCCGCTGCTCCCGCCATCATTATTCTGATCGCGCTCGGCGCGTTCGCGAAGTCCGCGCAGGTGCCTCTGCATTCCTGGCTCGCCAATGCCATGGTCGCGCCGACACCTGTGTCGGCCTATCTGCATTCCGCGACGATGGTGAAGCTCGGCATCTACCTGCTCGCGCGGATGGATCCTGTGTTCGGCGCCCACCCGCTGTGGATCGGTCTGCTGGTGACCTTCGGCACCGTGACCATGCTCGCCGGTGCAATCCTGGCGATGCGCCAGACCGACCTCAAGCTGCTGCTGGCCTATTCGACAATCGTGACGCTCGGCATCCTGACAGTTCTCGTGGGAGCGCCGGGCGAGGTCGCCGCGATTGCTGTGATGACGCTGCTGATCGGGCATGCGCTGTACAAAGCCTGCCTCTTCCTCGTTGTCGGCATCATCGATCACGCAACGCACTCCCGCGATGCATCCAGCCTGCGCGGGCTCAATCGCCATATGCCACTGACCAATACCGTTGCGATGCTCGGCGGATTGTCGATGGCTGGCCTTCCGCCGTTCCTCGGGTTTTTCGCCAAGGAGCTGCTGTACGAGACCGGCCTGTCGATTTCCGGCGGATTGCTGGTCGTCGGAGTGGCGCTCGTTGCCAACGCTGCCATGATCATTATCGCGCTGCTGATCGCGGTTCGGTGTTTTTCGGGGCCGGAGCAGGCGTTTGAACGCAAACCGCGCGATCCGGGTGTGGCGCTGCTTGGTGGCCCTGCGATCCTTGGCGCCTCGGGCCTGTTCTTCGGTATCGCGCCGTGGTTCGCGGCTCAGGCTCTGATCCTGCCAGGGGCAGGCGCGATAAACGGCAGCCCCGTGACTTTCACGTTCGAACTATGGCATGGCTTCACGCCGGTCCTGCTCACCAGTATCGCGACGCTGACGCTCGGCGTCTTCGCGTACTGGCATTGGGACGCTTTGCGCGCGAAGCTGGCGGCAATTCCTCAGGTCGACAGTTGGGGGCCTGATCGCGGTTACGACAAAGCCATCCTGGCATTGCAGCGCATCGCGGCCTGGCAAACCCGACTGATCCAGACCGGCAGCCTGCGCGTCTATCTGGGCCGCTTTCTCGCCATGGCGGCGATCGCGCTCATTGCGACGCTGGTACTGCGCAATGGCGTCGTGTGGCCGTCGTTCGCTGGAGCCTTGAGCTGGGATCTGGGGTTGGCTGGCCTGATGGTCGCCGCCGCTCTGGCGGTACTCCGCGCCCGCAATTTCATTTCGGGCATCGTCGCGGCCGGCGTGGTTGGTTTTTCCCTCGCGCTTGTCTTCCTTTTCAATGGCGCTCCGGATCTCGCATTCACTCAGTTTTCCGTCGAAGCCCTCGCGATCGTCATCCTACTGGCGATCGTCGGCCGGATGCCATTCCGCGACCAGGACTATCGCACGCGAGGCGAGCGGCGGCGTGATGCCTGGATCGCAGCCAGCCTCGGCGTGGCCGTGAGCGCCGTTCTGTTGAGCGTTCTGGCAAATCCGTTTGACGGCCGTCTGTCGGACTACTTCCGTGCGGCCAGTGTTCCGGAAGCGCATGGGCGCAACCTAGTCAATGTGATCATCGTCGATTTCCGTGCGCTCGACACGCTGGGCGAGATCGCAGTCCTGGGACTGGCTGCCATGGCAGCCGCCGCCGTGATCGCTGGCTTGCGGATAAGAACATCGGAGAAGCGTTCGTGAACTCCCTCATTCTGCGGACCAGTAGCCGGCTGGTATTGCCGGCTGCGATCATTTTCTCGCTGTATGTGCTGTTGCGCGGCCATAACGAGCCTGGTGGCGGCTTCATCGGCGGCCTGATCGCGGCAGCCGGCTTGACCGTGCACGCGCTGCCGCGTGGCCGCGATGCGCTGTTCGCCACGCTCCGGATGTCCCCGAAGACGCTGATTGGCATCGGTCTCACGCTGGCGCTGCTGTCGGGCGTTCCAGGATTGCTCTTGTCCGCGCCGTACCTGACGCATCAGTGGTGGGCGCCAAGCCTGGGGCTGGGCACGACGTTGGTGTTCGACGTCGGCGTGTATCTGACAGTGGTCGGCTCCATCCTGACCTTCTTTTCGTATTACTCGGAGGGCTGAGGTGGAACCTGTATTCGCTCTCGTGTTCGGTGTGATGGTGGCTGTTGCCGCCTATCTCATCATGTCACGCAACCTGCTGCGCGTCGTGCTCGGCCTGCTGGTTTTGAGCAATGCCGCCAACCTTTCAATTTTCATTTCGGGGCGTCTCGGAACGCGGATCCCCCCTCTCGTCCAGGAGGGAGAAACGGTGATCGCGCTCAGCGCCAATCCGCTTCCGCAAGCGTTGATCCTGACTGCAATCGTCATCTCGTTCGCGCTCGTCGCCTTCACGGTGGTCTTGTTTGAAAGCACTCATAAGCGTCTCGCGACCTTGGACACCGAGCAGATGCGTGTTGCCGAACCGATAGCGTCGGCCATCACGCCTGAAACGGACACGGCAAAATCATCCGCGCGCTCGGAAAAGGAACTGGTGTCGTGAGCGCGCATGCACTGTTGACCCTGCCCATCGTCTTCCCTCTCGCGGGAATTGCGCTGTGCGCGCTGTTCTGGAACCAGCCGCGCATCCAGCGCATCATCAGCCTTATGGCGAGCGTTGGCCTGTTTGCGTCCTCCCTTTGCCTGCTGGGCGCGACCTACGACGGCACGATATTGGCGACCCAGTTCGGCAACTGGCGCGCGCCATTAGGCATTACGTTCGCCGCCGATATGTTCGCCGCGGCGATGGTTGCAATTACCGGCGTGATGGCGGTGGCTGTCGGCATCTACGGCCTGGCCGGCGAGCCAGAGCCACGCGAGCGCGCCTTTTATCACTGCCTGTATCAGGGCCTGCTTTTCGGCGTCACCGGCGCCTTTCTAACAGGCGACATATTCAATCTCTACGTCTGGTTCGAGATCATGCTGATCTCGTCCTTCGGGCTGCTCGCGCTCGGTGGCACCCGGGCGCAGCTCGATGCCGGCGTGAAGTATGTCTCGCTCAATCTCGTGGCAACGGCGCTGTTCCTGATCGCGGTCGGTTTCCTCTATGGGCTGACCGGCACGCTCAATATGGCGGACATTGCACGGACCTTGCCGAGCATCGAGAACCAGGGGCTGGTTACGACGCTGTCCATTCTGTTTCTTGTCAGTTTCGGCGCAAAAGCGGCAGTCTTCCCGCTTTTCTTCTGGCTGCCGGCTGCCTACCACACGACGTCCGCACCGGTTGTCGCCATCTTTTCCGCGCTGCTGACCAAGGTCGGTGTCTACGCGATCATCCGTACGTTCACGCTGATCTTCGACGGGGACGCCGGCTACACCGGACCGATCATCGGAACCATCGCGGCGCTGACGATGATCACAGGCGTTCTCGGCGCGGCGGCACATTTCGATATTCGCCGTATCCTGTCGTTCCACATCATCAGCCAGATCGGATACATGCTGTTCGGGATCGCAATCGCGACACCGCTCGCGATTGCCGGCTCGATCCTCTACGTCATTCACCACATCATCGTAAAAGCGAACCTTTTCCTGATCGCTGGCGCAGTGAACCGCGCAGGCGGTTCCTTCCACCTCAAGAATCTCGGCGGGCTCTATACGGCGCTGCCGTTTCTAGGTGTGCTGTTCCTGGTGCCGGCGCTGTCGCTTGCCGGCCTGCCGCCGCTGTCCGGATTCTGGTCGAAGTACACGGTCATCAAGGCCAGCCTTGATGCAGGGCACATCGCGCTGGCTGTCTCAGGCCTGGTTGTTGGATTGCTGACACTCTATTCCATGCTGAAAATCTGGAACGAGGCCTTCTGGAAGGCAGCACCAGCCACCACCACCGTAGCGCTGGAAATGTGGCGGACCGACTATCGCTGCAAGGCGCTGATGCTGACGCCCATCGTCTCTTTGACGATCATCACGCTCACGATCGGGCTATATGCCGAACCGTTCGTCGATTTCTCGATGCGCGCTGCCGCGCAACTCATCGATAAAACGGCTTACATAAACGCCGTGTTCGGTCCCGACAGCAATCTCGCACAGGTAACCCCATGATATCAGCCACATCAACCCGGGCCTGGCTGCAACTGCACGGCCTGTTCTTCCGGGAACTCGTTCTGTCGGTGAAGGATGTCGCGCTGACGGTGCTCAAGCCGGATCGTCCTATGCGATCGGCGATTGTCGCCATTCCCCTGGATGTAAAAAGCGATGAAGGCATCACGCTTCTCGCCAACATGATCACCCTCACGCCCGGCACGACCAGCCTTCATGTCAGCCGAGATCGGTCCGTGCTTTATGCCCACGTCATGAGCATGTCGGACGAAAGCGTCATCCAAATCAAGAATGGCTTCGAACATCGCGTCCGTGAGGTGCTGCCATGATCGCCGATCATATCCAGACGGTTGGCGTTGCGATCGCCGCGATCCTGCTGGCGGCCTCGATGGTATGTGCCGCAATACGCATCCTGCGTGGACCGGGCGGCCCCGATCGTGTCCTGGCGCTTGATCTGATAAGCCTGCTCGGCGTGGCTGTGACAGGGCTCGCCGTGATGATTTCAGGCTCAACCGCATTCATTGATATCGCGCTGGGTGTGGCCCTCGTCGGCTTTCTAGCCACGGTCGCATTTGCCAGCTTCATAGAGCGCGGCTCGATCGATGAGGAGGAACAATGATCACGTCCGTGCTTTCGGTCATCTTTCTCGTGGCCGGCGCAGCCATTTGTCTCCTGGCCTCGATTGGACTGCTGCGGCTGCCTGACTTCTTCATGCGCATGCATGCCGCCACCAAGGCGGGGGTCGTCGGTTCCGGTCTCGTGCTGATCGGGGTCGCCCTGGCATATCCATCGATGGGCATGGCGATCAAGGTTGCGATTGCGGTGGCCTTTTTGCTGCTGACGACGCCGGTTGCGGGCCATCTGCTGGCCCGGGCAGGCTATGTTGCGGGCGTGCCTCTGTGGCGCGGTACAGTACAAAATCAGCTCGACGGCGAACTCCCACGCGGAGACTTCGACAGGCATCCCTCCAAGGGTGACGCCAAGGCACCATAGTTGTGAAAATGCCGCGCCCAGCTTGAGTTCGCGTCGCGACACACCAATTTTCTGGCGAATCTAGAATTCGGAGTGCCGGCCGTGCAGGCATTGTTGAAAGGAATGCCAGCCACCATGCGGCTGCCGCTACTGGCGGCTGCGATGATCTTTATAGCGGCTGTAACCTCCACCCAGATCGCAATTTTCGTGATGACCAAACAAGCCCAGCACCAGGTCGAAGTGCTTGGCCAAGTCTACCTCGATGGCCTATCGTCGGCGCTAGTTCCTTATGTTTCGAAAAACGACCGGGTCAGCACACAACAGGTCTTCACGCGCGCACTGGAGTTTCATGAAGGTGTCGTCGATCGTCGGTTGATCTTTCTCGATATGCAACGGCGCGTTGTGATCGATGTTGCACGGCCGGATTATCCGGTTGCCTCTGTCATTCCGTCTCGCATCGGGGGGACCGTTGCCGGCCTCGTGCGAGCGGGCGACCACCATATCTGGATCTGGCGCGAGTTGAACTACGGCGGCCAGCACTACGGCACAATCGCGGCCTACCTCGACGTCTCGTCTCTGGAAAGCGGTCGCGGCCTGCTGCGACTGATGCTGTTCCTGTTCGATCTTGCGTTCAGCTTCATGTGCGCCATCATCGGCTATTATATGGTCCAGCATATTCAGCGCCCCGTAACGACCATCGCGCAGCGGCTGTACCAAGCCGCTTCGAGTTCCCCGCAACCGATCCCGGAAGCCGAGATGCCGGAAAGCGATCCGGAAGCTTCGCAGATGTTCCACGCCTTCAATGCGATGGCGTACGCGGCGCATGAACGCGAGAATCTGCTGACGCATATTGCAGAACAGGAACGCGAGGCGGTGCTCGGCCGCATTGTCGCGACGCTCGCCCATGAAATTCGCAATCCGCTGGGAGGCATGAGAACGGCGATCGGTACGCTCAAGCGTTTCGGTGACCGGCCGAAGACCCGCGATGAAGCCGTCGGCTTCCTTGACCGAGGTGTGCGCACGCTGGAGGAGGTCGTCACCGCGACGCTGGCAACCCATAGGGCGCGGCCGCAGTGGCGCTGGCTTTCGCGGCAGGACTTCGAAGACTTACGATTGTTGGTCGAGGCCGACGGCCGGCTCCGAGATATCGCGATCGACGTCGTCCTCGACATGGATGACGAAGTGCCCATCTCGGCTCTCGAAGTTCGCCAAGTGCTTCTGAACCTGCTACTTAACGCCGTCCGCGCATCGCCAGCCGGCGGCACCGTTACGCTAAGGGGATCGATTTGCAATAACTTGCTGACCCTCATCGTCGCGGACAACGGCATGGGACTGAGACCGGATCTCGCGCGTTCCATCGAAGCGGGTACCGTTAGCCGAGACGATACGAGCGGGCTCGGCCTTACCGTCGTAAGTCGCTTGGTGAAGCTGCTGGAAGGTCAACTCACAATCCGGTCCGCGCCGGGGCAGGGCACTACCATCACCGTGGAGTTTCCGCTTCGTAAGGAATATTTGTCGGCATGAAACGCGGAGCTGCACATATCCTGGTTGTCGAGGATGATGCGATCCTTGGTGGCGCAGTTGCCCAAAGGTTGAAGCTTGAGGAGTTCGCGGTCACTTGGGCGCAGAGTTGCGCCGAAGCACTGTTGGCAATGAAGCGGCAAACACCTGATTTCGTGCTGTCTGATATCGTTCTTCCTGATGGATCCGGCGAGGATCTGTATCGCAAAGCGCAGCCTTTCCTTGGTAGTACGCCGATCGTGTTTGCGACTGCCTTCGGCGAGATCGACCAGGCCGTCAGGCTAGTGAAAGCAGGCGCCGATGACTATCTCACCAAGCCTTACGACATGGACGAGGTCGTTGACCGAATTCGGCAGCGTCTCGCCCTGCATGAGGTGCTGGACGAGAGTGACGCGGCCGTCGAGTTCGGTCTATCACCAGCAACGCGCGTTATCGCAGAGCAACTACGCCGCGCGGGAGAAGCAAGACTGACCGTGCTGATTACCGGGGAAACGGGAACCGGCAAGGAGGTTGCGGCACGCTATCTGCATGCGCACTCCGCGCGTGCGCAGGCTCCCTTCGTGGCGGTTAACTGCGCCGCGATCCCGGGTGAATTGCTGGAAAGCCAGTTTTTCGGTCACGAGCGCGGCGCGTTCACCGGTGCCGCCCAGTCTCACGTTGGATACTTCGAGGAAACCGGCGGCGGCACGCTGTTTCTCGACGAGATCGGGGAACTGGACGCAAAACTTCAAGCCGCCTTGCTTCGGGTGCTGCAAGACGGGATATTTCGCCCCATCGGGTCTCGTAAGGAGCGCAAATTCGCAGGCTGCATCGTGGCTGCGACCAACGCCGAACTCGATCAGCTACGCCGCCAAAAAGCATTCCGCGACGATCTCTACTATCGCCTGTCGGTGGTTGAGGTCCGTCTCCCGCCGCTGCGCGATCGGCTAGGCGAAATCGAACCGCTGGCTAAGTTGTTTCTGAAGCAGTTCTCGGCGCGCTCCCATCGCGATGGCCTAAGCCTGTCCGATGATGCTCTCACTGCGATGCTATCTCACGGCTGGCCAGGCAACGTTCGCGAACTTCGCAATAGACTCGAAAGAGCCAGCGCCTTGTCGGAAAACGTCGTGCTGTCGGCGCACGATGTGTTTCCTGAATCCACGCTGGATGACATCAGCCCGCAAACATTGGCGGATGCCAGGAAGCTGGCGGAGGCCGAGCAGATCGAACGAGCACTAGCGGCGTCCCAGGGGCGGATCGGCGAGGCTGCCAAACGTCTCGGCGTCTCCCGCACAACGCTTTGGAAGCGGCGGGCGAAATAAGCACATTGCGGACATTTGAGATGTCGAGAGCCGGCTGAGGAAATCAGTGTCGTCCAGTCACAAATGCAGGCCGGGGGCATTGGCTGGCAGAGAAGAAGGGCGCTGTCGCGACCTATTCAATGCAGCAGACGTAATTGAGGCCGCGATTGATAATGCTACTGCAAAGCCGACGTCCCGCGCCCGTGATCCGGGTGGGGTGATAGGCACAAGGATTTCAGTAAGGCCATTGCCCAAGCCATTGCAGCTTGGGGGCACAGCAGCCGCGCGTGGTGCGCGGCCGCTTGACTGTCATCCGGCCGATATTCCGGAGCGGGCGTAGATCTCTTCCACGAGAGCCAGCGTCTGCAAATGATCCTCGGGGGCGGTTTCAAATGGGGCCCCGGACTTCAACTGTTCGCAGAAATGCGCGATGACAGCGGAAAAACTCCCCTGGTAACACGCTTGATAGTCGAAGGTTTCCGATGACGTTGTTTCGCCACTGACGTCGAGGCGGCCATTCTGATACCGAGCGGAGCTTTTGGTTCCGGCAACGCTGAACTCATCATCGGCTCGGAAATCATGACCGGCCGCATGCATGCTGCCGCGGATGGAGACTGTCTCGCCCGATGCGCCGGTAAACACAAGCACGGCGCTATCCTCACCAACGACGAGGTCACTGGTGCGCTTCAGATGGGATGCCGACAGCTTCAGCGGCCCGACCAGCCAGCGCGCGACATCAATATGGTGGATTAGCGATTCAGCAACGAGCAATCGTGGTTCCGTGGCCATGAAGGGCTGCCGGGCAAGGCCGGGGGCGACAACGCCGTTGGTAGTGTTCAATCCACCACGGTAAAATGCTATATCGATGTGCAACGCGCGTCCGAGTACGCCATCGGTCAGCAGTTGCTTCAGGCGGCGGTAGTAGGGGCGGAACCGCCAGTTCTCGTGCACCATCAACCGGGTTTGATCGCGCACGCGCTCCGCAATATCGGTGGCTTCGGCGAGTGTCGGCGCGAGCGGCTTCTGGCAGATGACGGGAAGGCCACGCTTTTCGACCTTCTCGATCAGGGCAACATGTGTCTCGCGCGGCGTCAGGATATCGATGACGTCGAGCTGTTCGGCGTCCAGCATCTCGTCGAGGCTGGCATAGGTTTTGGCGATGCCGAATTGCGCCGCGCGCTCCTTGGCCCGTTGCGGCTCAGGCTCGCATATCGCGACAACCTTGGCATCGTTGCGCTCGGCCCAGCCGGCCAGATGATGCGTTGAAATCGCGCCGGCCCCAACCAGGCCGACGGCTAACGGTCGAGTAGTCACGCGCTGCTTCTCTCCACAAATGTAAAGCCAACGTCGATAAAACTGCGTACCGACAAACGTGCGGATATCCCCTGAAGAAGTCATCCCCCTGTCCTGCGGCCGATGGTGAGATTGGCGCGGCGGGGTAGGGGGATAAAAATGCCTTTGTTTCGGGAGTATCTCCACACCAGTTCGGACAATGCCTTACAGCAACATTGTCAGCAATGTCTAACGTTTGGACGCTTTGCCGGGCATGAAATTCAGCAAGCCACACATGCCCGTGAGGTCTGCACTGAGCCCGTAGCCCATCTCGGCCATCTCGACGTGCGGGGCGCGTGCACGCAGGCAGCCGCGCGGCTATTGGGGCGTGATTCGTTGCTTTGTCGAGTTGTTTTCCCGGGAAAATAGGGAGGCAAACAGATTATGAGTCGCGCAATTCCCGCAGCCTTGCTGTTTGCGATGCTGAAGGATCGATATTGGTGGGATTTTGGATAATGCGCTTTGTAGCGGATTGGCGTAGCTTTGATCGCGCGTTTCGCTAAAGATTTCTGAAACTGCATATGGCAGTCGCGGCGCGCAGGCGTGGCGCCTGGATGACCTCGCCTGATTGGGCACTGGCATTGCTGATACTGACCGATCAGTTCTCGGCCAATGCCTTTCACGGTGTCGCGCATATGTATTCAACGGATCCGCTGGCGCGCTTGTATGTGCGTCAGGCGCTCGAGGCCGAGCATATGGATCGCGTCGAGGCGGATATGCGTATGTTCTTCCTTTTTCCCTTCGCGCACTCCGAAAACGAACGGCAAAGTCTCGGAAGAACGATAAATCCCATATTGTCGGCGGCGAAAATGCATTCACATGGCTGAAAACAAAAGCCGCTCGCGCAAATTAATTCATGCCGACAGTCATGCGACCGACACGCTGCAACGCTATTTCAGCGGATCGTGCACGAAATCACAGCGAAAATCGCCATCGATACGGGTAGGGATGATGGCATTTGAGGTATATCAGTAGACGAACAATGCTAGAAAAAGCGTTATAATGTTGGGAAATTCATCGATTGTCGGTCGTGTGGTGCGAAAGGAATGTGCCCCCAGAGGTTGACGCAGCGGGTTCAGGGTTGTATTCGATGGGCTCTTCAATCGTATCCGGAAAGTCGATCGAGGCTCCCGAATAAATTTCTGATCATTTGGCGGCGACTGCGTCGTCTACACACAGCGGAGGGCTACCGTGAGCAACAACGGAGCAGCCACGCGGTTCTGTAACGACG
>JAEZBZ010000248.1 GCA_023412745.1 Pseudomonadota bacterium | reverse complement strand
GCGATCTGCGGATTGAAGCGGTCGAGCGCCAGAACCTGCTCGGCCAGGAAGTCGTAGCCCGCACCATCCGGCCGGTTGAACTGGAGCGGGTTGGCGGTTGAGAAGGTGCCGATCAGCGCCCGCACCTTGTTCGGGGTCGTCATCGAGAACAGCGGATGCTTGGTCAGAGCACGCACGCGCTCCGGTGTGCTCGGCAGTGGTGACGCCGCCTGCACCGCGAACCAGGTATCGATCACCAGATGGTCGTCTTTCCAGCGGTCATGGAAATGGTCGAGCGCCTTCTTGGTTTCCGCGCCGCCGACGGCCGCCAGCAGATACAGCGCCTGCGAGGCATCGGTCATGTTGCTCGCCTGCCAGTAGTGTTTGTTGAGGCGGGCCTTGTCGTCCGGCTTGCCGCGGGCGGTCAGCAAGGTAAGCACGGCGTTGCGTAGTGCGCGCCGTCCGGCGCTCGCAGCGTCAGGAGAAAACGCGCCCTTGTCTGTGTGCTGGCGATAGAGATCCTCCAACTCGCGTCCGAGCGTGTCGCCGACGAGACGCAGCAGTTGCTTGCGGGCACGATGGATGGCGTCGGGATCGACGTCGCTGGCCATCTCGCGGGCGACATCGGCTTCGGTCGGCAGGCGCAGCAGTTCGGCGCGATAGGCCGGTTCGAGATTCGCATTGGCGATCGTGGCGCCGAGCGCCTTGGCATACGACAGACCCCGGGACGACCGCTTGCCCGCGATGCGCGCTTCGGTGAGCTGGATCAGCGTCCGCATGGCGTAGTCGTTGGCGGCTTGCCAGCGATTGAACAGGTCGCTGTCGTTGGCCATGAGGAATTCCAGGTCGCGATCCGACAGGTCCACCGTTAGTTTGACTGGCGCGGAGAACCCGCGCAGTAGCGACGGCACCGGACGCGACGGCACATCGGTGAACAGAAACGTCTGGTTCCGCTTGGTTACGTGCACCACGCCATCGGCAACCGCTGCCCCGTCGGCCAGCTTGATCTCGGTATCGTGGCCATTGCCGCCGAGCAAACCGAGGCGCAGCGGAATGTGTAGCGGCTTCTTGTTCGGCTGGTCCGGTGTCGGTGGCAGGATCTGCTCGACCGTAAGCCGCGCTTCCCTGCGCGCTTCGTCGTAATCGAGCGAGCAGACCAGCTCCGGCGTTCCGGCCTGGCTGTACCACAGCTTGAACTGCCCCAGATCGCAGGCGTTGGCGTCCTCGAAGCAGGCGATGAACTGTTCGACCGTTGCGGCCTCCCCGTCGTGGCGCTCGAAATACAGGTCCATGCCAGCGCGGAAACCGGCAGTGCCAACGATCGTCTCGATCATGTGCACCAGCTCTGATCCCTTTTCGTAGACAGTCGCAGTGTAGAAGTTATTGATCTCGATGTATTTCTCCGGCCGCACCGGATGCGCCAGCGGGCCTGCGTCCTCGGGGAACTGATGGGCCTTGAGCTGGCGCACGTCGCTGATGCGCTGCACCGTGCGCGAACGTTCGTCTGCGGAGAACTCCTGGTCGCGATAGACCGTGAGGCCTTCCTTGAGGCAGAGCTGAAACCAGTCGCGACAGGTGATGCGGTTGCCGGTCCAGTTGTGGAAGTATTCGTGCGCAACGACCGACTCGATCGCTTCGTAGATCTGGTCGGTAGCGGTTTCCGGCGACGCCAGAATCAGCCGGTCGTTGAAGATGTTGAGGCCCTTGTTCTCCATCGCGCCCATGTTGAAATCCGACACAGCGACGATGATGAACACGTCGAGATCGTACTCGAGGCCGAAGCGTTCCTCGTCCCATTTCATCGACCGCTTCAGCGCGTCCATAGCCCAGGCGCAGCGGTTTTCCTTGCCGGGCTCGACGTAGATCGCCAGATCGACGTTGCGCCCCGATCTGGTGCGGAATGTCGAGGTGATTGCCGACAAATTGCCGCCGACCAGTGCGAACAGATAGCTGGGCTTGGGGTGTGGATCTCTCCACACCGCGTAATGCCGCTTGCCGTCATCCAGCGTCCCGCGCTCGGTCGGGTTGCCGTTGGACAGCAGCACCGGTGCCTGCTCGACATCCGCCTCGATCCGCGTGGTATAAGTGGCGAGCACGTCCGGACGATCGAGGAAGTAGGTGATGCGGCGGAAGCCCTGCGCCTCGCACTGTGTGCAGTAGATGCCGCGCGAGCGATACAACCCCTGCAGCGCCTTGTTGGCCTCGGGGTTTATGATGGTGGTGATATCCAGCTCGAACGGGCCTTTGGGCACGCGCGACAGCGTCAAGCTGGTATCATCAACTTCATAGTGCGCGGCACTGACGACTTTGCCGTCGAGCTTCAGTTCCGTGAGTTCGAGATTTTCGCCATCGAGCTTCAGCACGCCGCCAACTCGCGCCGCATCGGGATTGGGACGGATGCTCAGCCGTGCATGGACACGCGTGCGCTCCGGATCGAGCGTGACATCGAGGTCAACGGTGTCGATGATGAAATCGGGCGGACGATAGTTCTGCAGGCGGATCGGGCGCGGGGTGTCGGTCTTCATGGTGAGATTCCTGATGCGGGCGCTGCAACTTGTTTGAGCGCTTTAGCAACACAATCAGCACAATCAGGTGCCGGGAGCATTAAGGCAAGACCTACCGGCGCTCGGGCGAGCCCCAGGCTGATTTGATGGTTGTGATGGCATTGTCGCGATTGGTAGTCATATTCACAACCTTGGACTGACGATGCCAGTCGACTTGGGTTAGGCTCGGTCTGTGAAAATTGCACGAATCACGGCGGCGAGATGGTCTCGGACGATACGTTTCGGAAGCGAATGAACGGTTTCATCGCCGCGATAGACGCATGGGCGACCGAAATGGCGCCGTGGGCAACTGTCGAATTCGGCCCGATCGGCGCGTCGTGGCGAGTGCGCGCGGAGCCGAAAACAGCGACCGCCTGCCCGCTGGAGGCCGTGATCAGGCCGGATCAGAAGTTTGATCTGATGGTCGGCGGCGAGCAGTTCGAGGATCTGCCGCTTCTGCCGACGGACGTGCCCAAGCTGCTGCGTGCGATTTCTGAAGGCCGTATCATGATCCGGCGATGGGCCAGTGCCGGGACGGACCTCGCATACAGTGTGGAAGCAATCGTCGATCTCGGCGACGGCGATCAGTGGCGCGCTCAACGCACGCTCTCCGACTTTGAGCCGGACGCGGGCGAGGAGTTGATGGCCAAGCTGATCTCGTTCGTGCCCTATCGCCGCTGAGAGCTTCTATGCGCTTGAACGCCAAGTAGTCGCGCTGGATCAAGTTCCGATATCGCGGACCGACAATGCGCCGAGTCGCTTGATCGTCGCGATTTCAGTGCCTGTCCGCGCGATGCGATGCACGGCTTCTGCCAGCGGTTCGATAACCACGGCCATGTGATGCGCGTTGGCGTGCAGCAGCATAACGCCATCGCTCATGATGCCGACGTGGCCCGGCCAGAACACCAGGTCACCGCGCTGCAAACCTTCCAGCGATTGCGGCACCAGCACCTCGCTGCCGAGATCCGCCTGCTGCATATCGGTGTCGCGCGGGGCGGTCATCCCGGCCGCTTCCATCGACACCTGCACCAGCCCCGAACAGTCCAGGCCGACGCGCGTGCGCCCGCCCCACAGATACGGCGTACCGATCAGGCGCTCGCCGATATCGACGAAATCGCGGGCGTAGCGGTCGCGTTCGCTGACGTGGCGGTCGATGACGAACCCGCCGGTCACCAGCCGGTAGAAGCGGTCCACGCGCTCCGCAATGGCGAGCTGCGAGGTGATGCTGAGATGCATGATCGGCGGGGATTTGATGTCCGGCACCGGATAGAGAAAAGTGCCGATCGACGAGACTTTATGCGTCGCAGGGCGCACGTCGGGCGACAGCGCGTCGGCGGGCAGGTAGCCGACATAGCCATCCCGCGTGAGCTGGCCCCACGCCCAGCCGTCGGCTTCGTCGTAGACGGTTATCGTCTCGCCAAACAGGGCTTCCGTTTCCAGTCCGGCGTTGGCGGCAGGCCGTCGACGCAGCGCCACCGCCGCACGGATCACCTGCCGCACCGTACCGGCCGAGAAACGCTTGGCCTCGACCACGCCACGCAGCGTTTCGGCGGCAATGTCGTCGCGGTAGGCATGGCGGCGCGGATCAAGGCGCTTGGAGGTCTCGCTCGTCACTGCGTCGCGTCCTTGCCGTGTGTCATCCCGCGCAGTACCTCAAAGATCGCGCGAGAGGCCTGCACCTCGCCGCCCTTCGGTCCCAACGGACGGGCGGCGGGCCGCCATCCGTAGATGTCGAGATGGGCGAATACCTTTGTTTTCTCCACGAAGCGGCGCAGGAACAGCGCGGCGGTGACGGAACCCGCGAACGGCCCATCGGACACGTTGTTCATGTCGGCGACTTCGCTATCGAGATTGCGCTCGTAGCCGTTCCAGAACGGCATGCGCCACAGCGGATCACCAACGCGCAGGCCGGCTGCCATCAGCTCGGCGGCGAAGGCGTCGTCATCACAGTAGAGCGGCGGCAGGTCGGCGCCGAGCGCGACACGGGCGGCACCGGTCAACGTCGCGAACGAGATCAGCCGGTCGGGTGCTTCCTCGTCCGCCAGCGACAGCGCATCGGCCAGCACGAGACGGCCCTCCGCGTCGGTGTTGCCGATTTCGACGGTCTTGCCGGAACGGCTGTGCAGCACATCGCCCGGACGGAAGGCATCGCCCGCAATCGCATTCTCGGCGGCCGCGATCAGGACGCGCAAGCGGACGGGTAGCTTGAGGCCCATGAGCATGTGCGCCAGGGCGAGGGCTGCCGCCGCGCCGCCCATGTCCTTCTTCATGATCAGCATGCCGCTCGCCGGCTTGATGTCGAGGCCGCCGGTGTCGAAGCAGATACCCTTGCCGACGAGGGTGATTGCCGGGCCGGTCTTGCCCCACCGCATATCAATGAGCCGTGGTGGCCGCGTGCTGGCGCGCCCGACGGCGTGGATCATCGGGAAGCCGGAGGCAAGATCGTCGCCGGAGATCGCCGATACCGATGCGCCGTGACGCTCGGCCAGACGCCGGGTCGCGGCTTCGAGCTCCAACGGCCCGAGATCGCTGGCCGGCGTATTGATCAAATCGCGGCCGAGCCAGATGCCTTCGACAATCCGCAAAACGGTATCGCGATCGACGCCCGCCGGTAGCACCAGACCGGGCAGGGTCTCACCGTTGCCGCCGGTCTTGTAGCGGCGAAATTTGTAAGCGCCGAGGCCCCACGCCACGGCCGCGATCTCCGGCGTATCGACGTTTGTCGCCAGTTCATAGCGGCCGGCAGGCGCACTGGCTGCAACCTGCCCGAGAAGCAGCGACGACGGCCCGCAGGGCTCGCCTGCCTGTCCATTGCCGGCGCCGAGCGCTACGCCCGCCATATGCCCTTCCGCGTCAGGCACGTTCACCTGCTTGCGCGCGCCGCCATTGAAGCGCAGGTCCGCGAGCCAAGCGCGCTGAGCGGGCGTGAACTCCGCGAGGTTGTCACCTTGGCCTGAAAGCCAGATCCGTCGCGGGGTGGCACCCTTTTCGGGTGCAGGGAACAGTTCGGCAGGCAGGGTCTCGTCGGTCATGGCCATCTTTCATGCAGCGGCGGCGCAAGGTGCTGGGAGGGGATACTACCAGCCGGCCCACGATCTTGGACAGTACGCGTCACGGTGTCACCACCACGCTGCGGCCACCGTTCAGACCGACGCGAACAGCCGTCCGCCCGTGTCTTTGCACCAGCTCGAAATCTTCCGCCGCGCCAGCCGGCAGCGCAATCCGGTCGATCTCGCGCACGCGGCCGTTGCGAAAGCCCAGGACACGCAGCGAACGCCGATCGAACGAGGGAATGGCAAGATCAGCTAGGCCATCGCCGTCGAAATCCGCAACCGCCGACAGCTTGAAATGGACCCCGCGCACGGCATGGTTTGAGACATCATAGTCGCGATAGGTGCGCACCAGTTTGTCGTCGCGCAAAGTCCAGACTTCGAGTTCGCCGTGCGTGTGCGGCATGCGCACCAGCGCCACGTCCGGTTTGCCGTCGCCGTCGAAATCCGCGATGCCGGCGGGGTTCAGCCAGCGGAAATGCTCACCGATCGGCGGTGTCTCGGCTATGATTTCAAGCCCGTCGCCGCGCACCGCGATGATGGCCAGCGCCGCGCCTTGCCTGAGATAGGAGCGCACTACGATGATCTCGTCCTGTCCGTCGCCATTGATGTCGGCGATACGCGGCTCGCGGTCCTCGAAGACGCTGTCGGTCGGCAATTTCAGCCGATAGACGCGGCGGTCCGAGGTGGAGACGACCAGCGTTTCGGGCTCGTGTTCGCTGCCCAGTGCGAAATGGCGGTAGCGCGTCGTGGGATCGGAGAACCAGGCCGCCGCGATGTTGCGGGTGCCGCGGGCGACCTTGCCGTCCGGCAGAGGATTATCGCCGCGGGGGCGGCGGTAGCGGCCGGGTGTGGCTGGTTCCGAGGCCGATTGCTCGATCGCATCGCGTGGTCCCGGCTGCGCGTCGGCGGATCCCGCGACCACGGAAACGGCAATCAGCGTAGTGAGGATAGTGACGGGCCCACGTGCCATCGAGACGCCCCTGTCCGTTGATCATGCCGGGTGATTAGCCGGATTCGCAGGAGAGAAACCGCCCAAATGCCGATCTCGTGATGCGAACGTGTGTCCGCTTGCCACGTTTTTCCCATCTGGGTGTGCTTTTAATGCGCCCGTTTTGCTGTCGCGAACGCACGGGAAGAGCCTCGCTATGATCAACCGTTGCCGGAACCAGTCAGTGATGAAAAGCACGATCACGGTGCTGGCGTTGATGGTGGCGGGCATCGCAATCCTGCCGCTTGCCGCGCAGGAGGCGCAATCGCCACCGGAGGTGTCGCAGCGGCTGCCGGAGACGACCGTGACGCAGCACGTTCTCGACCTGCCGGATCGCAGGCTCGAATTCTCGGCGACGGCCGGCACCATTCCGATCGCAAATTCCAAGGGCGAGAACTTGGCCGAGGTCGGCTTCGTCGCCTACACGCTGAAGGATACAATCGCCGAACGCCGCCCGGTTACCTTCGCGCTGAATGGCGGCCCGGGCTCAGCTTCGGCGTGGCTGCATATCGGTGCGCTGGGGCCCTGGCGGATCCGCATGGAAGAGGCGGCGGCCGCGCCGTCCGCGCCCGTCCCGCTTATTCCCAATATCGAAACCTGGCTCGATTTCACGGACTTGGTGTTCATCGATCCTGTCGGCACCGGTTTCAGTCAGATTACGCCGGCGAGCAGCCGCGGTGACGACAAAGTCGGGGAAGGCAAAACGCGTCGGCGTGGCGGGCGCGAAGGTAATCGGGAAGAGGGCGGCGCCAGCTACTTCTGGTCGATGGATGGCGATATCGAGTCCATTTCCGAGGTCATGCATAAATGGCTGAAGGATGCGGGACGCCTCAATTCGCCGAAGCTGCTGGTGGGCGAGAGCTATGGCGGGTTTCGCGCGCCACGCATCGCGCGCACGCTGGAAAACAAGCACGGCATGGCGCTGAACGCGCTGGTGCTGGTCTCTCCCGTTCTCGATTTCGCAGGCCGGCGCGGCATTTTTCCGCCGATGATGTATGTAGCGGCGTTGCCGTCGCTGGCGGCGGCCCAGATGGAGCGCAAGGGCGAAGCCGTCGATCGCGAACGCCTGCGCAGCGTGGAGGACTATGCGCGCGGCGATTTCCTGGAGGATCTGATGCGAGGGCCGCGCGATTCCGAAGCGGTCGGGCGCATCGTCCCCAGGGTAACCGAGATCACCGGGCTGCCCGACTATACGGTAAAGCACTACGGTGGGCGTATTAGCGGCCGCACTTACAATAGGGAGGTCAATAGGCCGAACGGCAAGGTGGCCAGCATGTATGACGCGAGCATTCTGGGGCTGGATTCAACCCCGCATTCCTCCGGCATGCACCATCGCGATCCGTTCGTGGCCGTCCTCAACGTGCCGATGACGGCGGCAATGCAGCGGCTTTACGCAGGAAAGCTGATGTATCGGACCGACAGGCCCTACGTGAAAATGAACCCTAAGGTCAACGGCGCCTGGATCTGGGGCAATTCACCGAACGCGCCAGAATCGATGAGCGATCTGCGCGAGGCGCTGGCCTTCGATCCGAAACTGCGCGTGCTGGTGACACATGGCTACACGGATCTGGTGACACCGTATTTCGCCAGCGCCCTGATCCTGGACCAGCTTCCGGCGCTTGGCGACGGGCAGCGCGTTGCCAGCAAGGTCTATCCGGGCGGGCATATGTTCTACAGCCGCGATGCCTCGCGCAAAGCGTTCCGCGAGGATGGCTTCAATCTGGTTGAGCGGGTCATCATCGAGACCAACGCCGGCAAGGCCAAGCCTGTGCCGGCCGGTTCCGACGTCAACTGACGCTCAGCGGAGGCATGAGTTATGCCGCGCCCGCGTCGTTGCCATGCTTCAGTGGCATCTTGCTTGGCACGATCATCTGAAGATACTGTCCACGCGACGACCGAATGCGCTTGTGCCGTCGATCGAAACGAGCGTGCCTTTCGGAATGAATGATAAACATAATCACAATCAGGGCCGCGTGATCGAGATCGTGTTCCATATACCGGCTGCAAAGCTCGGAGGAGTTATCGAGCCTCACGTCAGCCGGGCCGCGTTCACCGAAACGCGGTCGAAATATAACGGGGAAACGCGACATGCCAGCCACTGTGAACATCGAGGATCTGCGCCTTCAGGCTAGGCGCAAGCTGCCAAAGCCGATCTTCGAATTTCTCGATGGCGGTGCTGAAGACGAAATCACGCTACGCGCCAATCGCGGTGATTTCAACAAAATCACCTTCAATGCGCGGATGTTCGTCGACGTAAGTGGGCGGCGCGCCGCCGTACGTGTGCTGGGCCAGGATATGGCCATGCCATTCATGCTGGCACCGACGGGACTTGCAGGTGCGTTCTGGCCGCAAGGTGACGTGCTCGCCGCCCGAGCTGCACGAGCAGCCGGCATCGGTTACTGCCTGTCTACGAACTCGACCACCTCAATCGAGGAAATCGCGCCGCATCATCCGGATTTCTGGTTCCAGCTTTATGCGCTGCGAGACAGAACGCTGATGCGTCGACTGATCGAGCGCGCGAAAGCCGCTAACGCGAAGGTGCTGGTGATCACGGTGGATCTCGCGGCGCATGGCCGCCGCGAGCGGGACACGCGCAACGGGTTTACCGTTCCGCCGAAGCTGACGCCGTCCAACGTCATGCAGTTCGCGAGCCGGCCGGGATGGCTTTGGCGTCTGATGAACAATCCTGGGCTGACGTTTGCAAATTTCGCAGCCATGCAGAGCCAGGAGCAGGGCATCATTCCGTTGTCGAAGTTTGTTTCCACGCAATTCGATCCGTCGATCAGCTGGAAAGATCTGGCCTGGATCAGAGAGATCTGGCCCGGCAAGATTGCGATCAAGGGGCTGCTGGCGGTCGAGGATGCCCGGATTGCAGTAGACCATGGCGTCGACGGAATCATCGTGTCCAATCATGGTGGCCGCCAGCTGGATAGTGCGCCGTCTGCCATTGCCGCGCTCCCTCGCATTGTCGACGCGGTTGGCGACAAGACGGAAGTTCTGATCGACAGCGGCATCAGACGCGGCAGCGACATCGTCAAGGCGCTGGCGCTCGGTGCCAAGGCGGCGCTTGTCGGTCGTGCATTCCTCTATGGGCTAGCGACGGGCGGCGGACCCGGCGTCGCGCGCTCGCTCGATATCCTGCGCGGGGAGATCGATAACACGCAGGCTCTGATCGGCTGCCCCGATCTGGCAGCCATCGATCGCAGCTATTTGCTCGAAAGTGGGCGCCCGTGGCCAGCCAATAGCTGATCAACACGGACGCTTTCCCATCAGTCGACGACCTGGAAGCCCTTCCAGAACGGGTCGCGGTCGTCGACGAAGATGGTGTTGAGGCCCGTCACCCGCGCCCACCCCTGTACGCTTGGGATGATGGCATC
Organism: Pseudomonadota bacterium; assembly: GCA_023412745.1. GTDB lineage: Bacteria > Pseudomonadota > Alphaproteobacteria > Rhizobiales > Hyphomicrobiaceae > ZC4RG25. Next base: position 6,354 of record JAEZBZ010000248.1, on the reverse strand, counting down.
GTGATCGCCGACCTTGGTGCGTCCGGCGATGCGCCCGACGAACTGCGATCCGATGATGCTCTCGTGGACGAAGTCCTCGCCCTCGCTGAGTTGTCCGCGCGCCGCCCAATGAGCCATGCGTGCCGACGTGCCGGTGCCGCACGGTGAGCGGTCGAGACCCTTTTCGCCGAAGAACACCGCATTGCGCGCGCTGCTGTCGGGCTTGGTCGGCTTGCCGGTCCACATGATGTGGCTGAGACCCCGGATCTCCGGTTTTTCCGGATGCACGTAGCTGAATTTCTCGCTGAAGGTGCGCCGGATGACAGGGCTCAGCGCCAGCAGGCGGCTCGGCGTCAGCGTTTCGAGGCCGCCGAAGATCTCCTGCGGCTCGATGATGCCGTAGAAATTGCCGCCATAGGCGACATCCATCTTCAGCCGGCCGAAGCCTTCAACATCCGCTTCGAGGTCCGTAGCGTGGAGATATGACGGAACATTGGTCAGCCGCACCCATTCCACAAAAGGTCCGTTCTGGCCGTATTCGGCAACCACAACACCAGCTGGCGTATCGAGCCGCAGCACCCCCGGCGAACGCGGCTGGACCAGCCCGCGCTCGATGGCGGTGGTCACCGTGCCGATGGTACCGTGTCCGCACATTGGCAGGCATCCGGACGTCTCGATGAACAGGATCGCGACGTCGCAATCGTCCCGCGTCGGCGGGAGCAGGATCGACCCCGACATCATATCGTGACCACGTGGCTCGAACATCAGCGCGGTGCGGATCCAATCGAATTCGGCGAGAAAGTGGGCGCGTCGCTCGATCATGTCGTTGCCGGACAGCACCGGTGCGCCACCCGCGACAACCCGCACGGGATTGCCCGTCGTGTGGCCGTCCACACAGAAGAAGGTGTGATTTGCCAAGGTCTTGAACTCCGGAAGACGTTAGAAGCGCTGGGCGCTGTAGTACGACAGATCGACCGCCGGCTGTTGGTCCGCGATCAGCGCACCGACCAGTTCCGCGGTTGCGGCCGATTGCGTCAGCCCGTGATGCGAATGGCCGAACGCATAGATCACTTTCGGGCTCCAGCGCGACCGCGAGATCACCGGCAGCGTATCGGGCAGCGACGGGCGGCAGCCCATCCAGTCGGTACGGCCGCCATCCTTCAGTTCCGGCACAAACGTCCGCGCTTTGGCCATCAGCGCTTCGACGCGCTGCCAGTTGGGCGTCGCGGACGTGCTGGCGAGTTCGACCGCGCCGCCAACGCGCAAGCCGGTTTGCAGCGGCGTGATGATGAACGCATGCTCGTCGAAAAGCACAGGGCGGGTGAGGGTGACCCCGGGCTCCGTCATGGTCGCATTGTAGCCGCGTTCGGTATCCAGTGGCACGGCATCGCCCAGCGCCGTCGCGAGCGGTTTCGACCAGGCACCGGCCGCAATGATCAGCCGGTCTGCGGCAATCGATCTGCCACCTTCGAGCACAACGACCGGCTCATCGCCATTGGCGATGGCGACACCGCTGACGCGCGCCTGCTCGAAGTGTGCGCCGCGGTTGGCGGCCGCGAGGGCCAATTTCTGCGTCAGGACAAGCGGGTCGTTGACGTGCGCCACGTCGGGATAGAACGCGGCGCGCTGAAAGCGCTCCGACAGCGCCGGTTCCATGGAGCGCAGCACCGCGCCATCCAGCAATTCCAGCCGGATCGAGAGTTCGACCTGCCGCTGATATTGTGGCTTGTTGCGCTCAAACGCCTCGAGGTTCTCGAACACGTACAGGATGCCGTGATGGTTCAGTTCGCCCGGCATGCCCAGATGCGTCAGCAGGCGTTCCCAAGCCGGGAGCGCCATCGCCTGGATCTGTGCGATGCCCTCGATCGAGCGTTCAATGCGGCTCGGCAGTGCGGCCAGTAGGAAACGGGCCAGCCAGGGCGTCAACCGCGGCAGATAGGCCGGGCGCACGGCAAACGGCCCGACGGGATCGATCAGCCACTTCACGGCCTGCATGATCATGCGTGGCGAGGCCAGCGGCAGGATATCCGTGTGGGCTATGATGCCCGCGTTGCCGCGATGCGGCGCTGTTGGTTCGCCGCGGTCGATCAGAGTGACCTGATGGCCCTGATCCAGTAGCCTGTGCGCAGCCGTGACCCCGACTATTCCCGCGCCGACAATAACGATGTTCATTTTGAAATGGCCCGCTGTCTCTTTACTCCATGGCCTTAGTCGGGTTCTTGCCCGAGACGGGACAGAAAGTCGAGAACCCCCCGACCCAAGCCGTGATTTGCACGTTACAGTGTTGTTTGATTGACGACCCCTCGCTACGCCGTGGTATCGAAGGAGTGGTGGTTGACCTCAGGCAGCGGACAGATGGGGCTGTTGTTACCAAGGGTCACAAAACTTACAGGGACGGAAAATGGCCAATAAGACCGATGGCAAGCCACTGAAGCTTCGCTCGCAAGCCTGGTTCGACAACCCGAACAACATTGATATGACGGCGCTTTATCTAGAGCGCATGATGAATTACGGCCTCTCGCTGGAGGAACTGCAATCCGGCAAGCCGATCATCGGCATAGCGCAGAGCGGCTCCGACATCACCCCCTGCAATCGCCACCATATCGAGCTGGCCAAGCGCACCCGCGAAGGCATCCGCGAAGCTGGCGGCATCTGCTTCGAGTTTCCGGTGCATCCGATCCAGGAAACCTGCAAGCGGCCGACCGCGGCCCTCGATCGCAATCTGCTGTATCTCGGTCTCGTCGAGATCCTCTATGGCTACCCCATCGACGGCGTCGTGCTGACCACGGGCTGCGACAAGACCACGCCCGCGCAGATCATGGCCGCCGCCACCGTCGACATCCCCGCCATCGTGCTGTCCGGCGGCCCGATGCTCAACGGCTGGTTCAAGGGCGAGCGCACCGGTTCGGGCACCATCGTCTGGAAGGCGCGTGAGCTGCTGGCCAAGGGAGACATCGACCACAAGGGCTTCATCGAGCTCGTCGCGTCCTCGGCGCCGTCGCCGGGACACTGCAACACCATGGGCACGGCCTCGACCATGAACTCGCTGGCCGAAGCGCTGGGCATGAGCCTGCCGTTCTGCGCCGCGATCCCCGCGCCGCATCGCGAGCGCGCCGAAATGGCCTATCTGACCGGCAAGCGCGCGGTGGAAATGGTGCATGAGGATCTGCGTCCATCGAAGATCCTGACCCGCGCCGCGTTCGAGAACGCCATCGTCGTCAATTCGGCGATCGGTGGTTCGACCAACGCGCCGATCCATCTCAACGCGATCGCGCGTCACGCCGGCGTTGAACTCAACAACGATGATTGGGAGCGCATCGGCTACGACATTCCGCTGCTGGTCAATCTGCAGCCGGCGGGCGAGTACCTGGGCGAGGAATATCACCGCGCCGGTGGCGTGCCGGCGGTGGTGGCCGAGCTGATCGCCAAGGGCAAGATCAACAACGTCGCGACCACGGTGAACGGCAAGACGCTGTTGGAGAACTGCAAAGGCAAGTTCTCGGACGATCGTCGCGTCATCAAGTCTTACGACGAGCCGATGCTGGCAGCGGCCGGGTTCCTCAACCTGAAGGGCAACCTGTTCGACAGCGCGATCATGAAGACGTCGGTGATCGATGGCGAATTCCGCAAGCGTTATCTGTCCGACCCGAAGGATCCGAATGCGTTTGAAGGACGCGCGGTGGTGTTCGACGGGCCGGAGGATTATCACGCCCGCATCGACGACCCCGCGCTGGAGATCGACGAGCACACATTGCTGTTCATGCGCGGTGCTGGCCCGATCGGCTATCCGGGTGCGGCCGAGGTCGTGAACATGCGCACGCCGGCCTATCTGCTGAAAAAGGGCATCGGCTCGCTGCCGTGCATCGGAGACGGCCGCCAGTCCGGCACATCCGGCAGCCCGTCGATCCTCAATGCGTCGCCCGAGGCTGCCAGCAACGGCGGCTTGGCGCTGCTGAAGACCGGCGATCGCGTGCGCATCGATCTCAACAAGCGCAGCGCCGATATCCTGATCTCCAAGGAAGAGCTCGAAAAGCGGCGCAAGGAACTGATGGCCAACGGCGGCTACAAGTATCCCGAAAGCCAGACGCCTTGGCAGGAAATCCAGCGCGGCCTCGTGAATGAGATGAGCGAGGGCGCCATCCTGAAGAACGCCGAAAAGTATCAGCGGATCGCGGAAACCAAGGGTATTCCGCGCGACAACCACTGATCGGATCATCGTCCGGCGAAAGGGATTGGAATGACGGCAGGACCGAAGGCCACGACGGCGACATTGATTTCGACGATGCGTTATGACGACGCGACGGCGGCGGTCGATTGGCTAAGTCGGGCCTTCGGTTTCAAGCCACACGCGGTTTATCGCAACGATGCGGGCCAGGTCGTCCATGCCGAGCTGTCTTTCGGCAACGGCATGATCATGATCGGCCCGAATGTGGAGACGCCCTACAGCAGGTTCATGATCCAGCCGAACGCTGTTGGAGGGCGCTGCACGCAGTCGATCTATATGATCGTCGATGATGCGGATGCCCATCATGCGCAGGCGGTGGCAGCCGGCGCTGAGATCGTCATGCCGCTGAAGGACGCCGACTATGGCGGACGCGGATATTCCTGCCGCGATCCGGGAGGCCATGTCTGGTCGTTCGGCACCTACGATCCTTGGACGGTCAACGCCGGCTGAAACCGCCGAGCGCGGAAATCACACAGGCCCGCGTATTAGGCCGCCGGTCTGGCGGAAGCGCGGGGTAAGTTCGGTCCGCGCGATGCTTTCCAGTAAAAGCTGTTTGCCGATGGTTTCGAACCAAAGGCTGCAACGTCGTGGACGCCAGGAACGAAACTCCGCGCGCGGCCGACCGCGTACGAATTTGCGGTTGAATGCAAGCCTGAGGGGTGCGTGATCGGCGGCGTCGGTCTCAACAAGATCGATTGAGAGGCCAAGACGGCCGGGGGAGGGATCTGGATCGCAGCCGCAATCAGGGGCGCGGCTATGGACGCGAAGCGTTCGAGGCGAAGATCAGTTTTGCCTTTGTCGACCTGGCCTGACAAAGCTGTTCAACGGATACTTGGACGGCAACGAAGCCTCTAGGGCGATGCAACGCAAATCGGGCTATCGCAGACGGACGGCAAAACCATAGAACATGTCACGACGCTGCTGCGCAGCAAGTGGGAGGCCCGCAAGGACGAAACGTCTAGCCGGGCATGATCTAGTGGCTTGCCCCGCTGGGCCGGGATCGCTCGACCGCCGCTTGTTGAACCTCGAACCAGCCATCCGGTCCGTTTTCACCTGCGCCATTGCGGCCGCGACATCGCGCGCTCATCCGACGGCCGGATCGACGTCGCCGTTCTTCTTCTGATCCGGCAGCGCGCCAGTCCCGGGCGTCGCCTCTTCGTCCGTCAATTCGGGGCGCGCGTGTTGCCCCGCAGGATGCATTTTGCCGGGCTGCTGCTTCTCGCGCTCTTTCTCCGGTTTCTTGTCGGTCGTCTCGGATGTCTTCTCGCCCATGACACTCGCCTTGTCTGATGCATGATGCCTGTCATTGAACGCGCAGCCGGTGTTACAGTTCGCGACAAAGCAGGCCTGCGCGGTCACGAGGTCGCGAGGACATTCAAAATGACCACGGGGAGCGAACGCATGTCCGAGAAGGTGATGGTCGTCACAGGTGCAAGCCGAGGCATTGGCGCCGCCGTGGCTCTGGCGGGAGCGGCGGCTGGATATGCGGTTTGCGTCAATTACCACCGCAGCCGCGACGCAGCCGACGCCCTGGTCGATCAGATTGCGCGCTCGGGCGGGCATGCCATTGCGGTGGGCGCCGATGTCGCCGACCCGGAAGCGGTCGCGGCGATGTTCCAGACTGTCGATGAGCAACTGGGTCGCACGACCGCGCTGGTCAACAATGCCGGCATGTATGCGGGCGCGGCGCGTGTGGACGATATGACGCCTCAGCAGATCCAGCAGATCTTCGCGACCAACATCTTCAGCTACTTCTACTGCGCCCGCGAGGCCATCCGGCGCATGTCAACGCTGCACGGTGGCAACGGTGGCGCCATCGTCAACGTCTCGTCGCGGGCTGCGAGTTTCGGCGGTTTGCCGAAGGAAACCCACTATGCGGCGACCAAGGGTGCCGTCGACAGTTTCACCATGGGGCTGGCCCGCGAAGTCGGACGCGAAGGCATCCGCGTCAATGGCGTGCGCCCGGGACCGGTGATCACCGAGATTCACGAAGTGCACGGTGGTGAGGAAGCCGCCCGCGCCATTGGTGCCAACAGCCCGATCGGCCGCGCCGGCGAACCGCGCGAGATCGCCGATACGGTGCTGTGGCTGGCGTCCGACAAATCATCATTCGTGCACGGTGCGATACTGAACGCTACCGGCGGTTTGTG